>NZ_JBSGIT010000037.1:0-38072 GCF_053605205.1 Gordonia sp. NPDC003950 | reverse complement strand
GACATCGACTACGGCCTGCACGAGGCCAAGACCACCTTCGGCCGGATCGGCGTGAAGGTGTGGATCTACAAGGGCGACATCGTCGGTGGACGTCGTGAGCTGGCCGCGGCCGCTCCGGCAGCCGAGGACCGTCGTCCGCGCCGGCCCAGCCGGCCTCGCCGCAGCGGTGCCTCGGGCACCACTGCCACGAGCACCGACGCCGGACGTGCGGCGGAAGCTCCTGCTGAGGCCACTGCTGGTGCGGGCACCGAGAAGCAGGAGGGCTGATTCATGCTGATCCCACGGCGGGTCAAGCACCGCAAGCAGCATCACCCGAGCCTGAAGGGTCAGGCCAAGGGCGGCACCAAGGTGACGTTCGGTGATTTCGGCATCCAGGCTCTGGAGAGTGCCTACATCACCAACCGGCAGATCGAGTCCGCTCGTATCGCCATCAACCGGCACATCAAGCGTGGCGGCAAGGTGTGGATCAACATCTTCCCGGACCGTCCGCTGACCAAGAAGCCGGCCGAAACCCGCATGGGTTCGGGTAAGGGTTCGCCCGAATGGTGGGTCGCCCCGGTCAAGCCGGGTCGCGTGCTGTTCGAGATGACCTACCCCGATGAGCACACCGCTCGCGAGGCCCTGCGCCGCGCGCAACACAAGCTGCCCATCAAGACCCGGATCGTGACCAGAGAGGAGCAGTTCTGATGGCACTCGGAGTTGCTGCGAACGAGCTGCGTGAGCTCACCGACACCGATCTGGTCGATCGCTTGAAAGAGTCGAAGGAAGAACTGTTCAACCTTCGGTTCCAGATGGCCACCGGCCAGCTCGACAACAACCGTCGTCTGCGGACCGTGCGTCGCGAGATCGCGCGCATCTACACCGTGATGCGTGAGCGTGAGCTGGGCCTGGCGTCGGGACCGGATGGTGATGACGCATGAGTGAGGACCAGAAGGTGACCGAAACCCAGACTGAGGTGCGTAACAGCCGCAAGGAGCGGATCGGTTACGTCGTCAGTGACAAGATGCAGAAGACCATCGTGGTCGAGCTGGAAGATCGTACGCGCCACGCGCTGTACGGCAAGATCATCCGGACCACGTCCAAGGTCAAGGCCCACGACGAGAACGGCGATGCCGGCGTCGGCGACCGTGTGCGGATCATGGAGACCCGCCCGCTGTCGGCGACCAAGCACTGGCGTCTCGTCGAGGTGATGGAGAAGGCCAAGTAAAGGTCTGACTCCCGCGATACATGCGAAGTGGCCCGTTCCCCGGTGGGGAGCGGGCCACTTCGTCGTCTCCCGTGTGACGCGCAACCGGGGTTGAATGTCCTCGTGAAGCTTCCTCCGTCGCCGCTCGTCTACGAGATCAACACCTGGCCGTGGCTGGCGCAGTTGTCCGACGCGGCCGGGCGCCAGGTCGGGCTGGGCGAGGTCCCCGAACGCGAGTGGGATGCCATAGCCGCCAACGGCTTCGACGCGGTGTGGTTGATGGGCGTCTGGCGGCGCAGTGCCGCGGGAGTGGCGATCGCCCGGGCCGACGGACCGCTGATGCACTGGTTCGCCGAATCGTTGCCCGGATTCACCGACGACGACGTGGTCGGTTCGCCCTACTGCGTGCGCGACTACGTGGTCGACGCGCGCCTCGGCGGCGACGCCGGCCTCGCCGTCGCGCGAGAACAACTGGCACGGCGTGGCATCGGGCTCGTCCTCGACTTCGTACCCAATCACGTCGCCGTCGACCATCCATGGACCCGGAACCCGGAGCTCTTCATCACCGGCAGCGCCGACGATCTCGATCGCGCACCCGAGTCGTATGTCGAGGTCGACGGCGCGGTGCTGGCCAACGGTCGCGACCCCTACTTCCCGGCGTGGCGGGACGTCGTGCAGGTCAACGCCTTCCACCCGGATCTGCGTGCCCGCGCGCGCGAGACCGTGCTCGACATCGCCGGGCACTGCGACGGCGTCCGATGCGATATGGCGATGCTCGTGATGAACGACATCTTCGCCCGCACCTGGGGTGCGGCGGCAGGGCCGTCCCCGCAGAGCGAGTACTGGCCCGAGCTCATCGACGCCGTCCGGGCGGAGCATCCCGGCTTCTGTTTCATCGCCGAGGCCTACTGGGACACCGAGCCGGCGCTGATCGGCCAAGGCTTCGACCACTGCTACGACAAGACCCTCTACGACACGATGCGACACGACGTGCCGCGGTTGTGGCCCACGCTGGCGGCCGCAGCCGATCCCGCGACCCGAGTGAGCTTCATCGAGAACCACGACGAGGAGCGCGCCGCGTCGGCATTCGGTGAGCGCGATCGGCAGGCCGCTGTCGTCACCCTCACCCAAGCCGGCGCGCGCCTCGTGCACCAGGGCCAGATCGAAGGCCGGCGTCGACGGCTTCCGGTTCAGCTCGGCAGGTTCGCCGACGAGCCCGTCGACGACGACCGGGCGCTGTTCTATCGCGCGCTGCTCGGTCTGCTCGGCGAGCCCACCTTCGCGCGGGGCGACTGGTGTCTGTGCGAGGTTCGCGGTTCGTCGGACTCGGTGGTGGCGTGGACGCGCACCGGTCCGAGTCGCTGGCTGATCGCGGTCAACGTCTCCGACGCACCGGCCGTGGCCACGGTGATGACGGGCTGGGATGCGCCCCGGACACTCGACAACCCGCTTACCGGACAAGCTGTGTCTGCCGCAGCCGACGGTTCGGTCGGGGTGTCGCTGTTGGCCCGCGGCTGGCATCTGTACCGCGAGCGGTGAGCGTGTGGTCTGTTCGGGTTAGTCCCAACGGCCGATTGACCCTGGTCAGGGCCGAATGCGAGGGTGGTGCGCAATGAGTGTCATCAGCCCGGCCGGCATGCGGTCGGCCGACGGGACCACACCCGACGCCACCGGCTCACGGCTGCGAGACCGGCTGCGCTCGAAGGCACTCGCCGTGTTCTCCTCGGACGACGGAGAAGGCGACGAGGCGCGGGTCCAGCGGATCGGCGCCCGATTTCTCGGTGCCGGCGTCGTCGGCTATCTCCTCGTGTCGCTAGGGACGATCGGGCAGGCGGCGGATCTCACGGCGCCGTGGTGGCCGCCGCTGAGCGTGCTCCTGTGCATCGGACCGGGCGTCGCGCTCATCGCATACAGCTTTCGCCCCGGCACCGCCTGGCTCACACCGCTGGCGGTGACCGCCGCCGCGTGCTATCTGCTCGCCGTCGGCCTCTGGTTCGTCGCGTGGACCGGACAGACCACGGCCAACCCGCAAGACTCGGCGGTGTGGGTCGTCGTGTTCCCGGGCATGCCGAGCATGGTGCTGATGCTGGTTCATCCGCGGTGGGGGGGTCGCCAATCTCGTCGCGGCGTGCGCGGCCGTGGGCTCCGCCCAGCAACTCGGACGTTTCGGGCGGCTCACCACCGACCTGCCCGTCGAGATGGTCTGGGCCATCGCGTTCACCGTCGTGTTCCTGGCCGTGGCGCTGGTCGCGGTGCGCACCGGACGCACCCTCGACGAGACCCGCGAGGACACCTACCGCGGTGCCGCCGAGGTCGCGGCGACTGCGGCGCGCGACGTCGAGAAGGCGCGCCTCGACGGGATCATCCATGACCGCATCATCGCCTCGCTGCTCGCGGTGCAGCCCGGGGTCCCCGACCAGCGGCTCGCCGACCAGGCGTCCTCCGCCCTTGCCGAGATCGCGCGGCTGGCCGAGGGCGGCGACCCCGAACACGCCGGTGTCCTCGCCCCCGACGAAGCGATCCGCCGGATACGTTCGGCCGCAGCCGATGTGACCGATCGCGCCGAAGTGGAGATCGTGGCCGACGATCCGACCCGGGGCGACGTCGCCGGGTATCCGGTGTATGTCGTGCAGGCCGTCGTCGAAGCGTTGGCCGAGGCGCTGCGCAATGTGGTGCGGCACGCTGGGGACGATGCCGACTGCGCCGTCATCGCGCAGCTGACCGAGGGCGCGATCAGCATGGCGGTCGTGGACGACGGTCACGGATTCGATCCCGACGCCACGCCTCCGGGACGGCTCGGCATCCAGGTCAGCATCCGTACGCGGATGGTCCAGGTCGGCGGCGCCGCCCGGGTGAGCAGTCGGCCGGGCCGCGGCACCACCGTGCAATTGCTGTGGGAGCGGCCATGATCGCCACCGCCGGTGCAGGTCTGGCGTCCGAGTCCGGGGACATCACCGCGACCTTCGGACTCCGGTCGACGCCGCTCGTCGCCGCCATGGCCGCTTTCGGGGCGGCCTACCTGCTGGTGGTGGTGTACTCGTGCCGCAGTATCGACTCTCCACTGTCGTGGGTGGGCCTGGCGGCCGCCTTCCTTCTCTTCGCGGGTGTGGGTGTCGTCGTCCTCGGAGTCCGCGGCGATCCGCTTCTGTTGCGGCACACTGTTTTCACCGCTGCCGGGACCGTATTGGCCACGACCGTCGGCCTGGTGTCGCTGCCCGACCCGTCCGACCACGTGATGCAGACCGGCCCGCCGATCGGTGCGTCGGTCATCGTGCTCGCCTTCCTCGCGGTGCGCGGACGCCCGCTCGCGGCCTGGCTCGCCAGCGGATGTATCACCGTGGTGGCCATGCTGTGGGCGGCGCAGGTCGGCATGGGGGCAGGCTGGGGCCTGGCCATCACCGTGCCCGGCTACGCCGTCATGATCATGGGCTCGTTGTTCTCGGTGATGTTGCGTCCGATGACACGGCAGATCTATGCGCTCCGTGCGGCCAGCGCCGAACGGGCGGCTGCGGAGGCGGCCGCGTCGGCGGCCGCCGAGTTCCGTGGACGACAACTCGTCGAGTTCGAGGAACGCGCACACCCGACGCTCGTGTCGATCGTCGAGCGACACGACTTCGCCGAGGACGAGGTGCGTGCCGCCCGTCTGCTGGAGGCACAGTTGCGCGACGGTATCCGGGCACCCGGCCTCGACGGGCCGCAGATTCGGGCCGCGGCGTGGCAGGCCAGGTCCCGCGGAGTCGTCGTTCTGCTCCTCGACGACTGGGGACCCGACGTTTCCCGCGACCCGGAGGTGGATACCCGCCTGACCGACACGGTGGTGGCCGCACTCCACGGCACCCTCGACGGCCAGGTCACCGCCCGGATCCTGCCGGCGGGACGAGAACCGCTGGCGACCGTCACCATCGACTCGACGGACCGCGGCGAGCGGATCGAGGTCCACGCCGACGGCTCGTTGCGCTCTTTCCGGTCCCTGAGGTGCGAGGAGCGGTAGCGACGAGCCTGGAGGGGCCGGTGATGATGCGTCGCCGAGCCCTTCGAGGCTCGCTCCGGCTCGCACCTCAGGGAGCGGTTACAGCAGGGCTCGCCGATCCTCAGGCAGAGCTGCTGTCGCTCACGACGGCGAGCACTATGAAGCCGACCAGCAGCAGCAATCCGACGATGCCGGTGATCACCCCGGCCGTCGCGGCACCCCGGTTGGAGGCCGGCAGGGGCGCGCGGTCGCTGTCGCGCATCGACAGGAGGCCGAGGACGATGGCGAGCGGGGCCAGCAGTATGCCCAGACCGCACCAGCCCACGGTCAGCGACAGGACCCCCATGATCAACGCGGCCGTGGCCTTGCCGTCCGACCGCGCCGCCGGCACCGCAGCGTATCCCGACGGCGGGAAGGCAGGCACCGGCGCGGGACGGACCGCCGGGGCCGGTCGGCTCGGCGGACGGGCCTGCGGGGCCGACGGAGACGAGGACGGACGTGGCAGATCTGCGCGTGAGTTCGCTCGCGGTGCGACCGGAGCCGAACCCGACGGTGCGAGCAGGGTGGCCCCACCCGCATTCGCGGAGGGGGACGAACGCAGGGCGGCGGCGAGATCGGCGGCGAAGTGCTCGCAAGACGAGTAGCGGCGTCCGGGCTCCTTGTCGAGGGCGCGCGCCAGCACCCGATCAACCTGCCCGGACAGTCCGGTCCGTTTGCCGGTGACGGCCGGCGGAGTGACAGACAGATGCTGGTGAATGAGCATGGCCGCGTTGCTGTCGGCGAACGGCGTTGCGCCGCAGAGCAGCTGGTAGGCGGTGCACGCCAAGGAGTACTGATCCGCTCTGCCGTCGAGCGGGCCGCCTGCCAATTGCTCCGGCGAGGTGTACGCGATCGAGCCGACGGTCAGGTTGGTCGACGTGATGTGTGTGTCGTCGATGATCGGGCGCGCGATGCCGAAGTCGGCCAGCAGAATCCGGCGCTTCGACGACCCCGGTGCGCCGCCCGCGATCAGGATGTTCGCGGGCTTGACGTCTCGGTGCAGCAGTCCCTGACGATGCGCATGGTCGAGAGCCTCGGCGACCGCGGTGACGACTGCCACCACATCCGCCGCGGGCAGCCCGCGCGGATGCGAGCGCAACAGCTCCGAGGCGTCGGTGCCGTTGACGTACTTCATGGTGATCCACAGCTGCCCGTCGTGTTCGTCTCGATCGAAAACGCTCACGATGTCGGGATGGTCGAGCGTCGCGGCGATGTCCGCCTCACGAGTGAAGCGTTTGCGGAACGTCGGGTCGCCGGACAGCCCCGGGGGAGGATCTTGAGTGCGTCCTGCCTCGGCAGCCGCGGATGGTCGGCCAGATAGACCTCACCCATGCCGCCCGCACCTAGGCGTCGGACTATGCGATAGCCGGCGAACGTCTGGCCGGGATGCAGACTCACCTCAGCGCCGCCCGCGGTGATAGCTGGAGTGTCCGCATCCGTTCATGGCTGCCAGCTTAGGGGCACGCGACCGCTGCGCGACAGCCCGGTGGGATCCATTCGGTTGACCCGACGAGAACCGTCACTCTCAAGCAGTCCGGCTCGACCGGCGTCTTCATCGCGCCGATGGGCCGCGACACGCCGCGACCTCAGCCCGCTGAGTTCCGCAACCAGGAGAGGATGCCGGGCGTCACGGGCCGCGTCGACGGAGCGTAGTCGGGGTTCTTCTTCAGGAAGGCTGCCACCAGCGGACACACCCCGACGATCGTGAAGCCCGCATCACGAGAAGCATCGAGCGCTTCGCGCACGAGGATGGTCGCCAGACCCCGCCCGGCGAACTCGTCGGACACCTCGGTATGGAAGAAGACCCTTTCGGCGCCGCCGTCGTCGGGCCGGTCGCGATAGTTCGTGAAGCCCGCGAGCCGGCCCTCCGCATGGATCTCGTAGCGCCGTGCGTCGGGATTGTGGCTGACGGTGACCACGGCGCCGGTCTTATCGGTCGGCATCTGCTCAGGCGTTCGGGCTACCCGCGACGGCGCGGGCGATCACGCGTCGATCGGGACCGGCGTCGCCGGGTGATCGCCGATCACGGGAACGGAGCGGTGATGGTCCGGAAGTACTGGACTCCCGCAGCGATGGCGCTGCCGCCTCCGCCGAGAATCGTGCCCGCGATCGCACCGACCCCGGCAGCAGGCGCGACGGCGACGAGGCAGCCGATGACCGCGGCCGCAATTCCGAGTATGCAGCCGATCGTTCCGCCGACGACCGCTCCGATGGTCATGCCGATCAGCGCGGACAGACTCATGCCTGCCTGGACTTGCTGATTGAAGCGAGCCAGTGCTTGGTCGTCGCGCTCCTGACGGGTCTTCGGCTTGTCCTTGTCACTCTCTTTTTTCGCGGCGGTGCGTGCCATTGCGACCTCACGGGGATCCACCGCGGTCGATCGGGCGACGTCGCGCACCGGCACCGGGGTGAGGGTGACCGTCCGGCCGACGACTCGCGCTTCGATCGGGTACTGGCGATCGTCCATCCGATAACTCAGCGGCACCCGCCCGACATCGGCGCCGGCGCGGTCGCGGACGAGCAACTCGCCGGCGCGCACCTGGGCAGAGCCGTCCTTGAGCGCGAAAGTCACCGAAGTCTTGGTCATCGTTATGCCGACCCCGACGCCGGTCGGTGCGGCAGCAGCGCGGGTGCCGGTGGCAGCCCACTGCATGAACACCGCGGCGATGACCAGGAGCGTCACGGCACAGAAGCGGGGCAGCCGGAGGTGGTGTCGCATCGGGCGGAATGATCTGTGCGTAACCCTGGATGTCGGCACGGGAACCTCACTGTTCTGTCTACTCAGGTGCGTCGAGACCTGAAAAATGGTGGCCACGTGATGATAAACACTTTCATCGAAACGACCAACTTGTACGATTCCGATCCCCCGGTAGCCGTTCCGCAATGACCGCTCTGCCAATCTTGGAGCCTGTTTCGTCTTCGTCCGCGGGGCGTACAGGGCGCCGGTCGGACAGGTTGAAGGCTTTGGGCGGCAGCCTATTACGCGGACTTGCTACACAACGGTCGCGAGCCCGGGATAATCGCGCGCTCCACGGCCGATCTAACGCAGCTTCCGCGGGATTCTGCGTCTTTTCGTGTACCGATGATTTTCATCCGTTCGGACCAATGTCCATTCATTCGATCGGACTAACGAACCACGAATCTGGCGGTGGATCGGTGCTCGCAGTCATTCTGCGCGGCAGCCAGCCGGGTGATCAGCGGTTCGTCGCGGCCTTTCGGTAGCCGCGCAGCGCCGGGACGGCGAACACGACGATGCACCCCACTGACCAGGCGGTCACTGCGATCAGGTTCGCGGTGATCGGGCCGCCGGCCGCGAAAGCGCGCATGACCTCGATCGCCGGCGTCATCGGCTGGTGCTCCACGACCGGCTGCAGCCACGTCGGATATGCCTCGACCGGGCTGAAGCCGGAATTGAAGAACATCAGCAAACTGGAGATCAGGGACAACAGCGGCACGATCGGAGCGGTGGGACGAGCGTTCACTGCGAGCGCGAGGACGAACACGGAGAACGCGACACCGAACATCAGCGAGACGCCCATGATTCCCAGCACGGCCCACGGTCCCTGGTCGAATCGGAACCCGATCAGGGTCCCGGCCGCCAGCAGGATCGTGGTGGTGGCTGCGATGCGCACGATCTCGCACACCACCCGCGCGGTCAGATCGGCCCCTCTGTTGATGGGGAGGACGTAGAGTCTGCCCAGCAGACCGGTGCCGCGTTCGAGATTGAGCCGAACCCCACTGGATACCGATCCGAACATGGCGCTGACCAGGATCACGAGCGGAACCGTCCCGTACGCGCTGTTCTGGCCGGTGGCGCTGCCGATGGCATCGCCGAGGACCACCTTGAACATGAGCATCGTCAGCGCCGGCACCAGAAGGATCTGAAGGACGGTGCCGCGGTCG
The DNA here is from genome assembly GCF_053605205.1 of Gordonia sp. NPDC003950. Taxonomy (NCBI): domain Bacteria; kingdom Bacillati; phylum Actinomycetota; class Actinomycetes; order Mycobacteriales; family Gordoniaceae; genus Gordonia; species Gordonia sp. NPDC003950. Next base: position 28,974 of record NZ_JBSGIT010000037.1, on the reverse strand, counting down.
CGAAGCAGCACGACGAGTTGCCGTCGGGACAGCACCAGGGACTGCCGGTACCACGACCTCGGCGAACCCTCGGGCCGGGCGGTGTCCGGAGTGGCGGTCGGGTCGACCACAAGTCGCGACGGCGTGGCGTCCACCGACGCAGACGGTCGGGCACGGCTGGTGTCGAAGGGTGATGTCATCGCTGCAATCGCCTCGTCCCGAGGTACACCAGCCCCGCACCGAGCACGAAAAGGCCGATGCACCACCAGACGGCGGGCAGTACCACGTCGGCGGACGCGGTGTCGTCGTTGAACGCCCGCATCGCGTCCGCGAACTGCGACACCGGCTGGTTCCGTACGAACGGCGCGATCCAGTCCGGGAACTGGCTCTCCGGCACGAAGCCCGTCGAGAGCATCCCGAGAATGAGTACGGGCAGCGCAAGTGCCTGACTGGTCGCCTCCGGGCTACTCGCCAGCAGACCGATCCCGTCGGCGATCACAGCCAACGACACCCCGACTGCGACCGACACGCCGTACAAGGCGGCGGTGCCGCCGACGCCGCCCTCTGGGCGCCAGCCCATCACAAGACATACCGCTGTCGCGCATACGAGCGCGATCACCAGGAGCACCACGCTCGTACTCAAGCGGGCCAGTACCGGGACGCTGATGCGCATCGGCAGCGTGCGAAAGCGGATGTTGATCCCGTGCGCACGGTCGAAAGATGCACGCATCGCCGCCGACGACGCCACGAACGAGATCGACTGCAGGGTGATGATCGGCATCAGGAACTGCGCGTAATCCATCCCGGGGTACTGGTTCATGATCGAACGGAGTGGAAGATAGAAGCAGACGGCGAGAAAAACCGGCGCCACGAGCGCGAGGACGATCTCGCCATTGCGTACGAGGCTGCCGAGTCCACGGGTGGTCAGGGCCCACCATTGCTGTCTGGCGGTGATGCGCGGTGCGAGGGTCGCGCTGTCGACGGTGGTCACGCGCGCGAATCCACCCGATCCGGCTGGTCGGCACCGCGTTCGGTGAGGGCCAAGAAGACCTCGTCGAGGGTCGGCGTTCGCAGCGCGACGTCGGAGAGTTCGACGCCGGCGTCTGTTGTTCGACGCACTATCTCAACGAGTACGCCCGTTCCGTTGGTCGCCGGCACGCTGACCGACACGTCGGTGACGGACGGCCCTCGGGTGGCGTCGGTGGGAACGCTCGACCCGAGATCGGTGAGCAGACTGCGCACCAGACCTACCTCGTCCGGGTTGAGCGGGGTCACCTCGTAGAACGCCGTGCCGATACTCGCCTTGAGCTGTGCGGCCGTGCCGTCAGCGATCACCCTGCCTTGGTCGATGACGACGATGCGGTCGCTCAGGACGTCGGCTTCTTCGAGGTATTGGGTCGTCAGCAGGGTCGTCACGCCTTGCTCACGGAGGCTCTCCACCAGACGCCAGACCTCTTGACGGCTACGCGGATCGAGACCGGTGGTCGGTTCGTCGAGGAAAACGACCTTCGGTGAGGTGACGAGCCCGCACGCGATATCCACACGTCGCCGCATCCCGCCGGAGTATTCGCGTACGCGCCGGTCCGCAGCTTCGGTGAGCGCGAAGGACTCCAGGAGTTCGGTGGATCGCCGAACCGCGGCAGCCTTGGACAGGCCGAGTAGACGTCCGAACAGGATCAGGTTCTCACGGCCGGTCAGGGCCTCATCGAGAGCCGCGAACTGGCCTGTGAGCATGATCGACCGGCGGACCGCGGGCGAGTCTTTCGCCACGTCGTGACCGTTGATCCGCGCGAAGCCGGCATCTGGTTTCAGCAGGGTGCAGAGCATGTTGACGATGGTCGTCTTACCCGCGCCGTTCGGTCCCAGCAACGCTAGGATCGTGCCGGGTGAAACGGAGAAACTGACGTCCGCGACGGCGACGAAGTCGCCGAAGACCTTGCGAACGCCCACGACTTCGATGGCAGGCGTGGTGTTTGGTCGGAGTTCGGCGTCAGACGCGGCCACGTGAACCTCAGCGCTCTCGATCAGACCTGAAACGTACTGGGGATCGGCTACTCGGTGTCGACCGCGATACTGCTCGGCCATGGTGCTCCTCCCGGGTGTCGTGTGTGTAACTGGCTCGCGCACCACTGAGTCGCGACCGCCGATCGAGTCTGATCACTAACCTTCGGCTCTTAAACATACGGCGTGGGCAGTCGAGCTGCGTCAACCGACCGCGGCAGAGCATCATGTTCTGTATCGCTTGCAGTATCGCGCGGCCGCTGCGAACGGTTACGGTCGGGTGGAACGACAGATCCGGCGTTCGGCCATTTGGGGCACCGCAGCCCGCCCTTACGGTTCACATGTCGTCCGAATGGAGTAAACGCGTAGTTCAGCAGTGCGGTACCTGCCTTCGGCGCCGGTCGGTGCGGCAAGATCTGTACCAGAGTCGGCGGCGCCCAAGTTGTGTCGCGTGAAATTGCGTCGTAACGTCGTCCGCTGGTTCGTCGAATGACTATACGTCGTGGCATGGACAGGAGACGGCAAAGAGGACAGGCAGATACTTGGACAGGTTGAAGGCGATACCGGACCATGGTGCCGCGGTCCGGGTTGGGCCAGGTCGCAACTCGAACAGGGGCACGACAGAGTCGTGTCACTAGGTGGATTCGCCGAAGCGATCCATGAGTCATTATGTTTCTCACGGCGATCACGGTCAGAGCTTTGCCGACTAAGGAGTGAATGATGGAGGAATCTCGCCACCGTGCGGAGCCGCCGCAGGCGGACGGCGCCGCGCTGGTCTCCGGTGGGGACGATTCTCCTCGACGGCTGGACCTGACAGCGGCGCAGCGTGGGATGTGGTTTGCCGAGCACCTGTCCAGCGATCACTCCGTGAATCTCGCCCATTACCTCGACATTCGATACCTGCCGGGCGAGTTCGACCACGAACTGTTCGCCCGGTGCAACGAGGAGATCGGCAAGGTCGTGGAATCGCCGTATCTCCGGCTCGTCGACACCGACGGCGTTCCCGGTCAGATCATCGACGTCGACTACGACCAGCACGTCGACATCGTCGATCTACGTTCTGAGCCCGATCCGCCGGCCGCCGCGATGACGTGGATGCGCGCCGAGTACATGCGCCCGATCAACCTGTTGACAGACCAGCTGATCGTGATCGCCCTGTTGCGTGTCGCCGACGACCGCACCTTCTGGTACGGGCGTGGACACCACATCATCATCGACGGCTACGGCGCCATGAATCTGCTGCGGATGTCGGTGGACCGCTACAACGCCGCGCGGCGCGGTATCGAGTCGGTGGAGAAGCGGGTCGCGACGATGGCCGAAATCGTCGCCGACGAGCAGAAATACCTGGACGGACCGCGGAGGCAGAAGGATCGCGAGCATTGGCGCGCCGTGATGGCCAATGTGCCCAAGCGCGTGACGCTGTCACGGCAGCCCGGTGCTTCCGGCCTCTCCTCGCAGAATCCCGTCGCCACCAGCACCTTGTCCCCGGAATTCCAGTCCCGTCTGGAAGAAGTCGCCGCCGACCTGGGCAGTTCGATGGCAATGATTCTCGCCGCCGCCTACGGCGCCTTCCTATACCGGATGACCGGCAACGACGACGTGCTCATCAGCCTGCCGGTGACGGGCAGGTCCAGCGCGACGATCAAACGTGCCGGCGGCATGCTGTCCAACATCCTCCCGGTTCGGATGTCGGGGCTCTCGACGGTGACCGTCGGCGAACTGGTCCACTCCGTGCAGGTAGAGATGATCAGGGCGCTGCGCCATCAGCGTTACCGTTCGGACGATATCCGGCGGGACGCCGGCCTGGATGCCGAAGCACTCGGCTTCGGTCCGGCCATCAACATGGTGTTCTTCGACTCTCCCATCCAGATCGACGGGGCGAGCGTCGACTACCGAATCCTGACGTCGGGCATCGTCGAAGACATCCTCGTCAACCTCTACCAGGCCAGTCCGGGGGCGCCGCTGATCATCGACCTGCATGGCAATTCGCTCCGCTACGGTCAGGCCGAGATCGATTCGCATCATCGACGCTTCATGACCTTCGTCGAGGCGTTCGTCCGCGACACCGACAGCGCGATCAGGTCGCTGCCACTGCTGCTGCCCGGTGAAGAAGCGCAGATCGCCGCAGCCGAGGGCGGACCGGCGGCCGCCGCGGCGCACGACCCCCGAGTGCTGAGTGCCTTCGAGCGCCATGTGACCCAGACGCCCGACGCGGTCGCGTTGATCTCGGGCGACCGGGTCATGACCTACCGGGAGTTCGGCGCGCGCGTCGCAGTCCTCGCCCGCCGGTTGCTCGACGCGGGCGTGGGTCCGGATGTGGCGGTGGCGGTGTCGACGTCGAGGTCCCTCGAGATGATGGTCGCGATGTACGCGGTCCTGTCCGCGGGCGGTCAGTACGTGCCGGTTGACGTGACGGCCTCGGACGACCGCGTCTCACAGATTCTGACGACATCGGGTTCCCGGCTGCTACTGGTCCACCTCGGAGCGACTGCCGAATGGATCGGTGTGCCGACATGGCAGGTCGATGCGTCGGCGGACGTGGATCCGGCGACACCGCTCGTGAGCGCGGCCGACCGGGGGGCGGTTCGGCCGGAATCGGCGTTCTGCACCCTGTTCACGGCCGGGTCGACAGGACGGACGATGGCCGTGGTGCTCGGGCACGAGACGGTGCGCAATCGCCTCGAATGGGGAATCGACCGACTCGGGCTGTCCGCCGGGGACGTCGTTCTGCGGACGACTCCCTACACCGTCGACCGCCCGGCCGTCGAGCTGTTCGCTCCGTTGATGGTGGGCGCGACGCTGGTCCTTTCCGAGAGCGGGGACACTCCCGAGGACGGAGTGGCCCACGCTCGACGTGTGTTGTCGGAGATCGAGCGCACGGCAGCCACCGCGGTGCATTTCGAGTCGACCGTGTTCGCCGAATTCCTCGAGGCCACCAGCGCCGCGGAGTTGGCGGCTCCGACGTCGGTCCGGGTCGTGTCCACGACCGGTGAGACCCCGTCGGCCGTCTCGGTGGCCGCGGTCGGACAGAACTGGCCGACGATCGATCTGCACACCTTTTGCGGTCCCGCGGAGGCGGCCGTCGAGATCACCTGGGCCGGCATCGGGCGGGGTGGCCAGGACGAGATCACCGTGCCGATCGGCATTCCGGCGCCGAACTCGTCCTCGTTGGTGCTCGACGACCGACTGCAGCGTGTCCCGGTCGGAGTCGTCGGAGAGCTCTATCTGGGCGGACCGCACCTCGCTCGCGGATACGAGGGAAGGCCGGACCTGACCGCCGATCGTTTCGTGGCGAACCCCTACGGTGCGATCGGTGACCGGCTGTACCGCACCGGCCACCTCGTTCGTCGTCTTCCCGACGGGCGGATCGAGTATCTGGGTCGGATCGACCATCGCGAGATTCAGTTCTGGACCGATGAGCTCGCCGACCTCGGTGAAGTCGAGTATCTGCCGACCGACCGGAGCCGACCCGCTGTCGCGACCGGCCGGGGTGAGCACTCCCATCGTGTGATCCCCGCCGGCACAGTCGAGACGATGACCCGGCTCGCCACCCGGTTGCGGGTCACCCCGTTCGACGTCCTGCACGCCGGGCTGGCGGTGGTGCTGGCCAGGGTGTCGGGACAGTCCGACATCGCGGTGGCCACCGCTGTCGCGGGACGCGGAGCGCCGCATCTCGCGGCCCCTGTCGGAAGATCCGTCAACACCGTCGTCCTGCGTACCGAGGTCACGCCGCGGGCCCGGTTCGAGGATGTCGTGACCGCCGCGCGGGACGTGGCGGCACGTGCGTTCCGGCACTCCGAGGTCCCGTTCGAACAGATCGTGGAGGCCGCGGCGCCCGGCCGCAGCCGGCCGGGTGTGCCGTTGTTCCAGGTCATGACGCACTGGCAGCGCAATCAGGTGAGCGCGTCGGCGTCGGTTCGCGACGCGGGGCCGACCGACCTGCTCATCGAACTGAACGAGGTCGGCGGACCCGACGGCCCGGTGGTGCAGGTCGGGATGACCTACTCGCGCGACCTCTTCGATCCGGAGACCGTGGAGGAATTCGCCGATCAGTACCTGCGGGTCATCGACGCACTCGTCACCGACCCGCAGACGACGGTGGCGACGGTGGACTTACTGCCCCCCGATCGCGTGCGCGAGCTGACCCGGGCGCGCCCGAGCGTGGAGCCCCGGACTTTCCGTGACCTGGTTCTGGATCTGGAGACCCGGCGGGACCGATCGCGCATCGCGATCTCCGGCGCCGATCGCGTCGAGCGGTCGTTGTTCGAGACCCACACCAACCAGATCGCGCGCGAGCTCATCAACCGCGGTATCGGCCCGGGCGATGTTGTCGCGATCGCGATCGGCCGGTCGGCCGATTCCGTCATCGCCACTTTCGCCGTCGTCAAGACCGGTGCCGCGTTCGTCAGTATCGATCCCCGGTACCCGGCGGACCGCCAGCGGGCGATGGTGTCCGACAGCGGCGCAGTGATCGGTTTGTACGCGTCGGCGGTGGGCTCTCTGGGCGTAGGCCCCTGGCCCGACATGACCTGGATCGACCTGAGTGACCCCGAGGACGAGTGCCAGCTCGCCGGCCATTCGGGGTCACCTATCCGCGATGACGAGCTCGTTCGGCGCCCGAAGATCGATGATCTGGCGTACCTGATCTACACGTCGGGTTCGACGGGTGTCCCCAAGGCCGCGGCGATCACCCATCGGGGTCTGCACAACTTCACCGTCAACCAATTGGACAAGTTCGGCCTCACCAGCGCGGACAAGGTGCTGCACGTGTCCTCGCCCAGCTTCGACGCATCGGTTCTGGAGCTGCTGAGCGCGATCGGATCGGGTGCGGAGCTGGTCGTGGCGCCCGTGATGGTCTACGCGGGAGCCGAACTCGAGGCGCTCGTCGCCGAGCACGGCGCTACCCACGTCTTCCTCACACCGTCGGTGCTCGCGACGATCGATCCGGCCCGGGTGCCGTCGGTTCGCAACGTGATGGTCGGTGGGGAAGCCGTGCCGCAAGAAATGGTGCGCCGATGGGCCGAGAGCGCCGGACGCCGGACGAATCGACGCCTCTTCATCGTCTACGGGCCGACCGAGAACACGATCTACTCGGTCTGGACCGATGCCTTGACCGACCCGAACGCCCCGGTCACTCTCGGTCACGCATTGACCGGGGTGGGTGCCTACGTGCTCGACGAATGCCTTCGCCCGACACCTGACGGCGTCCCCGGGCAGCTCTATCTCGCCGGTCCGCAACTCGCCGCCGGTTACCACAAGCGCCCGGGTCTGACGTCGAGGGTCTTCCTCGCCAACCCGTTTGTGCACGGCGAACGCATGTACGCCACCGGCGATCGCGTGGTGCGTGCACGCTCGGGCGAGCTGGTGTTTCGCGGTCGACTCGACTTCCAGCTCAAGATCAGGGGCCAGCGGGTGGAGCCGGGCGAGATCGACGCGGTCCTCTTGCGCCACCGCGAGGTCGGTAACGCAGTGACTGTGGGCGTCCCCGGACCCGGTGGTCAGATGGTGCTGGTCTCCTATGCCCAGCTCGTGCCCGATTCCGCGGTCACCGCAGAGGAACTCACGAGCCACCTGGCGCAACGGCTGCCGGCGCACATGGTGCCGCAGCGCATCGTGTTCGTCGGCGACTTCGCATTGACCGCCGTCGGCAAGATCGACCGGAAGCTGTTGCCCGAGGTCGACGTGTCGCCGGCGGCCGAGTTCCTGGCTCCGCGCACCGAGCTCGAGGCGGTGGTCGCAAAGGTGTTCGCCGACGTCCTGGGCGTGGAGCGGGTCGGCGTCGACGTCGGCTTCTTCGAGGCCGGTGGCAACTCGCTGGCCGCGGTCAAGCTGGCCTCCGCGCTCTCGGAGACCACGGGCCACCAGATTCCGGTGAGGACATTGCTGGAGTCCTCTTCGGTCGAAGCCATCGCGGCCTACGTGGAGAACTCTGCGGGTGCCGCGGACGAATTTCCGCTGGTGCCCCAGCCGCGCCCGGATCGCATCCCGGTATCCGAGGTTCAGCGCGGAATGTGGCTGCTCAACCGCACCGATCCGGACTCTCCCGCGTACAACATCGGATTCGCGCTTCGCTTGTCCGGCAAACTCGATCCGGCGATGGTGCAGGCCGCGGCAGCCGACCTGGTGGCGCGCCAGACCGCGCTGCGTACGTACTATCCGATGGTCGACGGCGATCCGACCCAGCGAGTGGTGCCACCCGCCGACGTGCTCGCTGCACTCGACCTCGACCCGGTGGATGCGTTCGAGTCGCCGCTGCAGCTGGTCGAGAGCATCGTCTGCCGGGGTTTCGACGTCACCTCGCGGCCGCCGTTCCGGATGGCATTGCTGCGGACCGGCGACGACGAACACATCGTGGTGTTCGTCATTCATCACATCAGTGCTGACGGCTCGTCGCTCAGGTCGCTGGCGCTCGACTTCCTCTCGTCCGCGCGGGCCCGCGCGCAGGGACACGCACCCGCGTTCACTCCGTTGAGTGTGGACTATCTGGATTTCTCCCTCTGGCAACGTGCTCGACTGGGCGCCGTCACCGAGGGCGGCGGAAACGAGCGCGACCGGCAGCTGAACTACTGGAGAACGCGACTGGCCGGTGCACCAGAGCAGCTGCGGTTGCCCACCGATCGTTCCCGTCCGCCGGCCCCGTCGTTCGTGGGCGCCAGCGTCGACTTCAGCATTCCCGCCGACCTGGTGAGTCGCCTCGAAAAGCTTTCGCGCGGGTTGAATGTGACCCTGTTCGATGTGATGCACAGTGCCTACGCCGTGTTTCTGGGCCGGATGGCCGGAGTCGACGACGTGGTGATCGGCACCGCCTTTGCCGGGCGCGTGGCTCCGGCCCTCGACGATCTGGTGGGCATGTTCGTCAACAGCCTTCCGTTGCGGACGCAGTTGAGGCCTGCCGAGGCTTTCGACGATCTGGTGGGTCGAGTCCACGCAGAGGACATCGAAGACATGGCAAACGCCGACGTCGCCTTCGAATCGATGGTCGAGGCCACCGGCATCCGCCGCAGCAGTGCATTCAACCCGGTGTTCCAGGCGATGCTGCTTTTCCAGAACTTCGAGTTCCCGGTGGTCGAGTTGCCTGGCCTGACCATCAGCGTGGTCGAGGAAGCGTTCACGGCGGCACAGGTCGATCTGCAGCTCACGGTTTACCCGACCGATCCGCGACAACTGGGCGCGAAGGTGTCGGGCGCTCCGATGCGTGCGGCGTTCATCTACGCCACCGACCTGTTCGATGCGGAAACGATCGAACGCTACGGCGAACGATTTCTCGCCGTGCTGGAGGCGGTGGCGGCGGATTCGGCGGTCAAGGTGGGCGACATCTCGATCGCCACCGGCGCCGATCAGGTGCGGCCCGCCGACGACGACGCGCCCGTGATTTCGTTGCCTGATTTCGTGGAAGGCCGGGCTGCCGCCGAGCCGGACAGAATCGCTGTTCGCTACGGGGAGAACATAGTGACGTTCGGTGACCTTTCGACGATGACTACAGTGATGACTGCATCGTTACCGGATGCCGATTCGGCCTTGATAACGGCACTGATGAGCCTGTTGCCGGATCTTGCCTCAGCAGACCCGGAGGCACTCAGCGAGGTACTGACATCGATTCGTCGGATTGATGCTTGAGGTGAGAGGAATGGAACGACTTGAATCGCGCCTTCGCACGCATGCTGGGCTCCGCGCCTGCCACGACCGACTTGCTTGCGTTCGCTGCGATTGTTGCGCCCGGGTCGCCGGCGTTCACCGGACCTACCGGTCAGGTCACCTTTGGTGAACTGAATGCCCGGGTAGCGCCCCTCGTCGGCGTATTCGAAGCCCAGGGAATGGAATCGGATGCGGCCGTCCGTGCGGGCATCACCCCCGTGCTGGTCGCCGGCGGTGTTGCGCCGGCCGACGCCGGAGAGGCTGCCACTCGCGCGATCGCCGAGGTACGCCGCGGGGTCCTCGAGCTGGTCCGGTCCACCGATTTGGGGTCGCTGCCCGGGGTGTTCCGTTCGGTGGCCGCCCGATTCCAGGACCGACCGGCGGTGACCGATTCGGCCGGCACCACCATCAGCTACCGTGAACTGGACGAGCGTTCGGATGCGCTGGCCGCGGGACTCATCGCCGATGGAGCCGGTCCGCAGACCTGCATCGGCATCGCATTGCCCCGGGATGCCGAGTTGATCATCGCTCTGCTCGGCGTGGTCAAGACCGGCGCAGCCTACCTCCCGCTGGACCGATCGCATCCCCGTGACCGCCTGGCCACGATCATCGCTGACGCCGGCCCGCTGCTGGTGCTCGCCGACGGTGAGACGATCGCCGACTGGGCCGAATCTCCGGTTCCGTTCGTCACCGTCGAGGCGCAGTCGGCCAGGTCCACCGCCGAGCTGCGCGGGCGGATTCCGGCCCGGGTCGATCCCGCACATCCGGCCTACATCATCTACACGTCGGGTTCGACCGGAACGCCCAAAGGCGTCGCAGTCGCACATCGCGCCCTGGTGTCGCTGTTCGCCGCCATGGGTCGCGAGTACGACTACAGCCACGACGATGTGTGGTCGATGTGTCATTCGTACGCGTTCGACCTGTCGGTCGGCGAGATCTGGATGCCGCTCGCGGTCGGCGGCCGCCTTGTGGTGGTCGACAGTGCCACCACACGCGACCCAGCGGCCTTGGTCGACACCCTGGAACGTGAGCATGTCTCTGTCGTCAACCTGACGCCGTCGGCGTTCTACCAGCTCGCCGCCGTGGTTCGGGAACCGGCGCGTCGCACGCTGCCTCGTTCGCTGCGGTCGATGATCTTCGTCGGCGAGGCCCTCGACTTCGAGCAGGTCCGACGCTGGTATACCGACCGACAGGCCGCCGACGGCGACGACGGACCCGAGCTGAACAACATGTACGGCCCGACCGAGGCCACCGTGTACATGACTCGCCGCCGGCTGAGCCCGCAGTTCGTCGCCGAGTCGGCCGGCGACGTCGGTACCGCGCTGCCGGGGTCACGGGTGTATGTGCTCGACTCCCGGCTGGCGAAGGTGCCCGACGGGGTGCCCGGCGACTTGTACATCGCGGGTGATCAGCTGGCCATCGGCTACGCCGGCCGATTCGGGATGAATGCAACGCGATTCGTCGCCGACCCGTTCGGCGCCCCGGGTGATCGGATGTACCTGTCGGGCGACGTCGCGCTCTTCCGTGACGGCAGCCTGCGGTTCTTGGGCCGTGCCGACGATCAGGTGAAGCTTCGCGGTTACCGCATCGAACTCGGCGAGGTCGAGGCCGCATTGTTGTCGGCTCCCGGTGTGGATTCGGCGGCCGCGGCGATCAAGCCGCGGGCCGGCGGCACAGATCGGCTGGTGGGCTACGTCGTCCCCGGTGATCGGGAAGCAACGCCACTCGATGGTGCCGCGATCCGGCGTTCGGCGGCATCCAAGGTGCCCGACTACATGGTTCCGGACACGGTCATGGTGCTCGACGAGCTTCCGCTGAACGTCAACGGGAAACTCGATCGCCGTGCACTGCCGGAGCCCGTCTTCGTCTCCTCGGTCGACTACGTCGCGCCGGCGAGCCCGGTCGAGGAGCGGCTCGCCGCGATCGTGTCCGAGGTGCTCGGCGTCGAACGCCTCAGCGTGATCGAGTCGTTCCACGATCTCGGCGGCAGTTCGCTGCTGGCCGCGCGGATCGTCGGCCGGGCCAGTGAGGATCTCGGCGTCGAACTCAACCTTCGAGACCTCTTCGAGGCTCCCACGGTTCGGGAGTTCGCGATTCGCGCCGCGGACGCCGCACCGAGTCTGGCGCCGATCACTGCGGCCGTGCCGCGGCCGGAGATTGTGCCGTTGTCTTTCGCCCAGCAACGGATGTGGTTCATCAATCAGTTCGATCCGTCGGTGCCCACATACAACATCCCGGTGATCCTGCGGCTCACCGGTGACGTCGATGTGGCCGCGCTGCGCGCGGCGGTCGCCGATGTGGTGGTGCGGCAGGAGATCCTGCGCACGACCTTCCCTGCCGTGGAAGGTCAGCCCCGGCAGGTGGTTTCGCCGATCGAGGCGGTGGCGGCCGAACTCGTCTGGCGCGAGGTGCTCAGCGCCGATGATCTGGCACGAACGGTCACCGAGGGATTCGACGTCACCGAGCAGTGGCCGTTGCGTGTCGTGCTCCAGCGGATCGGTCCCGGCGAACTGGTCTTCGGGGTCGTGGTGCATCACATCGCGGCTGACGGTGAGTCGATGCTGCCGTTGGTCGCCGACATCCTGGCGGCCTACGTGTCACGCCGTGAGGGCCGCGACCCGGAATTCGCGCCGTTGCGAGTGCAATTCGCTGACTATGCGATCTGGCAGCATGAGGTGCTCGGCTCGGCCGACGACGCCGACTCGGTGGTCGCGCAACAGGTGCGATACTGGCGCTCGACGCTGGCCGGCGTGCCCGACGTGCTGGAATTGCCGACGGATCGTCCACGTCCGCAGGTGCCATCGACTATCGGCGCCGAGCACCACTTCGCGGTTCCCGCGGAGGTGGCCGCGCGCATCGGAAAGGTCGCGCGCGAGTTCGATCTGACACCCTTCATGGTCGTCCACGCGGCGTTGAGTGTGCTGCTGGCGCGCTTGAGCGCCACCGAGGACATTGCGATCGTGACACCGATCGCCGGGCGCGGCCAGGCCGCCCTGGACCACCTGGTGGGCATGTTCGTGAACACGCTGGTGTTGCGCACCGTGGTGAACCCAGACGAGTCCTTCGCGAGTCTCGTCGAGCGGGTGCGGGTTTCAGACCTGGACGCGTTCGCCAATGCCGACGTGCCGTTCGAGACCGTCGTGGACGCCGTGGACCCGGTGCGCAGTGAGGCCTTCGCTCCGATCGCTCAAGTCATGCTGTCCTTCGATCCGGCGGCGTCGGTGTCCACGGTGGATGCCTCGGTGGCAGGGGTGCAGGTCACCGAACTCGAACCACCCTTTGTGCCTGCGCAAGTCGACCTGACGTTCCGCCTGCATTCAGCCCGGCCCGGTTCGGACTGGTCGGGTGTGTTGGTCTTCGCGACCGACCTGTTCGACGACGCGAGCGGCGCGCGAATGGCGCAGTGGTTCGTCGGCGTACTCTCGCAGTTGACTGCGGAAACCGCGTCGGCGGTAGGCGACGTTGTGCTGCTTGATGATTCGCAGGAGTCCGCAGTGCTGGCCATCTCCACGGGTCCGGTGGTGGGAGTGCCGTCGAGGTCGATCGCGGATCTCGTTGCCGACCGGGTCGCGGCATCGCCGGATGCGAAGGCGCTGGTGTTCGCCGAACGTGAGGTGTCCTATCGGGAGTTCGGCGCTCGGGTCGCCTCGCTGGCCCGGCAGCTGATCGGCGCAGGTGTGGGCCCGGAGGTGGCGGTCGGCATCTGCATGGACCGCAGTGTGGAGCTTCTGGTCGCCGTGCATGCGGTGACCGCGGCGGGCGGCCGGTATGTACCGCTGGACGTGCAGGTGCCGAGTGAGCGTGCGGCCGTGATGCTGGCGACGGCGGGCGCAGAACTGGTTCTGGTGGCCGCGCATGAGTCACGGGTCTCCGGTCTGGCCGGTATTCCGGTCACGCTGATCGAGGTCGATGCGTCCGGTGCGGTAGACATGTCCGTCGCGCCGGTGACCGATGCCGAACGGGTGTCGTCGCTGCGTGAACCGCACGGTCTGTACACGTTGTACACCTCGGGGTCGACGGGGGTGCCCAAGGGTGTGACCGTGTCGCATGGTGCGGTGGCGAACCGGTTGTCGTGGATGGCCGACGATTACGGCCTGGATTCGAATCAGCGGTTCCTGCTGAAGACGCCCTACACCTTCGACGTGTCTGTGTGGGAGTTGTTCCTGCCGATGATCGTCGGGGCACCTCTGGTGATCGCCGTACCGGACGGTCACCGCGACCCGCAGTATCTGGCACGGGTCATCGCCGCGGAGCAGGTGTCGGTGGTGCACTTCGTGCCGTCGATGTTGTCGGTATTCGTCGATGTGCTCGGTGATCGGGTCGGCGAACTGACCTCGCTGCAGTACGTGTTCACTTCGGGTGAGGCGTTGACCCCGGTGACCGCACATGAACTACTGGCGGCGCTGCCCGCGGTGGCGCTTGTGAACCTCTACGGTCCGACCGAGGCCGCCGTCGACGTCACCGCTGCACGGATCCGTCCGGGTGACGAGTCGGTGACGATCGGTCGCCCGGTCGCCAACACGAGCACCTACGTTCTCGACCGGCGCTTGAACGTGGTGCCGGTGGGGGTCCCCGGCGAGTTGTATCTCGGTGGCGTACAGCTGGCGCGCGGCTACGCGGCGCAACCCGCACTGACGGCGCAGCGGTTCGTCGCCGACCCCTTCGCACTCTCAGGCGGCCGACTGTATCGGACAGGCGATCTGGTGCGGTGGAATGCGTCCGGCGCGATCGAGTATCTCGGCCGCACCGATTTCCAGGTGAAGTTGCGCGGGCAGCGCATCGAGCTGGGCGAGATCGAGGCCGTGATCGCGGGTGCGCCCGGTGTGGTTCATGCCGCGGCAACGGTGGCCGCCACCGAGGCCCGCGGGGAATTCCTGGTCGGCTATGTGTCGCCGGCGACGGTGGACATGGACGCGATCAAGGCCTACGTGGCGTCGCATCTGCCCGAGTACATGCGGCCGACGGTGTGGACGCTGATGAGCGATGTCGTTCTCAGCACCTCGGGCAAGCTGGATCGTCGCGCGTTGCCTGCGCCGGATTTCGAGTCGTTGCAGGTCACCTTCGTCGCGCCGGAAGGCGAGGCCGAGGTGGCGGTGGCGGCGGTGTTCGCTGATCTGCTCGGTCACGAGCAGGTGTCGGTGACCGAGTCGTTCTTCGACCTGGGTGGCAATTCGTTGTCGGCGATGCGGTTGGTCGCCCGCGTAGGCGCCGCCCTCGATGCCCAGGTCTCGGTCCGCGACGTGTTCGGCGCGCCGAGCGTGCGTGCACTCGTCGCGGCCGCCGCCGGCCGCACTTCCGCCTTGCCGCCGGTGCGGGCGGTGCCGCGGCCCGAACAAGTGCCGTTGTCGTTCGCCCAGCTGCGGATGTGGTTCATCAATCGCCTGCAGCCAGAGTTGCCGACCTACAACATCCCGGCAGTCCTGCGGCTGACCGGTGATCTGGATGTCGCAGCCATGCGGGCGGCTCTCGTCGACGTGGTGGCTCGGCACCAGGTGCTGCGTACGACGTTCCCTGATGTGGACGGCGTGCCCTTCCAACGAATCGCCGGGGCGGAGCTGGTCGACGATCGGCTGGATTGGCGGGTCGTCGATTCGCAGGCCGAGGTGATGGCCGCCGTGATGGCCGGGTTCGACGTCACCTCGCAGTGGCCGCTGCGGGTGCGACTGTGGCAATCGGCCCCCGGCGAGCACGTGCTGGCGGTGGTCGCCCATCACATCGCTTTCGACGGCGAGTCGATCAAGCCGATGATCGCCGACATCGTGACCGCCTACCTTGCCGAGTCGGCGAATGAGGTGCCACAGTTCTCGCCGTTGACGGTGCAGTACGCGGACTACGCGATCTGGCAGCACGAGGTGCTCGGATCGCCGGAGGACCCGGAGTCGGTGATCGGCGCCCAACTCGCGTACTGGAAGGGACAGCTGCTCGGCCTCCCTCCGGTGCTGGAGTTGCCCACCGATCGCCCGCGTCCGGCTGCGCTGTCGGGGCGCGGTGCTCGCGTTGCCTTCCAGGTGAACCCCGAGCTTGCCGACCGGATCCGTGGCGTTGCCCGGTCGGCTTCCGTCACGCCGTTCATGGTGGTGCATGCCGCGCTGACGGTGCTCCTCGGCAAGCTGTCCGGTACCGCGGATATCGCGATCGTCACGCCGGTCGCGGGTCGGGGGCAGCCCGCGCTCGATCCGCTCGTGGGTATGTTCGTCAACACCCTGGTGTTGCGAACCGAGTACGAGTCGACCGACACGTTCCGATCGCTTCTGGAGTCGGTTCGGAGAACAGACCTGGACGCATTCGCGCATGCGGACGTGCCGTTCGAGTCGGTCGTCGAAGCCGTTGATCCTGTGCGTTCTCGGTCGTTCGCGCCGCTTGCTCAGGTCATGCTGACCTTCAACACCGACCGGGACCACGTCGCAGATTCCATGGCTGCCGTCGAACTGGCTGGGGGACTGTCCGTTTCGCCCGTCGAGTTCGACGACCTCCCGGCGAAGGTCGACCTGGACGTCGAGCTGGTGGCAGGTGACCGTGGGCCCTTCACCGGAACGATCACCTACGAGACCGACCTCTTCGAGCCGACGACGGTCGAGGAGTTCGCGGCGCGTCTGGTTTCGGTGTTGGACGCGGTGACGCAGGAACCGATGCGTGCGCTCGGACGGGCGTCAGCCTTGCTGCCGGACGAACGCGCGGCCGTCGCCGGTTGGGAAGCCGGTGACGTGGTCGACACCGTCGGCGGTACGGTCGCCGACGCGGTCGCCGCCCAGGTGTCGGCAACTCCGAACGCTGTCGCGCTCGTGTTCGAGGGACGTGAGGTCACTTTCGCCGAGTTCGGCGCGAGGGTCGCGGTGTTGGCACGCGAACTCGTGGCTGCCGGAGTGGGTCCGGACGTTGCGGTCGTGGTGTGTATCGATCGAAGCGTGGAGTTGCTCGTCGCGCTGCACGCGGTGGTCGCCGCGGGTGGCCAGTACGTCCCGGTGGCGCCGGACACACCCGCCGATCGTGCCGCCTACATGGCCGAGACTGCCGGGACGGCAGCGGTTCTCATCCAGGCCGGAGTGCGTCCTGCCGCCCTGGCGGGCTTGGCCGCACTTCCGGTCGTGCAGGTCGATGCCGACGTCGCGGTGGATCTGGACGTCGCGCCGGTCGACGACTCCGAGCGACTCGGCAGACTCTTGCCCGATCACGCTGTGTATACGATCTACACTTCGGGGTCGACCGGCCGGCCCAAGGGCGTGACGGTCTCCCATCGCTCCTTCCGGCACATTCTCGCCTTCACCGACGACCTGCTTTCGAGCCGCGATGTCACAGTCGCTGCACACAAGACGCCGTTCACCTTCGATGCGTCGGTGTGGGAGCTGTTCTGGACGTTGATCTCGGGTGCCAAGCTGGTGATCGCTCGCCCCGGAAGTCACCGGGACGTCGAGTATCTTGCCGAGCTCATCCACTCCGAACAGATCGGCGCCGTCGATGCGGTGCCGGCGGTGTGGTCGGCGCTGTTCGAGGAGAACACCGCGGCCAGGGCCGAGCAGCTGTCGTCGCTGCGGTGTCTCATCGCCGGCGGTGAAGCACTCCTGCCGTCATTGGCCACGCTGGTCAACGAGGTATTGCCGCACACGGACCTCATCAACCAGTACGGGCCGACCGAGACGACGAAGTACGTGTTGAACGAGATCGTCGAGGCAGGAGCCCCGCCGCTGGTCGGGCGTCCGATCTGGAACACGACGGTACGTGTTCTGGACGTGCACCTCGAGCCCGTTCCGGTGGGTGTTCCCGGCGAGCTCTATGTCGGAGGCATCCAGGTGGCGCGCGGATACGCCGGGCAACCTCGGTTGACCGCGGAAAGGTTTGTGGCAGACCCGCAAGGATCGGCGGGGGATCGGCTCTACCGCACCGGTGACCTGGTGCGCTGGACGTCCGACGGTCGACTCGACTACATCGGCCGAACCGATTTCCAGGTCAAACTGCACGGTCAGCGGTTGGAGCTCGGCGAGGTCGAGGCCGCCATCGCCGCGGTGCCCGGCGTCGGCAATGCAGCGGTCCGTCTCATCACCGGGGCGTCGGGTGCGCGACTCGTCGGATATGTGACGCCGGCAACGGTCGACACCGAGCGCGTCGCCGCCGATCTGGCACGGCGTCTGCCCGAGTACATGGTCCCCACGGCGTGGATCGCGTCGTCCGAGATGCCGCTCAGCAGTGCCGGCAAGATCGACCGCCGTGCCCTGCCGGAGCCGACGTTCGAGGCTGTCGAGTACGTCGGTCCCGGGTCAGATGCCGAACGGCAGGTCGCGGAAATCTACGCCGCCCTCCTCGGTGTCGAACGCGTGTCGGTGACCGAGTCGTTCTTCGATGCCGGCGGCAACTCGCTGTCCGCGATGCGTCTGGTCGCCCGGGTCAGCGAAGCATTGGACGTCGAGGTATCGGTACGTGACGTGTTCGATGCGCCCACCGTGCGCGAACTGGTGGCCGAGGTATCCGGTCGGTCGTCGGCGCTGCCGCCGGTCACCGCGGTGGTGCCGCGACCACAACACATTCCGTTGTCGTTGGCGCAGCAGCGTATGTGGTACGTCAACCAGCTGGATCCGGCATCCGCCGCGTACAACATCCCGATCGTGCTCCGCCTTTCCGGACCGCTGGACGCGTCCGCCCTGCGGGCCGCGGTGGGCGACCTGGTGCGCCGTCATGAGATCCTGCGAACTCGATTCCCCGCCGTGGACGGCCGCCCGGAACAGCAGGTCGCACCTGCCGATGCCGAAATCGACTGGCAGATAGTCGAATCACAGGGCGCCGTCGAGGAAGCAGCCGCAACGGGATTCGACGTCAGTAGCGAGTTCTCGATACGAGTCCGGCTGTGGCAGGTTTCGGCCGACGAGCATGTGGTTGCCGTGGTGGCCAACCACATCGCCTCCGACGGCGAATCGCTGGCGCCGCTGATCACCGACCTCGTGGCCGCATATCAGGCCCGGCATGACGGACGTGAGCCGCAATTCGAGCCGCTGGTAGTGCAATTCGCCGATTTCGCGCTGTGGCAGCAGCGCGTACTCGGGAGCACAGAGGATCCGGATTCGGTCGTCGGGCGCCAACTCGCCTACTGGACCGAGCAGCTCAGGGGTGTGCCCGAGGTCATCGATCTTCCGACCGACCGGCCCAGGCCCGCGGTGGCGGGAAAGCGCGGCGCGCGATGGGATTTCGACATCCCCGACGAGGTGGCCGCCCGGATCGGCGCGCTGGCGCAAAGCGCGGGCGCGACCGAGTTCATGGTCGTGCACGCAGCGCTGGCCGTACTCCTGTCGCGGCTGAGTGCCGAACGTGATATCGCCATCGGCACCCCCGTCGCAGGACGTGGACAGGCCGTGCTCGATCCGCTGATCGGCATGTTCGTCAACACACTGGTGCTGCGCACTCAGATCGATGCCGATGTGTCCTTCGCCGATGTTCTCGCCGGCGCCAGGGCGACGGATCTCGACGCCTTCGCCAATGCCGACGTCGCCTTCGACTCGATCGTCGAGGCCGTCGGCGCGAACCGGTCGGCCGCCTTCGCGCCGCTGTCACAGGTGTGGCTGACCTTCGATCAGCAGGCGGTGCCCGAACTCGCCGGCGCGAACCTGGCCGCGGGCGAGGTGGCCGGCCTGCGGGTGAGCCCGGTCGTCACCGAGAGCGTGCCTGCCCGCGTCGACCTGCTCATCAGTGTGATGCCGGCCGACGAGGGTGCATGGAGCGGCTCGATCATCTATGCCACAGATCTGTTCGACGAGACGACCGTCGCGGGCTTCGCGCGACGCCTGGTGCGCGTTCTGGACAGCGCCGTCGCCGACACCGCCGTCGCCGTCGGCGACATCACTCTCGATGACGTGACCGATCTCGCGGCCGTTGCTGCTGCCGCCGCGGTGGTGTCGGCGCCCGCCGAGTCGGCACCCGCCGAGCAGGTCATCGACGAAGAAGCCGCAAAGGCCGTGGTGACGGGGGGCCCGGGCAGCGCACCCGAGCTGCTGTCGGAGGTGTTCACGGCAGCTGCTCGATCGCATCCGATGCGACAGGCCGTGGTCGACTCCGAAGGAGCCACGCTCACCTACGCCGAACTCGATGCACGTTCGAATCGATTGGCGCGGTGGCTCATCGCCCGGGGGATCGGCACCGAAGACCGCGTGGCTCTCGCGATCGGACGGTCGGCTGTGCTGCTGACCGCCATCTGGGCCGTGGCCAAGACCGGCGGCGCCTATGTTCCCATCGATCCGAATTATCCGCCGGAGCGAGTGGCGACGATGGTCGAGGATTCCGGTGCGGTCCTCGGCGTGTCTCTGGCGGCTACGGCAGATCTACCGGAGCGGGAATTCGAGTGGACTCGGATCGACGACCCAGCGGTCGCCGGCGAGATCGCCGGGCTCGCCGATGGCCCGCTGACCGCGGATGAGCGACTGCGCCCGGTCAGGATCGACAACACCGCGTACATGATCTACACCTCGGGATCGACGGGTCGGCCCAAGGCGGTCGTGGTCAGCCACCGAGGCCTGGCCAACTTCGCGCGCGAGGAAGTACGTCTGGCGAGCGCTGATGAGTATTCACGCGTGCTCGGGTTCGCCTCGCCGAGCTTCGACGGCTCGGTTCTCGAGTATCTGCTGGCGACCGTCAGCGGAGGTGCACTGATCTACCGCGCGGCCGACGCGGTCGGCGGCACCGAGCTTGCCGACTACATCATGCGGCAGGCCGTGACCCATATCTTCCTCACACCGACGGTGCTGGCGACGCTCGACCCCGCGGTCCTGCCGACGCTGCGGACGGTGTACGTCGGCGGTGAGGCGGTACCGCCGACACTCCGCGACACCTGGGCACCGCTGCGCCGTACCCAGACCATGTACGGGCCGACCGAGACCACGATCGTGGTGAGTATCAGCACGCCGATGTCGGTCGGAGAGCCGGTGAGCATGGGCGGTCCGATCGCCGGGGTCGGATTCGTGGTGCTCGACAATCGACTGCGCCCGGTGCCGGTGGGTGTGCCGGGCGACCTGTACATCCTCGGCGGCGCGCTGGCGCGCGGCTACTTCGGTCGCCCTGGGCTGACCTCTGATCGGTTCGTGGCAACTCCCTTCGGCGCACCGGGCGCGCGGATGTACCGAACCGGTGACGTGGTGCGCTGGCGGCAGAACGCCGCCGGTCAACTCGTGGCCGACTACGTCGGTCGCAGCGACGATCAGGTCAAGCTGCGCGGCCTGCGCATCGAAACAGGTGAGGTCGAAGCGGCACTGACGGCTCATCCGGCGGTGAAGTCGGCCGTCGTGGTGGGTATCGGGACCGACGGCCGGCCGGTCGACGTCGGCGTGCAGAAGATTTCTGCGCTGGCCGGCTACGTGGTCCTCACCGAACCGGTGGAGATGACCGAGCTGCGCTCGTCGCTGGTCGAACGCCTGCCCGATTACATGGTCCCGGCGAGTCTGATGCCACTGGACGTGTTGCCGCTGACCCCGGTGGGCAAGCTGGATCGTCGTGCGCTGCCGGCGCCGGAACGAGGTCTCTCGGCCGAATATGAGCCGCCGCGGACCCAAGCCGAGACGCAGTTGGCGGCCATTGTCGCCGGCCTGCTCGGTGTCGAGCAGGTGAGCGTGACCGAGTCGTTCTTCGCCCTCGGTGGTGACTCGATCATGTCGATTCAGCTCGCGTCCGCGGCGCGGGCGGCGGGCATCACACTGTCACCCCGGGAGATCTTCGAGCACAAGACGATTCGGAAGATCGCCGCGGTAGCCGGCGACACCTCGACGGCGCTCGCCGACCTCGCCGAACCCGTCGGCGAGGACGGCCGGGTCCCGTTGCTTCCGATCGTGTCGTGGATGCTCGAATTGAGCGACACCCCAGAGGATTTCGACGACTTCTCGCAGTCGGTCGTGCTGGTGGCCCCGGCAGGCCTCACCATCGCTGCCCTCGGTGAGATGCTCGATGCGGTGATCGCCGCGCACCCGATGCTGGGGGCGTCGTTGACCGAGGTCGACGGCGAGTGGGTACTGCAGACCGGCGTGGGCCACAGCGGCGTGACCGGACTGACCTCGGCCTCTCGAGTCGGAGGGCAGGCCTTCGACGACGACCTGGTGTCTGCATTCGAACAGGCCTCCGCCCGATTGGATCCCGCGCGCGGACGCAATGTCGAGGCGGTCCTGGTGGCCGACGCGGACGGTCCGGCGCGGGTGGTGCTCGTCATCCATCACCTCGTGGTCGACGCGGTGTCATGGCGGGCAGTGGTCGAAGACCTGATCACGACGTGGGTGCAACGCAGTGCCGGCCAGCCGTATCTCCTGCGCCCGGAGGTGACGTCCGTGCGAGCGTGGGCGACCGCGCTGTCGGAGCGGACCGCCGAGCACGGCGCCGAACTCGACCACTGGCTGGCCCGCTGCACGACGACCGATCTCGGGGTCGAGTTCGATCGGCGCCGCGACCGCGCCGCGACTGTGCAGACCGTGGTGGAGGAGGTGCCCGCACAGGTCACCGAATCGATCCTGACCACGATCCCGCAGGCGTTCGGTGGCGCGGTCAACGATCCGCTCATCGCCGCTCTGGCCCGCGCCGTGCGGTCGTGGCAACGTGCGCACGGCATCGCCGACGATGCGCCGGTGGCGTTGCTCGTCGAAGGCCATGGCCGGTACGAGGAGGTGGTGGCGCAGGGGGCGAATCCGGTTCGCGCGGATCTGTCGCGCACGGTGGGCTGGTTCACCACGATCGCACCCTTCCTCGTCGACCCCTCCGATGATGTCGAACACGCGGTGAAAGCAGCCAAGGAGGAACGCCGCGCCGCCCCCGATCAGGGCATCGGGTTCGGGCTGCTGCGTTTCGGCGCGAGCCCCGAGCTCGCCGCCCGGCCGCTGCCGACGATCAGCTTCAACTACCTGGGCAACGTCTCGGGAGGTGGCGTCCCGGAGGGCGACGGTCCGGGTGGAGACCTGCTGCCGGCCGCCGACGCGCCGATGATGCCGGGCACGGTGCGCGGCGCCATGGTCGCGACCAGCGTGCTGACCGTCAACGTGGGCACCGTCGCCGACGAGGCCGGCCGCCGGTTCTCCGCGGTATTCGGTTACCCGGGTGCGTTGTTCGAGTCGGCCGCGATCACCGATCTCGCACGCCGCTGGACCGGCGAGCTGGCCGCGATCGTGGCTCACGTCGATGCCGTGGGAGACCCGGGCCTGTCCCCCTCGGACGTGGCGGGAACCGAGGTCACACAACACGATCTGGATCTCCTCGCCGATCGGTATCCTGGTGCCGCGGTATGGCCGCTGACACCGCTGCAACGCGGGTTCGTCTTCCAGGCCGAGTTCGTCGCCGGTGCGGAGTCCTTGGTCGATGTGTATGTCGCACAAGCGGTTCTGCACCTCGACGGCGAGGTGGACATCGACCGCCTGCACCGCGCAGCCCAGGCCCTGCTCGACCATCACCGGGTACTGCGCTCGGGCTACGTCCGCGCAGCCAGCGGCACAGTGGTCGCGGTGGTACCGCCACGTGTGGACGTCGGCTGGGAGGTCGTCGACCTCGATGACGCCACCGATGAGGTGATCGCCGACCGGGTCGCCGAGATCGCGGACGCCGAAAGGTGCACACCTTTCGACCTCGCCACCCCGCCGCTGATCCGCCTGGTGGCGGTGCGCACAGACTCCGGGTTGCGACTCGTGGTCACCAGTCACCACATCCTCATCGACGGCTGGTCGTCACCTCTGCTGATCGCCGACCTGCTCGCTCTGTACGCCACCGGGGAGACCTACACCGGCCAGATCAACACCGCGGGAACCGACTTCGCCGATTTCCTTGCGCTGCCCGCCCAGAGCGACGACCGCGCGAGCCTTGCAGCATGGCGCGAGTTGTTGGCCCCGCTCAGTGGTCCCACCCTGGTGTCGAGGGTCTCGGAGGCGACGGTCGACGCCATGCCGCGTGACCACGCGGTCGTGCTCGAGTCCCGACTGAGTCTCGAGATCGAGCAACTCGCCCGCGAACGGGGCGTCACCGTCGCGGTGATCCTGCAATTCGCCTGGGCGGTCGTCCTGTCCCGGCTGACCGGCAACCAGGTCGTCGCATTCGGCGAGACGGTCTCCGGGCGCCCCGCCGAGCTCGACGGTGTCGACGCCATGGTCGGGCTGTTCATCAATACGCTGCCGTCCGTCGTCGACGTCGACCCGGATGCGACCATCGGCGAGGTGCTCGACCGGCTGCACACCGCCCGGGTCGCGGTGCTCGATCATCAGCACCTGGGTCTGTCGGAGATCATGGCGGCCGTCGGGGCCCCCGTCCTCTTCGACACCCTGGCCGTCCACGAGTCGTACCCGGTGGACGCCGACTCGATCAAGAGCGCCGACTCGGCGCTCGGCGGGAATCTGGCGGTTGCCGACGTGTGGTCGCGTGACGCGACGCACTACCCCCTGTCTTTCGTGACGGCCAAGGCCGGCGACTGCTTCGAGCTGAAGCTGAAGTACCTGCCGACGGCGTTCGACGACGATCGCGTCGCCGGTATCGTCGCGATGCTCACGCGGATCCTCGACACCGTCGTGCACCGGCCGGACGCGGTCACCGCGGACATCGCGCTCGCCGACGAACACGACTATCGACGCGAGATCGTTCCACCCGTGGCGGCGACTCCCAACGCCGGCCGCACCCTGGTCGACCTCTTTGCCGATTCGGTTGTCGCCTTTGCCGATAGAGGTGCCGTGACGGCGTCCGGTCTCGACGGGGCGTCGGACACGCTGGACTATCGCGCCCTCGACGCGCGGTCCTCGCAGATCGCGGCGAGTCTGGTCGCACGTGGCGTCGCGCCGGGACACCTGGTAGGAGTCGCGACCGGTCGAACCACCGAGCTGGTGGCGACCATCCTGGGTGTTCTCAAGACGGGTGCCGCCTATCTGCCGCTCGACACGACCAACCCCGCCGAACGCCTTGCCTATATCGTGGCCGACGCTCAGCCGACGGTGGTGGTCGTCGACTCGTCGACCGCCGCCCTCGAGGTGTGGGACCGAACGGCGGATTCGTTGGTCGTCGATGTGGCGACGCTGACCGGTCCCGCAGTCGACTCCGGCGAGATCTCGTTCGCGCCGGCGCGGGTGCCCGCGCAGGCCAGGGCCTACGTGATCTACACCTCCGGCTCGACCGGACGACCCAAGGGCGTCGAGATCACCCATGCCGACATCGTGACCCTGCTCGACACCGCGGCGGGCGACTTCGAGTTCCGGCACGACGACGTGTGGACGATGTTCCATTCCTACGCGTTCGACTTCTCGGTGTGGGAACTGTTCGGCCCGTTGGTGACCGGCGCGCGCGTGGTCGTCGTCGATCGCGACCTCGCCAGGGACCCGCAGGGTTTCGCCGGGCTGCTGGCCGCGGAGGAGGTCACGGTGCTTTCGCAGACGCCGTCGGCCTTCTATCAGTTCGCCGAGGCCGTCAGGCGCCGGGCGATCCGGTTGTCGTTGCGCTACATCGTGTTCGGTGGCGAGGAATTGAGCTTCGAGCAGGTACGGCGCTGGTTCGACGACCATCCCGATGATTCCGCCCGACTGATCAACATGTACGGCATTACCGAGACGACTGTCCACGTGAGTTTCCGCTCGCTCGATCGCGATGACGTCGTCGCCGGGGACCCGAGCTTCATCGGACGGCCGCTGTCGTCGTTGGGCATCCACATTCTCGATTCTCGACTGCGACCCGTGCCCGACGGTGTGGTCGGCGAAATGTATGTCACCGGTGGGCAATTGGCCCAGGGTTATCTCAACCGTCCGGAACTGACGGCTGCCAGGTTCGTCGCCGATCCCTATTCGACGACCGGCGCCCGCATGTACCGCACCGGTGACCTGGCTCGCCGCGCCGGGTTCGACATCGAATACCTCGGGCGCAGTGACACGCAGGTTCAGTTGCGCGGCTTCAGGATCGAGTTCGGTGAGATCGAGGCCGCCATGCTGGCCGCCTCCGGAGTGGTCGCCGCGGCCGCGCGGCTGGCCGACGTCGGCACGGGCGGGACTCAACTGGTCGGCTATGTGGTGGCCGACGAGGGCGTCGAACTCGACACCTCGGCAGTTCGCGAACGGGCCGCACGATCGGTGCCGGGCTACATGGTGCCCGACCAGATCACGGTGATCGGCCAGCTGCCGCTGACGGCGAACGGCAAACTGGATCGGGCGGCGCTGCCGGTTCCCGACGCGCTCGAGGGTGCTCTCGAATACGTGGCGCCGACCTCACCGGTCGAGCAGGTGCTCGCCGAGGTGATCGCGGACGTGCTCGGCGTCGACCGGGTCAGCACTGTCGACTCCTTCTTCGATATCGGCGGCAACTCGTTGTCGGCCACCCGGGTGGCCGCTCGAGCTTCCGACATGCTGCGGGCCGACATCTCGGTGCGTGACGTGTTCGCCACGCCTACGGTGCGCGCACTCGCCGCAGCTGTGGACGCCGGGGCCGGTGGCCTTGCGCCGGTGACGGCTGTGGTCGCGCGTCCGGAGCGCGTGCCGTTGAGCTTCGCCCAGCGGCGGATGTGGTTCATCAATCGCCTCGAGCCCGACCTGGCGACCTACAACATTCCGACCGTTCTGCGGTTGACCGGCGATCTCGATGTCGACTCACTGCGAGCCGCGGTGGCCGATGTGGTCGCGCGCCATGAGGTGTTGCGCACCACCTACCCGGACGTCGACGGGGTTCCGTTCCAGCAGATCGCCACGGTCGAGGCCATCGCGGCCCGGCTCGACTTCCAGACGGTGTCCTCGCGCGCGCTGATCGAGGCAGCGGTCGTCACCGGATTCGATGTGTCGTCGCAGTGGCCGTTGCGGGTGCGCCTGTGGCAGGCGGGTGAACGTGAGTACCTGCTGGCCGTGGTGGTCCACCACATCGCGGCCGACGGTGAGTCGATGAAGCCGTTGGTGGTGGATCTGGTGAGCGCTTACGGCGCGCGGGCCGCGGGTGCGGCACCGGTGTTCGAGCCGTTGCCGGTGCAGTTCGCCGATTTCGCGATCTGGCAGCACGAGGTGCTGGGCACGCCAGAGGACCCGCAGTCGGTGGTGGGCCGCCAGTTGGAGTTCTGGCGCGCGGCATTGACCGGTGCACCGGACGTCGTGGATCTGCCGGTCGATCGGGTACGGCCCGCGGTCGCATCCGGCCGGGGCGCCCGGTTGACATTCGCTATCCCTCCCGAGGTGGGCGCACGGGTGTCTCAGGTGGCTCGTGAGCGCGCTCTCACGCCGTTCATGGTGGTGCATGCCGCGCTGTCGGTGGTGTTGGCGCGGTTGGCCGGCACCGATGACGTGTCGATCGGGACCCCGATTGCGGGCCGCGGTCAGGCGGTGCTCGAACCGTTGGTGGGCATGTTCGTCAACACACTGGTGCTGCGGACAGCCGTCGAGAGCGAGGTGTCCTTCGGGGAGTTCCTCGAGCTGGTCAAGCGCACCGACCTGGA
Organism: Gordonia sp. NPDC003950; assembly: GCF_053605205.1. NCBI lineage: Bacteria > Bacillati > Actinomycetota > Actinomycetes > Mycobacteriales > Gordoniaceae > Gordonia > Gordonia sp. NPDC003950. The sequence goes on along the minus strand of NZ_JBSGIT010000037.1, from coordinate 1,979 downwards.
TGCGTTCGCCCACGCCGACGTGCCGTTCGAGGCCGTCGTCGATGCCGTCGATCCGGTGCGGAGCGAGGCGTTCGCACCCCTGACGCAGGTGCTGCTGTCCTTCGATCCGGGCGCCTCGCTCGCCGAGGCAGGCGTCGCTGTCGCCGGGCTGGAAGTCTCAGCGCTGGATGCCCCAGAGGTCGCCGCGAGAGTCGATCTCACCTTCACTGTGGCGTCGGCGGGCGAGGGCGACGAGTGGCTGGGATCTGTCGATTATGCGACCGACCTGTTCGACGAGGCGACGGCGGCGCGGATCGCCGGCACACTGGTCCGGGTCCTCGACGCCGGCACCTCCGATACTGCGACGGCCATCGGTGACATCCCCCTGATCGACGACGCGGAAGCCGCCGACCTGCTCCCGGTGCGGAGCGGTCCGGGCGCGGTGCCGGTGGTGCTGCGCGAGTTGTTCGCGAAGGCCGCCGATGATTTCACCGATCGTCTGGCCGTGACAGACGCCGGTGGCCTCGACGGTCCGCGATCGTTCACCTACGCCGAGCTCGATGCACGTTCGGATCGGTTGGCGGGTTGGCTGACCGATCGCGGGATCGGCGTGGAGTCCTTGGTGGCGTTGGCCATTCCCCGTTCGGTGGAACTGTTGACAGCCATCTGGGCGGTCGCCAAGGCCGGTGCCGGCTGGGTGCCGATCGACCCGGACTATCCGGCCGAGCGGGTGGCACACATGGTGGCCGACTCGGCCGCGGTACTGGGTCTGACAATCGCGGATGCGTCAGCGGGACTGCCGCACGACGACATCGACTGGATCGTGCTGGACGCGCCCGAGGTATCCGCGGACATCGCGCGATCGATCGCGCCCGAGGGCCCGGTCGAGGTTCGGCTGCAGAATGTGGCGTACCTGATCTACACCTCGGGTTCGACGGGCCGCCCGAAGGGCGTGTCGATCACCCACATGGGACTGTCGAACTGGGCCACGCAGAACTCGGCGCTGCTCAACGTCGCCGGTGCCGATCCTGTGGTCCTGGGATACTCGTCGCCGAGTTTCGACGCGTCGGTCCTGGAGATCCTGCTGGCCACCGTCAACGGTGGCACTCTCGCCTACCGTCCGGCGGGGGCGGTGGGCGGCGAACAGCTCGAGGACTTCATGCGTGCCCATCGTGTGACGCACGCCTTCTTGACGCCGTCGGTGGCGGCGACCCTGGCGCCGGCCGGTCTGCCGTCGGTGCAGGATCTGGCCGTCGGTGGTGAGGCCGTGCCGCAAGCCGTCATCGACGCATGGTCGGCGCATACCCGTGTGCACAACGTCTACGGCCCGACCGAGGCGACCATCTGGGTGACGACCAGCGAACCGCTGGTGGCCGGGGAGCCGGTGGTACTGGGCCCGCCGATCGGCGGATTGGGGCTTGCGGTTCTCGACGCCCGGCTGCGCCCGGTTCCGGTGGGTGTCGCCGGCGAGGTCTATGTGGCCGGGAGCACGCTGGCTCGTGGCTACCACGGTCGGCCGGAACTGACCGCCGACCGTTTCGTGGCCGATCCGTACGGCGCCCACGGGGCGCGGATGTATCGCACCGGAGACCTGGCGCGCTGGCGCGACGGAGCCGACGGGCATGTGGTGCTCGACTACATCGGGCGTTCGGATTTCCAGGTACAGCTGCGCGGCGTGCGCATCGAGTTGGGTGAGATCGAGGCGGTGCTGGCCGCCCATGCCGGGGTCGATTCCGCGGTGGTCGTGGGTGTCGGAGGCGCAGCCGCCACCGCACTGGCCGCCTACGTCGTAGCCGAAACCGGCCTCGATGTGGAGGGGCTGCGCGAGCACGTGCGCACGAGCCTGCCCTCGTTCATGGTCCCGTCCACGATCACGGTGCTCGACGACCTGCCGCTCACACCGGTGGGCAAGATCGATCGTAAGGCGTTGCCGGCGCCGGAGTTCGGTGGTGTGGCGGCGGAGTTCGTGGCGCCTGAGGGTGACGCTGAGGTGGCTGTGG
>NZ_JBSGIT010000036.1:0-38494 GCF_053605205.1 Gordonia sp. NPDC003950 | reverse complement strand
GTTCAGACGTGTTCTCTTCAGATCTCGCCAGCGGTGGGCAACACCCGCTGGCCGAGTGCCGACGAGCTTGCGAGTCGGTGTATCCGCCGGGCCGAGCTTGTCGAGGTCGAGGCCACCTCCGCCACCCCCGCTGGTCGAGTGCGCCGCGCGAGCGAAGCGAGCTCGTCGCGTATCGAGACCACTTCCGCATGCCGAAAGCGAAACCAGCCGAGCGGCAACCGAAGCCAACCCTGCGGGAACCGACAGCGTTCATCCCCACCACATTCCACGCCGGAAGAACTTGTCGGTGCCCCTCGCTACACTTGACTCAGTTCAGTTGGAGCGACCGAGCAGAGGAGGTGAACACCATGGCCGACACTATGATTCAGACCAATCAGGTCCCGCAACTGTCGATGACCGCCGACGACGCCACCATGATCGATCACCTCCCCGTCGAGGCGGCCACCGCACTCGCCCGACTGTTGCAACGCCAGGAACGACAAGTGATCGCACGGAAAGTGTTGTCGGCGGCGCGGATCGGGCACACCGTATACGACGAGATGCTGCTCTCGGGCCATCAGACCAACGTGCACACCACCGGTGCCGTCGACAAAGCCGTCACCGGCAAGGTATCGACCACCCTGGGTGTCTCGGTGCCGCAAGCCACCGCGTGGATGACGCTGAGCTTTCTGCTGTCGACGCTCCCGACGGTGACCGCCGCGTTCCTGGACGGTGACCACTGCCTGGAACGTATCCGCATCATCGCCAACGAGATCGGCGTCCTGTCCGACGACGATGTCCGCGCCTTCGCCGAAACCCGTGCACTGCAGCTCGCCGAACGCAATCAGGCGGATACGACATTGCGGGATCAGGTCGTCGAGATGGTGATCGCGCTGGATCCTGACGGTGCCGCCGACCGGCGCGAGGAAGCCGCCGCACGCGATCAGAACGTGCGGGTGCGTCGGGATACCAACGGGCACTGCAGCATCTCCGTCTACGCCCCCGGCGAGATGGGTGCCCACCTGGCGGCGCGGATCGCGAAGATGATCAGTGAGCGGATCTGCCCACGTGATCCGCGTCGTCAGGGTCAGGTGCAGGTCGCGGCATTCGCCGAAATCCAAGGACTGCCCGGCGCGCACCTGTCGTGCGAATGCGGGCGAGGCGACTGCTCCCGGGCGATCCCCTTGCCGGAGGAGCCGAGTGGTCTGACCGACCTCGACATCGACGTCGACGAGACTGATCCGTCCGACGATGTCGATGCGGACGCCGACGTAACCGACGATCTCGAGACGACCGACGATGCACAGTCGGACGCTGATGGTGACGCCGATGTCACCGACGATGCCGAGACGATCACCGACGACGACGCTGACTTCGATGCAACGGATACCGAAGAGGCGCAACCCGACACCGACACCGAAAGCGATTCGCAGTTGTCGCTGTCGTTGATCACCGATCCGTCCGGGCAGCGGGAGGCCCGGTTGGAGTACTTCGGCGTGATTGACAACTCCCACGCCCGATCGCTGATCAGCTCGGGACAGCTGGTCACCGTCAGCGAGTTTCCCACCCTGGACATCCCCACCATCAACACCGCCACCTCACTCGATCGGATACCCGCGGCGTGGCGTCGCCTCGACGATCCGTTCCCCGCGGCACCGATCGACCCCACCGGACACGGCGGACATCTGCTCCCACCATCGGGTGCGTTGACGTATCGGATACCGGCATGGTTGCGGGAGAAGATCATCGAGTTGGATGGCACCTGCCGGTACCCGCATTGCGGCCGCCCGGCCAGTGAATGCCAGATCGATCACCTGGTGAAATTCGTGCACCAGGATCCGATAACCGGTGGCTGGACCGTGGAATTCAACCTGATGCCGCTGTGTACCCCGGACCATCAGAGAAAACACATGGGATTGTTGATCCCCACCATGCTGTCGGATCGGGCTGTCATCTGGCGCGACCCGGTCACCGGGGAGACCATCACCACCTATCCGCGGTAGGTCACTGCCGTCGGGTGATGTTGCGCTGCAATCGGTTTCCAGCTCCATGTTGCGTGGTCTCGACACGCCACGGGCTCGCAAGCTCGCACGAGGCGGCTCGACCGGCGGGATGGGCCGCTCGACCGGCGGGAGTAAGGTTGCGCTGCAGTCGGTTTCCAGCTTCGGGTTGCGTGGTCTCCTTGCGTTGAGCTCCGTCGAAACGACCTCGACAAGCTCGGCCCGGCGGACACGCCACGGGCTCGCAAGCTCGCACGAGGCGGCTCGACCGGCGAGCGGGTGGCGGCTCGACCGGCCCGACGGCACGTCGGCGGGACTCGGCCTACGGCCCCGTCAGGTGCTGGTACAGGTATCGTCCGGTCACCGAATCCGGGTTCTGTGCAACCTGTTCCGGTGATCCCACCGCGACGATGCGTCCGCCGTCGGTGCCACCACCCGGGCCCATGTCGATGATGTGATCGGCGTTGGCGATCATGTCGAGATCATGCTCGATGACGATGACGGTGGCACCCCGGTCGGTCAGTCGGGTCAGCACCGCCAGCAGGGTGCGGACGTCGAGCGGATGCAGCCCGACGCTCGGTTCGTCGAGGACGAACACGGCATCGTTCTGATTGCGGTGCAACTGATTCACCAGCTTCAGGCGTTGCGCCTCCCCACCGGAGAGCGCCGGGGTCGCCTCGTTGAGCGTGAGATACCCCAGGCCGAGTTCGTCGAAGGCGCGCAGCCTCCTGGTGACCCGCGGCAGTCCCGTCACCACTCCCACGGCGTCCCGGATGGTATGGCCGAGCAGATCCGGTAGCGCGAGGCCGTCACGACGAAAGTCTTTGGCCCGTGGCCCGTAACGGCTTCCGTCGCAGTCCGGGCAGACGATGTCGACATCCGGCAGGAACTGCACGTCGAGCGATACCTGACCGGTACCGTCGCACCGCGGGCACGCCAATGATCCGGTGTTGTGGGAGAAGTCGGACGCGGTCAGCCCCGCAGCACGGGCCTCATCGGTGGCCGCATACGCATCACGCAGATCGTCCATCACCTTCGAGTAGGTCGCGACTGTCGAGCGGACGTTGATGCCGATCGGCGTGGCGTCCACGACATGCACCCGGATCTTCTTGCCGGATACGGGTTCCGGGACATCGAGGCGACGCACGTGGCCCGGCATCCGAGCGGCCTGGCCGGCGGCGTGTGCGGTGAGCGCCGGCACCAGCGAATCCAGGACCAGCGTCGTCTTGCCGGAACCGGACACCCCGGTCACCGCAACCAACCGTCCCACCGGGATGTCGACGGCGAGGTCGTGCACGGTGTGAATGGCCGTCGTCTCCAGATGAAGCGTACCGAGGTCGAAAACCGTATCCGGAGAGCACTTCTCCCGGATCACGACGGGTTCATCCCCGGTCAGGAACCCGGCGAGCCGCGATGCCGGTTCGGCGGCGAGTTCACGCACGCCGCCCTGTGCGATGACCCGTCCACCCTCGGTACCCGATCCCGGGCCGATCTCGATCAGCCAGTCGGCACGACGGAGGATCTGCACGTCGTGGTCGACGAAGACCACCGAATTGCCGTCGACGAGAAGATCATCCATCACACCGAGGAGGCCGTCGATGTTGGCCGGATGCAATCCGATCGACGGTTCGTCGAGGACGTAGAGCACCCCGGTGGTGCGGTTGCGCACGGCGCGGGCCAGCTGGACGCGTTGCCGTTCACCGGTTGACAGCGTGGCCCCGGCACGATCCAGGGTGAGGTAGCCGAGTCCGAGTTCGATGAGTCGTTGCGCCATGCCGAGCAACGTGTCCACCAATCCCTGTGCCATGGTGCGCATCTCGGCGGGCAGCGTCGGCGGGATCGTCGGCGCCCAGTCGAGCAGATCATCGAGGGACAGTGCGGTGACGTCGGCGAGGTTCTGCTCGCCGATCCGCGGGGCACGGGCCGCCTCACTCAGGCGGGTGCCATGACAGTCGGGGCACACCCCCTCGGTGAGGAAGCGGCTGACCCGCGCCAGTCGCTTCTCGGTGTCGGCACGTCTGAGTTCCTCGGTGACGGTCAGCCGTGCGTTGCGGAACGTGAAGTCCAGGTCGTGGATACCTTTCCGAGAAGCGAAGGTGATGTGCTTCTTCTCCTCCGGGCCGTCGAGCACGATCTCCCGTTCGGCGTCGGTGAGATCGCGCCACGGGACATCGGTGCGCACCCCGAACTCCCGGGCGATGGTCGGCTGGACGTTGAAGCCGAACATGTTCCACGGGACCACCGCGCCCTCGTCGAGGGTCTTCCCCGGATCGGGAACGAGCGCGGCGTCGTCGACGGTGCGGACCACGCCGGTGCCCGAACACGTCGGGCAGGCCCCGCCCGAGTTGAACGCCAGGGCTTCGGCGCCGGGCGCGTCGACCTGCGCCCCACACTCCGGGCAGAAGAACGGGACCTCCGCGGCGACGTCGATGGAGGGCGGCACGTAGTGCCCGTTGGGACACCGGTGCGAGGCCAGTCGCGAGAACATCAGTCGCACCACGTTGAGCAGCTCGCTGGAGGTGCCGAAGGTCGACCGCACGCCCGGCACGCCGGGTCGCTGCCGCAACGCGAGGGCGGCCGGCACGTGTTCGACGGAATCCACCGCGGCCCGCGGCGCGTGCGCCATCCGCCTGCGGGTATAGGTCGAGAGCGCCTCGATGTACCGCCGCGCGCCCTCGGAGTAGAGCACGCCCAGCGCCAGGGAGGATTTCCCCGACCCGGACACCCCGGCGATCCCGACCATCGTCCGCAGCGGGATGTCGACGTCGACGTCACGCAGGTTGTTGACGCGCGCACCACGTACGGCGATCTCCTCGGGTGCGGCGTGCTCGGCGCGTCGGGTCACCGTGTCCAGAGTAGGTTGGGCGGTCATGAGCAGCAATGAGTTCGATACCGACCCATACTTGTGGCTGGAGGACGTCACCGGCGACGACGCCCTCGAGTGGGTGCGGGCGCACAACGAACCGACGCTGGCCGATCTGACCGACTCCGACCGGTTCCGCGAACTCGAGTCGCAGGCACTGGAGGTGCTCGACACCGATGACCGCATCCCGTATGTCCGGCGGCGTGGCGGGTTCCTGTACAACTTCTGGCGCGATGCGACGCACCCGCGGGGACTGTGGCGACGCACCACCCTGGAGTCCTACCTGACCGACTCCCCGGACTGGGACGTGCTCATCGACGTCGACGGCCTCGCCGCCACCGACGACGAGAACTGGGTGTGGAAGTCCGCGACGATGAACTGGCCGGACTACGACCGCGCCCTCATCTCGATGTCGCGGGGCGGTGCCGACGCCGCGGTGATCCGCGAATTCGATGTCGCCGCCCGCAGTTGGGTCGAGGACGGCTTCGCGCTACCCGAGAACAAGTCGTCGATCTCCTGGATCGACCGCGACACCGTCTACGTCGGAACCGATTTCGGCCCGCAGCCCGACGGCGCGGGATCGCTGACGACGTCCGGGTATCCGCGGATCATCAAACGCTGGACCCGCGGCACCGCACTCGACGACGCACCGACGGTGTACGCCGGGGAGGTCACCGACGTCACCGTCAGTGCCGTCTACGATCACACCCCCGGTCACGAACGTCACTTCGTGGGCCGCGCCACCGACTTCTTCAACGAGCTCGCCTACGAGTTGCGAGAGACCGAAACCCATGGCGCCAAAAACCATGGAACCGAAACGATTCTCATCGACATCCCCACCGACGCACACTTCGTCGTGCACCACGACGCGATGTTCGTGCGCCCCCGCACGGACTGGGAGGTCGACGGCGTGGTGCGCGCCGCGGGCACTCTGCTGGTGTTCGACTACCCGGCCTTCCTCACCGGAAACCGCACGCACACAGTGCTGTTCACCCCGGACACGCACACCAGCCTGCAGTCGTTCACCTTCACCCGCTCACACCTGATCATGCTCACCCTGCATGACGTGCACACCGAGGTCACCGTCCTCACCCTGGGTGACTGGACGCCCGTCGAGCAGCGAGGACTGCCGGATCTGGCCACCGTGTCGGTCCTCGACACCGACCCCGACCACAGCGACGAGGTGTTCTGGTCGGCGACGTCGTTCACCGAACCACCGAGCCTGCTGCACGGCGAGTCCGGCGGCGAGACCACCGTCATCAAGCACACTCCGGCCTTCTTCGACGCGGATAAGGTTGTCGCCGAACAGTTCTTCGCCACCTCCGACGACGGCACCGCCATCCCCTACTTCGTCGTTCGCCGCACCGACGTCACCGCCGGACCGACCCTGCTCTACGGCTACGGGGGCTTCGAGAACTCGCTCACCCCCGGCTATCTCGCGCTGGCCGGACGCAGCTGGATCGCCCGCGGCGGCATCTACGTCATCGCCAACATCCGGGGCGGCGGCGAGTACGGGCCGTCGTGGCACACCCAGGCACTCAAGGCCGGACGCCACCTGGTCTACGAGGACTTCGCCGGCGTCGCCAAGGATCTGGTGTCCCGCGGCCTGACGACACACGAGCAGTTGGCCGCGCAGGGTGGCTCCAACGGCGGATTGCTGATGGGTGTGATGCTCACCCGGTACCCGGAGTTGTTCGGTGCCCTTGTCTGCCAGGTCCCGCTGATCGACATGCGTCGCTATCACCTGCTGCTCGCGGGCGCCTCCTGGATGGCCGAATACGGCGACCCCGACAACCCCGACGAGTGGGCCTATATCAGCGAGTACTCGCCGTATCAGAACCTCGCGAAGGACCGCACCTATCCACCGATCCTGGTGACCACGTCGACCCGCGACGATCGGGTACACCCCGGACACGCCCGCAAACTCGTTGCGCGACTGGAGGAGTACGGCCACACCGTGTCGTACTACGAGAACATCGAGGGCGGCCACGGCGGTGCCGCCGACAACAAGCAGTCCGCCTTCAAGACCGCCCTGGCCTACGAATTCCTGTGGCGCACGATCGGAACCGCCGAGTAGGCAACGGGACTCAGCGGTACACGACGACCGCCGCCGGCCGCACCGACCGCTCCCCGACACGCAGTCCCGGACGCAGCAGTTGCGCGACGGTGCGCGACTGCGCGTCACCCTCGGTCGGGACGGTGTCGACGGCGTCCATGGTGGCGACGTCGAACGCATCCCCGACGCGCGGCACCACGACGAGGCCGCCGCGGCCGACGATCAGCCGATCGAGCCCGTCACGCAACGCGGTGAACGCCGCCCGATCGGTCTCGCCGTCGGCCCCCTCGGCGCACGCCGCGGCATCGGAGTACAACGCCAGCAACTCGACGAGCAGCGGCAGGTCCGCGGTGGCGGCGCCCGCCCGCTTCGCGTCGGCGTCGACGAGCCGCTCAATCGTCTGCGCCTGACGCGCGATCACCCGGGCCAGATCGGACACCTGCTCGTCGAGACTGCGGAGCTGCTCGGCGAGCCCGCCCCCGTCTTCTGCTCCTGTGGTCATCCGCGTAGCGTAATCACACCGCCCACCCTCGCTCGACCACCCTCGGGGCGCCTTGGTCGCTGTTACGATCGCCGACCGTGGGCGTATACGGGATCGACCTGGGGACGACGAACTCTGCCATCGCGGCGATGGATGCCGACGGCAGGCCGTCGGTCGTCGCCGACTGGAACGGTTCGCCGACCACCCCGTCGGTGATCCTGCTGCCCTCGGCACACGACCACATCGTCGGCGAAGCGGCCCGCCGGCAGGCGCGACTCGACCCGGACAACGTGTGCACGCTGGTCAAACGGCGGATGGGCGACGCCGACTGGCGGTTCGTCGCGCACGGTCAGAGTTGGTCGGCGCCGGCCATCTCTGCGTTGATCCTCAAGTCGCTGGCCAGTAGCGCGGAGTTCGCCGGTCAGAAGGTGGAACGGGCCGTCATCACCGTGCCCGCCTACTTCGGCGACGAGGAACGCCGTGCCACCATCCAGGCCGGCACCTATGCCGACATCGAGGTGGCCGGCGTGTTGTCGGAGCCGATCGCCGCGGCCCTGTCGTACGGATTCAGTCGTTTGACCGACGCCCTGGCCAAGGGCACACCGGATGAGACCGTCCTCGTCTACGACCTCGGCGGCGGCACCTTCGACGCCACCGTCATCGAACTGGCCGACCGCCGGATCTCGGTACTCGCCGTCGACGGTGATCACCAACTCGGCGGCGCCGACTGGGATGAACGCCTCGCCCTGCACCTGTCCCGGGCCTTCTGCGCCGAACACCCCGATGCCGAGGACCCCCTGGACGACTCGGCCGGTTCGCAGTCGCTGATCCTGGCCGCCGAACGCGCGAAACACGAACTGACCGAGGCGGAGTCGACGTCGGTGATCGTCTCTCACGACGGCCAACGGTCGGTCATCACCGTCACCCGCGCCGAACTCGAGGACCTCACCGCAGGGCTGCTGGCCCGCACCATCGATCTCACCAAGGCCTGTCTGGCCGCTGCCCGCGACCGCGGCGTCACCCGCGTCGACCGCATCCTGCTGGTCGGCGGTTCGTCCCGGATGCCCGCGGTGGCACGCGAACTCACCACCGCGCTGGGCATCGTCCCGGAACTGTCCGATCCGGATCTCGCGGTGGCCAAGGGCGCCGCCATCTACGGCGAGAAACTCGAGATCGAACGTCTCGTCGCCGCCGACCTGCAGACCCGCGGGCGCCTGCCCGCGCACGGTGGCATCTTCGACGCCGACCCGGCCGATGTCGACGCCGCCGCGTCACGGGTGGCGCGTGCCTTCGCGATGCCGGTGGCCGGCGTGCGGCGGATGCTGGAGATCTCCGTCGACACCGTCGTGTCCCGGGGTTTCGGCATCCTCGCCGTCAGCGGCCGCAGCGGTGACCTCGAGGTGACGTGGCTGGTGCACCGCAATCAGCCGCTGCCCATCCGGGTCCGACGCTCCTTCGGCACCGTGCGTGCCGATCAGCGACGCATCGAACTGACCGTGATGGAGCAACTCGGGCAGCAGGCCTCCCCACTCCCGCAGGATGCGAAGGTGCTCATCGAGGGCGCCATCGACGACATCCCGTCGGGCTACGACGAGAACAGCGAGGTGCGGGTGACCTTCGAGATGGGATTCGACGGTGTCCTGATCGTGACGGCCCACCACATCGACGCCGACCTCCCGCTGCGTCTGACCGCGAGAACCGGTGCGACGCTGTCACAGTCGGAGGTGGCCCGCGAGCTCGACCAGGTACACCGCAGCCGGCGCCGGGACGGTTGAGCGGTATGCAGCCGTTCGTCGGGAACGACTACCGCAAACGCGTCCTGGCCGCGGTCGAACGCCGCGGCGGAGTGGACGAGTCGGATTCCTTTGAGCTGTACGACCTTCCGCTCGAGCAGGCCGCCGATCTCACCGACGACGCGGTCCGGATGCGACTCGACGAGGTGTGGGCGTTCTGGCAGAAGCATCGCGATCACCCCAAGTACCGGGTCCTCGTCGAGCAACTCGTCGCCGAACATCCGCAACGCAGCGCACCGCTGCGGGAATCCGCGTCCCGGCTCGCCGAGGCCCGGATGATCACAGACCGTCGTCGGCGCCGCGACGAGGATCGATATGCGTTGCTCGACAAAGCGATCGAGCGCCTGATCGGCCGCTACGGCGGCATCCCGACCAGCAAACGCGGCGGGCTCGACGAGATCGGTGCGATGGGCGGACTCAGTGCCGACGAGGTCGCCACCCGTGTCCGCCGGCATCGGGTCATCGACGATTCCCCGGCAGCTCCGCCGGAGACCACCGCGCCCGCCGCCCCGGCCCTGTCGGCGCACCGGCTGGCCCAGATCACCGAACTGCTCGCCGAGTTCAGTCGACGCGGCAGCGGCCCCGCCTCACACACACTGCTGGCGGTGCTCGGTCTCGACACCGACGACGCCACCAACCTCACCGAGATCACCCTGCGCGCCGAGGCATTGCAAAGCCGCGCACGGGAACTCCCGGCCGGGCGGATGCGGGCGCTGATCGACGAACTACTGATCACCATCAACGATGTGTTGCTCGGCGGCCCCGCGCTCGCCGACGCCTACCTGGCCTCGGTACGGGAATCGGTGGGCGCACACCTGCGACCCCGGATTCGCGCCGCCATCCTCGTCGAGGATCGTCTGCACCCCGACGACCGTCAGTACATGCTTGAGGAGGCCCGCGACCTCGGCCTCGGCACCCGGGATGCGCGGCGCCTCATCGACGACATCACCCGGGAGTTCGGCGGCGAGGTGGACACCGCCGGCGAAACACCGCCACCACCCCCGACACCGACACAACCGGCACCAACACCAACACCAACACCGACACCGCCCCAGGGTGACTGGCAACGGTCCCTCCGCTCCGCACGGCAGGCCCTGCGCAAGGGCAACCTCGACGATGCCCGCACACGATGCGATCAGGCCCGGTCGTTCGCCGGTGACGACGACGCCGCGCGACGCCAGATCGAGGCCGTGGCCGACGAGATCGCCCGCGCGTCACGCGCGCCCGCAGCACCGACTCCCGTGACTCCCTCTGCCCCACAACCGAATCCGGCCGACGTATCCCCCACACCACCGACGGCCGCGCCCGACACCACCCCCGCACCACCGTCGAACGTGCACGAGGCCTTCGCCAACGGGGCGGTCGTCGTCGCATGGGAACCGTCGCCGACGCCGGGTGCGACCTACCGCGTCACCCGTGTCGATCGCACCGGCCGCCGACAGGTGGTGGGCCGCACCGCGACCACCGAACTCGAGGACGGTGGCACCCGCCCGTCGGAGGGGCTGCCGAGCTACGAGGTCACCGCCTCCGTCGACGGGATGCACTCGGCACCGGCGGTGTCGTCGGCCCGCGCACCCGAAGACCGATCCGCGAATTCACCCGCCCCCGCCCACACCGCACCGACCACCCGCACACCCCCATCCCGCATCCCACCACCACCCGCGCCGCCGTCGCCGACCCCACCACCGGCCCCGACCGCCGATCTCCCCGACATCACCGACGTGGCGGTGACCGGTGATCTGCTGACGTTCACGTGGCCGGCGGGTGTCACCGAGGTGATGGTCGTCATTCGGTCGGATGCACCTCCGGAGAACCCGCGGGACCCGGCCGCGGTGAGCAAGAAGGTCACCAACACGCGATACGAGATCGACGGCGGCTACCGGATTCCGGGCTCCGCCGCACGTCCCGCGCATGTCGCCGTCGCCGCCTGCCGTCGTGTCTCACCGGAGACCCTGACTGTGGCCGCACACTTCGGCCCGGCGGCACGGGCACGGCTCTGAGCCGACCCCCACTCCGCGTTCACCGCGTTTCGCTAGGCTGGGCCACACTCAAATCGGACAGCAGTGATCATCGAGGATTCGACGACGATAGGGGTCGAGGGACTTCCATGGGTATCGACTACACCAAGCGACCGAAGGCGCAACCATATCCGGCACAGCCGGGCCAGCAGCCGTATCAGCAACCGCCGCAGGCACAGCCGTATCAGCAGCAGCCGCCGGCACAGCCGTATCAGCAGCAGCCGCCGGCCGCACCGCCGGTCTCGCTGTCCAAGGTGACGCTGACCAAGTCGGCGCCCAGCGTCTCGCTGACCAAGCAGGGATCGGCGACCGGGCAGGTGCGGATCAACCTCAACTGGACCTCCAGCAAGGGCGGACTCTTCCGTCGCGCGGCCGGCGTCGACCTCGACCTGGCCTGCATGTGGGAGTTCACCGACGGCAGCAAGGGCATCGTGCAGGCACTCGGCAACGCCTTCCAGGCGCCGTACGAGGGCCGCCCGATCATCTGGCTCGACGGCGACGACCGCTCCGGGTCGAATACCGGCGGCGAGAACATGTACATCGACCTGTCGGCGTCGAATCAGATCCGCCGCATCCTGATCTTCGCCTACATCTACGAGGGCGCTCCCAACTGGGCCGCCGCCAACGGCGTGGTCACCCTGTTCCCGGCCAACGGCCCGCAGATCGAGGTGCATCTCGACGAGGCCGATCAGAGCGCGATCTCCTGCGCCATCGCGATGCTGGAGAACCGCGGCGGCGAACTCGTCATCAACCGTGAGGTGCGCTACATCCGCGGGTCGCAGTCCAAGGTCGATCAGGCCTACGGATGGGGCCTGAACTGGAAGGCCGGTCGCAAGTAGCCCTCCCCGACGCACCCCGGCAGTTATGCCACCACTCACACCGGGGTGCGTCGATGACCACCGATCACGTAGCGTGAGCGGTTGTCATCGCACTCAATCGGGGGATTGTGCACCGTGTCTGCTGTTGGTTCGTCTGTTCGCTTCTCTGTTCGTCGTTGTCTCGCTTACACTTTCGCGCTCATTACGGTGGCCGTCGGGGCACTTCTGATCCCGGGTCCGGCGCATGCGGCGCCCGATCCGTTCTACGCCACCGCGCCACCGCCACCCGACGCCCGCCTCGGCTCGATCGTGCGGATCGAACCGACGCCCGGGGCCGGCATCGCCGAGAAGGTTCCGGGTACTCGCAGTTATCGGCTGCTGTATGTCACCACCGGCCCGCGCGGGGGCCGCACCACCGCGAGTGGCTCGTTCTTCATCCCGCCGGACGCCATGACCGCGAGCACTCCCGACGGGCACCGCTCCCTGATCGGCATCGGGGTCTCCGACGAGAGCATGGGCGCCTACTGCCGGCCGACCACCACACTCACCCGTGATTCCGTGCTCGACCGCGCCGTCGGCATCGCACCGGTCAACTCGACGGTGGCGGCGCTGCGGGCCGGCCACGCGGTGTTCGTCGCCGACCTCGCCAGTGACGGCGTCGCACCGGCCCCCACGTTGCTGCCCCGGTTCGACGGGCACTCGATGCTCGACGGTCTGCGAGCCGCCCTACAGATCCCCGGGTCGGGACTGACCGCGTCGAGCACCATCGGCATCTTCGGGCCGTCGGGCGGTGGCAGCCAGGCCGCCGCGGTGGCCGCCGAACAGGCCGCGACCTACGCCCCGGAACTGCACATCCCGGCGATCGTCATCGGGCAGATGGTGCCCGATCATCGAAACTTCATCCGCGCCAACGACGGTGGGGTCGGTTCCGGTTTCGCCTTCGCCGACCTGCTGGGCCTCGAGGTCGGGCATCCCGAGATGCGCATCGACGAAAAACTCACCCCGGTGGGTCGCGGCATCGCCGAGGTCTTCCGCTCCGGATGCGCGACACCGACGTACATGACCCTGGGTGGGGTGCCGTTGAGTGCGCTGTTCCTGTCGGGCCATTCGCCGTATGACGACCCGGACTTCCAGCCCGCCTTCGCCGCCGCGGCGTTGGCGACGCCGACCTCACCGTCACCGACGGCGGCGCTGCGGATGACGCGGTGCGATTCCAACGTCTCACCGATCGCGGTCACCCCGGTGGACGATCTCCGGCGGGCCGTGGACACCTACCGGGCGGCGGGCGTCGAGGTCAGTGATCGGGTCGCCGTGTGCCTGGGCGGTCCGCGCGACATCTACGCAGCGGACCTGCCGTGGCTGCTGGCCCGCGTCTGAACCGCCGCAGGCTCACCACCGGATCCCATTGTGCGCCAGGGCGTCCCCGGGTGATCGGATACCACGCGAGACCGATGAGGACCGACGAGGCGTGCCCGATCCCGGTGAAGGTGATCTGCTCGGCCAACGGCAGCCCGTAGACGAGCGCCACACCGGCGAGGTACACCCATCGCCAGGGCCGCACGATTCGGTAGGCCAGCACACCCACGATCGCGGCCAGGAAGTAGCTGACCCCGACGTCGAGCACGTTGACCATCGACGGGCTGCGCAGTCCGGCGTCGATGGCGCGGTCCAGTGCGCCTTCGCTGAGGAAGGTCGCGGCGACGTGGGCGCTGAATCCGACGACGAACCACCGCACCGACCCCAGCCATTGCTCGGCGGGCCGATGAAACACCAGGAACAAGATCAGGTACGGGAACCACCACTGTCCGTCGATCCAGAACAGGCTGGCGACGAGGACGTGGAAGGCCTCCAGCGGATCGCTCGTGAGGTGCGCGATGTTGGTCGAGCGGTCACCTAGGGCGTCGTCGAGTTCTCTGGGGGTCAACGAATGCTGGATGGACGTGGTGACGAACAGGATGATCAGCCAGCCGAACGTCAGCGGAGCGCCGCGGACCTGCCGCCACGCCGCGCCCGCGACTCGCCTCGTCCATGCGCTCACGTCTCACCCCGCAGGTCTACATGCGGGCGGGGCCGCGGAACGCGACACGGGCGATGAGACCGAGGACCATCACCACGGCCCCGGCGATCGCCGCGATCACCGACCACTGTGTGAGGTCATCGGCGAGGGCGTCGGTGGTCAGGCGTACAACGGTGTTGTCCGACCCGGACGAGGAGACCTGCCGGTCGACGATGGTGGTGGCGTTGAGCGCCACCAGCCAGCAGGCCAGCGCGGCCAGCAACGCACCGATGCCCAGCCAGATCAGCACGGTACCCCGACGTCGCGCGATGATCAGCGCGAGCACTCCGGCGACCACCGCGACCGCCACGGAGACGTATCCGATGGTGGTGATCTGGGTGCCGATGAGGTGATATCGCCCGGCCTCGAGGCCGCGCTCGGTCATCTCCACCTGGATCGGTCCGTCGACGCTCACCGTGAACGGCAGGTTGGCGCCCTCGAGTGCCCGGTTGACCATCGCGGTGATGTCCAGCTGCATCGTCTGGTCGGCCGAGCCGCTCGGCGCCGGGTCGAAGAGCCAGTCATGTTCCTGGCGGACCAGGTCGGTGAAGTCCGCCGGGAACTGCGCACTCTTGGTGTAGTTCTGCGCGACCGGCGCGATCACCGCCGACGCCCCGGGGAAGCTCACCCGCGAGGACACCTGCGCGGTGATCTCGTCGGCGATGTAGTCCTGAACCTCGGCGTCGTGGGCCAGCGGCGCCACGACGGAGACGAAACCGTCGTCGTCGACGATCCGCTGCGACACCCACATCGAGGGCAACGCGACGACGATCGCGGCCATCGCGATCAACGTCAGCAGGGCACTGAGAAACGTTCGCACCGGGACGAGGCTACCGGTCGGCGCGGACCGTCACCGGCGAGCGCACGCCGCGTCACTCATCGACGAGGTCACGTGCCCGCCCGACGATCCGCGGGTCCGGGGTGCCGACGAGTTCATGGTTTTTGCCCTTGTACTCGAACAGGCTCAGGACGTGACGCATCGCGTTGATACGGGCACGTTTCTTGTCGTTGCTCTTGACCACGGTCCACGGGGCGATGTCGGTGCTCGTCTTCTCGAACATCGCCTCCTTGGCCGCGCCGTAGGAGTCCCACTTGTCCAGCGATGCGAGATCCATCGGCGACAGTTTCCACTGCCGGACCGGGTCGATCTGGCGGATGGCGAACCGGGTGCGCTGCTCGAGCGGGCTGACCGAGAACCAGAATTTCACCAGGTTGATGCCGTCATCGACGAGCATCTTCTCGAAGGCCGGGACCTGATCCATGAACTGGTCGTACTGCTCGGGTGTGCAGAAACCCATGACGCGTTCGACGCCGGCGCGGTTGTACCAGGACCGGTCGAAGAAGACCATCTCGCCGGCGGCCGGCAGATGCTGCACGTACCGCTGGAAGTACCACTCGGTGGATTCCCGCTCCGATGGCTTCTCCAAAGCGACGACGCGGGCGCCGCGCGGATTGAGGTGTTCGTTGAACCGCTTGATGGTGCCGCCCTTGCCGGCCGCGTCGCGTCCCTCGAACACCAGCAGGTGGCGTTGCCCGGTCTGCTTGGACCACTTCTGCAGCTTCAGTAGCTCGATCTGCAGACGCCGCTTGGTCACCTCGTACTCGCGGCGACTCATCCGCTCCTCGTACGGGTAGTCCTCACGCCAGGTGTCGACGACGTTGCGTTCGGGCAGCGTCAGGAGTACCGGGTCGTCGTCATCGTCGTCGTTGACCTCGAAGTTGGTCGTGTCATGCAGATCGACGAGCTGTTGAAGGGCCTCGCGTCCGTTCAGCTTGCTGAAGTCGGGTCCCAGGGTTTCGAGATCGGTTAACTCGGTCACCACTCAACGATATGCCGCACGCACGAACGCCGTGTATCGAAGGGGTGAACTGCAGTTCTTCGGCGCCAATTGGGCAGGTTTCTGCGCGTCATTGGGCAGTTTCTGCGCGTCAATTGCGCAGGTTGATCGACCCGTATTTGAGGCATACCCGGCCGGTGGTGGAGTCGGCCGCCGCGGCGAATCCCCCGCTGCACTGCACGCCGGGGGCACCGGCGTAGGCCTGCCCGCCGACACCGCCGACGGCCACCGAGTACCCGCCCGCACGTGCCTGCGCGACCGACAGCGCCTTGGGGCCGGTGGTGATGGAGTACGACGTCCCGCCGGTGGTGGCGCCGGCCAGTGCCGACGACCCGGGCTGCTGGTTGATCGCGGTGGCGCGTCCGCCGCGGTCGGCCACCGCCACCGCGGTGCCCCCGCCGGTCTCCTGTGCGCTCGCGGTGCTGCCCGCACCGGCCCGCGCGCCACATCCGCTGGTTCCCTGAATGCGTTGCACCTCATGGCCATTCGATGCCTGGCAGGTCACTGCGGAGGCGTCACCGCCACCGAGATGCATTCCCCAGATCACGCCTGCACTCCCCGCAGCCACCACCAGTGCACGCGCTGTCAATCCGTGGAATCGCACAGTGAATCGGCCTCCTCGCCGTATCGGATGTGTTGGACCAGATGGCCAGACCTCGATCAGCCTACTCCCGCTTTTCGGCCAACCGATCGGTGCCGTGGTCACGGAACGACAACAGTTGTCCACACCCGGTACAGTCGCCTCCCGGCCGATACGCCAACGGGACCAGGAGAAACGAAATCCCCTGGCCCCGTTGGCATATGGAACACACTCAGGCCTTAGCGCGACGCTCCGACTCGGCGGTCAGACCCTTCTTCGCCGTCTCCACCGCGGTCTTCTGCCCACGCTTGACGATCAGCCCGGGAAGTTTGACCTTGAGGTCGATCTCCAACTCGAACTCGACGTGGGAACCGTCGCCCTTCGCCGTCACGGTGTAGATGCCCTGCTGCTCGGCGAGCATCTTCGATTCGACGAGCGTCCACGCGCAGGTGTTGTCGGTCCAGGTGTAGGTGACGGTCTGATCGTCGTTGATGCCCGCCGCCGACACAGTCATCGCGACCTGCTCGGGCGCGCCGTCGTCGTAGGAGGTGACGATCGAGGCCGCCTTGTGCGGTGCGGACCAGTCGGGCAGGGATTCCACATCCAGCAGCACCTCCATCACGACCGACGGGGGCGCAGCAACATCGAACTCGGTTTTCGCAGTGACAGCCATGTGACAGAACCTACCCTTCAGGCCTCGCGATCGACGAGTTTCAGCGGCCACGCTTCGTCGGGGATGTCACGCAATCCGCAGGCGACGTCGGTGACGGTGAACCACCCACGAAAATGCAGGATCTCGCCGATGACCGGGTTGCGGACGGTCGCGTCGCACCGGAACCGTTGGTGTTCCTCGTCCCACCCCTCGATGTACTTCATCTCGGAACGGAACAGACCCCGCATGCCGACCTTGGGCCCGCGACCCAGCCACCGCAACGGGCCGCTCTCCAGCAGCAGTTCACCCGCTTCGGTCACCGACGGTTCGATCGGATAGAGCAGTTCGGGACCGTCGCCGAAGTAGTCGACGAGGCCCGATGCCCCCGACACGAGCAGAGAGTTGAGTTTGCGCGATCCCGACGTGTAGTCGAAGGAGCGCAGGACCGCCAGACATTCGCGGCCGAGTTCGTCGCGGTAGCAGTAGTGGCCCTGGGTGAAGGGGACCATCCGGCTCGACTTGGACGGCAGTGCGTTGCGTTTGCCGTAGTACCAGAAGAACGGCGGCGGCAGCGCGGAGGTGATGTACACCGACTCGAGAATGCCGGTGCCGAGCTGGGCGACATTCGAGGTCGAGTCGATGCTGTAACGCCAGGCCACGTTGGGATGCAGTCGGTCGAAGTCGGAACCGAGGGCGTCCTGATAGACGGGCGTCACGAGGACACCACCTCCTCCGGTGTGATCGGCGCGACAGTCGTTGGCGAAGAACCTACTACGCCGCATCCGAACAGGGACTACGAGGGGTTTGTCTCGGGTTTTCCCGATTTCTGCCGGGTTGTCCGGGCCTGTCGTGAGCGGGCCGCTACAGCCGGGCCGCTCCGTCACACAGTCGGGCCAGCTCCCCGATCACCCGGTCGAGCGGTTCGACGCTGCGCTGGGTCTGACACAGTCCGACGGCCCCTTCGATCGCGGAGACGACGAGGATGGCCAGCGAGTCGGCGCGGTCGGGATCGACGCCCTCGGCGACCAGCCGGGTGGCGATGAGCCGGATCCAGTTGCCGAAGATCTCCTCGGCCTCGTCGGCGACGGCGGGCTCGGAGCGGCGGGCGAGCCCGCCGGCGAGCACCGGGCATCCGAACTGGTAGTCGGTGTTGACCAGCATCCGACGCCACACGTCGCCGACCCCGATGACGGCCTCGGCCGGGGAACCGGGATGCTGCGATCCGATGCGGGTGGCCACGAACTCCCCTGCATAGCGGACGGCCTCGGTCATCAGCTGCGTCTTTCCGCCGGGAAAGTGGTGATAGATGGAACCACGCGGGGCCGAACTCGCCGCGATGACATCGCCGATCGAAGTGGCCGCCACACCGTCGCGACCGATCAGGTCGGCGGCGTGCACCACCATCCGCTCCCTCGGTCCACGCTCCCGGGTTGCGGTCGTGAGGATTTCGGTGGACTGGTCGTCCATCGAGCATCAGCTCCTATGCGCACCTTCATAATCACGTGCTTTATGCAACCATACATAATCATGACGACGACGAACACTCCCGACAGCGATCCCGCGCAACTGTCCGGACTGGAGTTGCTGCGCGCGTGGCAGTTCGGTTCCGACGAACGACCCAGCATCGGCCGACTGCTCGGTATGCGGCCGGTCCGCATCGACGAAGGGGACGTCGAGTTCGTGGTGACCCCCAAACCCGACTTCTCCAATCCGCTCGGCACCGTCCACGGCGGCATCTGCGCCACCCTCCTCGACTCCGTCATGGGCTGCGCCATCCACACCACCCTGCCCGCCGGTGTCGGCTACACCACCCTCGAACTGAAGGTGAACTACATCCGATCGGTTCCTCTCGACGCCGACGACCTCACCGGGATCGGCACCGTCATCCACGTCGGCGGGCGAACCGCCACCGCGGACGGGAAGGTGTTCACCGCCGACGGCAAACTCGTGGCCCACGGTTCGACGACGTGCATGGTATTCCGCTGAGCCGGATTGCTGCGGCGTGATCAGCCGCGTAGCGGGGTCCGCAGCCACGGGCTCGCCGGGTCGGTGAGCAACCGACCGAGTACCGGACGGGTGCGGGCGCACGACTGGTCGGCGAGTTCGATTGGGCGCGCGCCATTCTCGGCGGACGCCAACGCCCGCCCCCACTCGAAGGCAACCGCATACGCAGTCCAGTCGGGGTAGAACGCGGCGGCCCGCTCCCCCATCGACAGCACCAGTTGCCAGACCCAATCCTCGTCGCCGAAGCCGACATGTAGGCACATGCGCGCGAGCTCGACGCACTGGCCGATCTCCCACGCCGCGGTGGTGACCGGCACCGCGAGCGGTAGCGCACGGGAAACGGTGGCCACCTGCACACAGGTGATGATGCGGTGGCCCGGAATGTGCCGATGATGGGCCGAGAACGCCGCCAACTGCGCCGAATCGACGCGAATATGATTGCGTGGCAGTCCGTTCGACGCAATGAAAGCGAGGACGGCGTCGTAGTCGGGAGTGATGAGACCCTCGGCGATCGACTCGACCATGTCGAAGGCGGTCTGCGAATCGGTGATCGCCCAGGACTTTCGCAGCGCGCGGCGGATCGCGCGCGGCGTGTCGTGGATCTCCAGGGCGTCGACGGCGTCGGCGCCCGAGGTCAGCGCGAAGAAGGCGCCACAGGCCAGGCCACAGCGTTGCTCGGGTGTCAGCGGTCGGCCCGTCCAGCGGATCGGTGACCCGAGCTCACCCTGGGTGGTGTACTGCGGGGAGGGGCTATGCGGGAAGGGGTTGTGCGGGAAGGGGTTGTGCGGGGTGGGCGCGGCTGAGATCGGGAGCGGCGGTGGTGTCGAGACCTGGGTCGGAGCGTTATATGAATGCTGCAGGGGCACAAAGTTATCGAGCTCATCCAATGCGGCGGTGAGCGCGCCGGCAAAATCGGCACAGCAGGCGAATCGTTGTTCCGGCCGCTTGGCCATGGCCCGCGCGAAGATCCCGTCCACCGCTCGCGGGACCTCCGGGCACCGTTGCGACGCGAGCGGCGGTGGCGTGCTCACGTGGTGATGGACCGCGGACGCAAGATTCGACGCGGGAAACGGTGTTGTGCCGGTAAGCATCTCGAATGCGGTGCAGGCCAGCTGGTACTGATCGGCGGCCGCGGTGATCTCCTCGGTGGCCAGCACCTGTTCCGGCGCACAGTACGCCAGACTGCCGACCAGCAGACCCGTTGCGGTGAGCGACATCTGCGAGTCCTGTGGCTTGGCGATCCCGAAGTCCGCCAGATAGATTCGTCGTCGTCGGTCGCACGTCACCAGGATGTTGGCCGGTTTCACGTCACGGTGGAGCAAACCCGTTCCGTGCGCGTGATCGAGCGCATCGGCGATCGCGGTCACGGTCTCACCGACCACGGCCGGTGGCAGCCGATGAGCCGGACTCTCGCGCAGCATCGACGCTACGTCGGACCCGTCGATGTAGGCCATCGAGATCCAGAGCCGCCCCTCGGATTCGCCTCGGTCATAGGTTGGCACGATGCTCGGGTGCAGCAGCCCGGCGGCGATGTCGGCCTCGCGGTTGAACCGTTCACGGAAGGTCACGTCGTGCTGTAGCGCCTGCGCAAGGACCTTTACCGCGTCCTGTCGCGGGAGACGGGGATGCTGGGCGAGGTAGACCTCTCCCATGCCGCCGACCCCGATCTGACGGAGGACGCGATAACCCGCGAATTCGTCGCCCACCGCCAACGTCGCCATGACGGTAGAGAGTACCCACTCGCGTCGCTCAGAAGGGTGGTGGTTCGTCCGCGCCACCGACACCCCGAGAACCGGGAGTGATTCCCACCAGTATCCGGGACCGGCTCGCCGCCGAATGTGAACGGCGAGGCCGTGAACGCGAAGGCGGGGATGACGCATTCGCCGTGGCGGATGCGGATGAACTCATCCAATGCCGTCGACAGCCGGTACGGATCCACCCCGAACAGAACGAGCTGGGTAGACCCGGCCACGGCGACGACCCCTGCCGCAGCAACGCATCTCGCCGAGAATCGGCCCCCGGAATCTGTGGATCGACAAACCCGTGGGGATGGGGGCCGACCACCACATGCCCGGGCCGGCGTCAGACCGAGTAGCGCTCCCGTAGCGCATTCTGCTGTGACTCGTCGATGCCAAGACCCTGCGCGAAGTAGCCGGCGATGTCGCCGTACTCCTTCGTCACAGTGACGAAGGCGCTGTCGAGGTAGACCGCGTCGACACCCAGGATCGGCATCAGAATGTCGGAATCGCCGCCCTCCGCAGCGAATTCGTCGAACAAGGGCTTGAGCGCGGGGATGAGACGATCGTTGGTCAGCAGGTAGTCGTGGTAGACATCCTCTTTGGACACACCCATCAGGGTCAGAAACGACGCCGCCGCCCAGCCGGTGCGGTCCTTGCCGGTGGTGCAGTGGAACAGTGACGGCTCGGAATGCCCGCCGAGCAGCCCGAGATAGAACGTCCGGTAGCCGGCCAGCGCGCTCGGAAGTTTCACCAGTTCGGAGTAGGTTCCGGAGATCAGCTCCTGGGCCTTGCCGCCCTTGAGTTCCGCGGTCGCCATCGCCACCGTCTTGGGGTCGGAGAGGAACTTTCCGGTATTGGCCGGAATGGCCATGCCGGCGTCGGCGAGCACATCGAGGTGCACGTCGGTGACGTCGGGGAGATCCGGGTCCGGCAATGCCGTCCGTTCCACGGTCGAGCGCAAGTCGTAGATGGTGCGCACGCCGAGCTTCTCGAACTCGGCGAGGTCGGCCGAGGCCATCGAGGAGAAATCGGTCGACCGGTACAGCACTCCGGTCCGGACGCTGCCGGCGCCGGCGGGATAGCCGCCGAGGTCGCGGAGGTTGGGCAGGGTCGCAATCGGACTGGGGGCACCGGGCGTCGTCGTCACGATCTGATTATCGCAGCGCGGTGATCAGGCCAGCGGGCCGGAGTGGGATCCGCCTGCGAAATGTCTCAGTCCGGGCCGGCGGTCGACACAGAATTGTCGTCGCCGACACTCATCCGCTCCGACCCGCCGAAATCGGTCAGTGCAACCAGCAGTGTGGTGTTCGGATATTCTGAACACCATGCCCGGGTCCGACGAGTCCACCTCCGCCCAGATCAGCTCCCGCATCCGTGCAGCTCGAGTCTCTCGTGGCGTGTCGTTACGTGAGTTCGCCCGTCAACTCGGCATCAGTGCGGCGACCCTCAGCGCCACCGAGACCGGCGGGACCGGCATCAGCGTCGACCGTCTCGCAGCCATCGCCGACGCTCTGGGAGTGGCACCCGCCGAACTTCTCGGCACGCAGTCGCGCGTCTCCGAAAGTTCGCTTACAACAACCACTCTCGATCGTTCCGGTCCACCGTCCCGCTGGCGCGTCTACGAAGGGACCGACGTCACCGACCCGGTTCTCGCCGCCGCATTGCGGTGCATCGTCGAGCGCGGCTATCACGGATGTTCGATCCGCGACATCGCCGAGAACGCCGGGTTGTCGATCGCGTCGCTCTACCATCACCATGCGAGCAAACAAGCCATGCTCGTGGCCCTGTTCGATCTGGCGATGACCGACCTCCTCGATCGCGTCGGCGGCGCCCGTGACGAGGCGGGAGACGATCCGGTCCGAGCCCTGCGCCTGATGACCGAGAGTCTGGTGCTGTATCACAGTCACCGGCGCCGACTGTCCTTCCTCGCGTCCACCGAGATGCGCAGCCTCGTCGAACCCGACCGCCGGCGCATCGCCGATCGGCGTACCTCGCTGCAGCGAATGTTCGACGTGGAAGTGGAACACGGAGCCGCACAGGGACTATTCCTGGTCGCTCGCCCGCGTGAGGCCGCACGCGCGGTAGTGGGTTTGTGCATCGCGGTGGCCGACTGGTTCGACCCGGAGGGCTCATCGACTCCCGAGGAGTTGGCAACGACCTACGCGGGCTACGCCCTGAACCTGATGGACGTGCGTCGTCCGTAGAACGAAGTGTTCGAATATTCCAAACGCTCTGTCATGTCGTTTCGGACCGTCCAGAGCTGCTATCGCTATATGCAACGGGTATTGACAACTACTGCCCGGTTGGCCACCCTGAGATACCCGATCGATCGTTCGCTTTTGCGCCGATCACTCATGACCGACGAGAGGACCTCAGAGTGAGCACACCGTCCACCTCCTTGCGCGGGCGCACCGCGATCATTTCCGGCGGAAGCCGCGGTATCGGCGAGGCCATCGCCGTGCGATTGGCCCGAGCGGGTGCGAACGTCACGTTGCTGGCCAAGACCGCGGAGCCCCATCCGAAACTGCCCGGCACCATCTACACGGCCGCGCAGGCCATCGAGGAGGCCGGCGGAGCGGCCCTGCCCATCGTCGGCGACGTTCGCGACGATCGGCAGGTGGCCGACGCCGTGGCGCAGACCGTCGACCGCTTCGGCGGCGTGGACATCGTCGTCAACAATGCGAGCGCGCTCGATCTGACCGCGACCGAGCAGATCGACATGAAACGCTATGACCTCATGCAGGACATCAATGCGCGCGGATCATTTGTGTTGACCAAGAGCGCCATTCCCTATCTGCGCAAGTCCGATCACGCGCACGTGCTGACGCTGTCACCACCGATCACGCTCGACCCGCAGTGGTTCGATTCGATCGGCACGGCCTACACGGTGTCCAAGTTCTCGATGACCCTGGTCGCGCTGGGTCTGGCGCGCGAGTTGGCCGCCGACGGTGTCGCGTCGAACACCTTGTGGCCGCGCACCACCATCAGCACCGCTGCGGTGCGAAACATCCTCAGCGAGAAGCTGATCGAGCGCAGCCGGAGCACCGAGATCATGTCCGACGCCGCGTACGCGATCCTGTCGAAGTCGCCGGACACGGCGACCGGCCAGTGCTACATCGACGACGATGTCCTTGCCGCCGAGGGCGTCACCGACTTCTCCCGCTATCGCACCGTCGACAGCGACGACGAGCTCGAGTTGGACTTCTGGATGACGCGACGCTGACCGGCGATCCGCAGATCTCGGGGGCCGGCATGGGTCCCGGCTACGTCACGAGGCGGCGTCATCGACGTCGGGAATCGCACACACCCCGTCGACGCACACGGCTCCCGATTGCCCGAGCATCTCGAATTTCGTTGTCGGCGTCAGTGTTTCGTCGTTGGTCGTCTCGGTCCGGTCCGGTGTCTCGTCAGGCATCGACGTTCTCCTGCGCCACCTTGCGGAGCACGTCGGCGAATGTCTCCGGTGACTGGGCACCGGAGACGCCGTACCGCCCGTTGATGACGAAGAACGGGACGCCGCTGATGCCGTAGGCGCGGGCCTGTTCGATGTCGGCGCCGACCGCGTCGGCATACTCACCGGATTCAAGCGACGCGCTCACCTGGTCCCGGTCGAGGCCGATGTCGTCGGCGAGTTCCGCGAGGTCGTCGATGCGTCCGACGTGGCGTCCCTCGGTGAAATAGGCACGAAACAGGCGCTCGACCATGTCGAGTTGGCGGCCCTGCGCCTTCGCGAGATGCAGCAGTTCGTGCGCCCTGAGCGTCTTGGTGTGCTGGAGGGCATCGAAGTCGTAGTCAAGTCCCGACTCGGCGGCGATCGTGGTCACCTGCGCGAGCATCTGCTCGACCTGAGCGCGGGGCATACCCTTGTACTCGGCCAGGAACTCGATCTCGGTGCCGTCGAAGTCGACGGGCGTGTCCGGGGCCAGTTCAAAGCTGTGATAGGTCACCACAACTCGGTCCGCGAGACCGGAATCGGCCAGTCCCGCTTCGAATTTCCGCTTCCCGATGTAGCACCACGGGCAGGCGATGTCGGACCAGATGTCGACGGAGATGGAGTCAGTCACGACGCTTTCCAACGCGTGGTCCCGGTGAACAATTCCGCGACACTCACTCAACCAGGAAGACGTCGCGGAGTTGGTCCTGGGTGTCGGCGTCGATGCCGAGTGCTTCGGCGAAGTAGTCATCGACGGTGCCGTACTGGATGGCCACCTCGTCGAAGGCGACGGTGAGGTATGTCGGTGACACCCCGAGCAACGGGCGGAGCAGGTCGGCGTCGCCGCCCGCGGATTCGAATCTCTCGAAGATGCCCGCCATCGTCGGCAGGAAGAGGTCATTGGTCGCAAGGTAGTCCTGGTAGACGTCGTCGCGATCGACGCCCATCAGGCTGAGAAACGCCGCCGCCGCCCATCCGGTGCGGTCCTTGCCGTGGGCGCAGTGGAACAGCGTGGTGGGCCCGGCCAGCAGCCCGGTGAAGAAGGCGCGGTACGCGCGTTTGGCACTGGGCAGATTCACCAGCTGCCGGTAGGCGCCGATCATGCGCTCGACGCCGCTCCCCTCGGCCAATCGCGCATTGGCGGTCGCCACCGCCTCCGGATCGTCGACCAGTGCGTCGAGGTCGGCCGGGGCGCCGTCGTGCGCAGCGTCGGCGAGCACATCGAGCAGCACCGCGGCCGCGTCACCGATGACCGGGTCGGGCGCGGCGTCGGCCTCGACGGGCGACCGCAGGTCGACGATGCTCTGCAGTCCGAGATCCACCAGGACCGCACGGTCGGCCTCGGAGGCCTTGTCCAACGCTGCGGACCGGAACAGTCGGCCGGTGGCGACCGTGCGTCCGTCCCTGGTCGTCGGTCCGCCGATGTCACGGAAGTTGGGGACAGTGGGCAGCTGCGGCAATTCACTCACACCGTTGATTGTGCGGTGTCGGTGCGGATGCGGTGAATTCGGTTGGTGATGGGGCTCGTCACAGCCCGGTGGCCAGATGTGAGTCGGACAGTGGCGGACATGCCCGACCTCGCACTTTCCCGCGGCATCGCGTCGGCCGGCGCCGTCGACGACGACCTCTTGCCCGAGTCGCTCGCCCGTGCCGGTGACATCGAAGAAGCGATCTTCTGGCCCCTCGCGTAAGCGAGCAAGGAAAGCAAGCAACTGCCCGACGAGCAGGCGCGGGACATCGTCGACGCTTCCCGCGCTGAGCGACGCGGTGACCGCGGTCAACCGACTGCCGAGGTCCGTCTGAAAACCGTTCGCACCGATAGGCCTGCACGCATGGAGATGAATGCTCGACCTTGGCGCCCACTCGACGCGTAAGAACGCCCACTCGACGGGAAAGTGCGCACACTCGACGCGAAAGAGCGCACACTCGACGGGAAAGTGCGCACACTCGACGGGAAAGGGCGCACACTCGACGCAAACGCCGAAGGCCGGCCACCCTGTCGGGTGACCGGCCTTCGGTTGAGAAACGCTATGAGAGTTGAGGTTTCGAAAACCTCAACCAGCGGGAGACGGGATCAGAATCCCATTCCGCCCATCTCGTCGCCACCCGGCATTGCCGGGGCCGGGTTCTTCTCCGGCTTGTCGGCGACGACGGCCTCGGTGGTGAGGAACAGGGCCGCGATCGAGGCTGCGTTCTGCAGCGCCGAGCGGGTGACCTTCACCGGGTCGTTGATGCCGGCGGCCAGCAGGTCCTCGTAGTTGCCGGTGCCGGCGTTGAGGCCGGTGCCCTTCGGCGAGTTGAGGATCTTGTCGGCGACAACGCCGGGCTCGAGGCCCGCGTTGAAGGCGATCTGCTTGGCCGGAGCCGACAGCGCAACCTTGACGATGTTGGCACCGGTGGCCTCGTCGCCTTCCAGCGAGAGTCCGTCGATGACCGGCTCGGACTGCAGCAGGGCCACGCCACCGCCGGCGACGATGCCCTCTTCGACGGCAGCCTTCGCGTTGCGGACGGCGTCCTCGATGCGGTGCTTGCGCTCCTTGAGCTCGACCTCGGTGGCCGCGCCGGCCTTGATGACCGCAACACCGCCGGCCAGCTTGGCCAGACGCTCCTGCAGCTTCTCACGGTCGTAGTCGGAGTCGCTGTTCTCGATCTCGCTGCGGATCTGCGCCACGCGACCGGCGATCGCGTCGGCATCACCGGCACCGTCGACGATGGTGGTCTCGTCCTTGGTCACGACGACCTTGCGGGCGGTGCCGAGCAGCTCGACGCCGGCGCCCTCGAGGGACAGGCCGACCTCTTCGCTGATGACCTCGCCACCGGTGAGGATGGCGATGTCGGCCAGCATGGCCTTGCGACGGTCACCGAAGCCCGGGGCCTTGACGGCGACGGACTTGAAGGTGCCACGGATCTTGTTGACGACCAGGGTCGAGAGGGCTTCACCCTCGACGTCCTCGGCGATGATCAGCAGCGGCTTGCCGGCCTGGATGACCTTCTCCAGCAGCGGCAGCAGGTCCTTGACGGTCGAGACCTTGCCCGACACGAGCAGGATGTAGGGATCTTCGAGGACGGCTTCCTGGCGGTCGGCGTCGGTCACGAAGTAGCCCGAGATGTAGCCCTTGTCGAAGCGCATGCCCTCGGTGAGCTCCAGCTGCAGCCCGAAGGTGTTGGACTCCTCGACGGTGATGACGCCTTCCTTGCCGACCTTGTCCATCGCCTCGGCGATGAGCTCGCCGATCGAGGGGTCGCCGGCCGAGATGCCCGCGGTGGCAGCGATCTGCTCCTTGGTCTCGACCTCCTTGGCGCTCTTCAGCAGCGACTCGGTGACGGCCTCGACGGCCTTCTCGATGCCGCGCTTGAGACCCAGCGGGTTGGCGCCGGCAGCGACGTTGCGCAGACCCTCACGCACGAGAGCCTGGGCGAGCACGGTGGCGGTGGTGGTGCCGTCACCCGCGACGTCGTCGGTCTTCTTGGCAACTTCCTTGACGAGCTCCGCGCCGATCTTCTCGTACGGGTCCTCGAGCTCGATTTCCTTGGCGATGGAGACACCGTCGTTGGTGATGGTGGGGGCGCCCCACTTCTTCTCCAGAACGACGTTGCGGCCCTTGGGTCCCAACGTCACCTTGACTGCGTCGGCGAGGCTGTTGAGACCCCGCTCGAGGCCGCGACGGGCCTCTTCGTCGAACGCGATTTGCTTGGCCATGGGTAAGTGATCCTCCGATAGGGGGTGACACTAGGTTTCGTATGGCCGGAACTCGGTGCCCGCGACGGACGACCGGCGTGTCAGGTGCCGATCTCACCGTCCCGACCTGGCACTCGCAGTACGTGAGTGCCAACGTCCGTTTTAGCACTCGGCCCTGGTGAGTGCAAGGTGTGACTGCCGTCCGGATACACCGGCGCCGTGTTCAGCCAGAGGCCACCAGGAGCGGCACCAATTGCTCGTCGGCAGTCCAGGCGCCGTGGTGGCCGATCATCTTCGCCTCGGACGGTTCGGCCTCGCTGCGGACCAGCACCGTCGTCCCTTGTCCGACGGCGACGATGTCGCCGATCCGGGACGCGATCCGCGGGGGCACGGCGTGGCCGAACCAGCCCTCGTCGAGCACCTGCTCGCGTGTCGCCGTACGCGCATCGTCGTCGCCGACCACCTGCGCCCACGCCGCGAGCACGTCGTCGCGCGCACCGTCCTCGGTGTACAGATGCCGCACGCGCGGCTCGCCGGCGATCATCGCGACCCCCGCGGTCAGTGCGTCCTCGACATCGAGGTCGATGCGACGCCCTGCCGCCAGCATGCCGTGATCGCCGGTCACCGCCAGGGAGGCGTCGGCGGGAAGGCTCGAGGCGATGTCGGCGACGAGGCGATCCACCGTGCGCAGCGCCCCGAGCCACTCGGGCGATCCCGGGCCATACCGATGCCCCGCGGCGTCGAGGTCGGACAGGTAGGCGTAGACGAACCGGGGTCGTTTGCTGCGGCGGACGAGGGTGTTGACGACCCCGTCCAGAACGGAGTCCGACGAGTTGGCCGGCCAGTAGCGTCCGGTCGCGCGGAACGCCACCTGGGTCAGGCCGGTGCCGCGGAACTCACCGGGCATCACGTAGGAGATCTCCACGCCCGCATCGGCGAGGCCGGCCAGCGCTCCGGCCAACGGCGCCACCAGGTTCGGCGGGTACGTCACCAGCGCCGACGGGCCGTCGGAACTATCCATCGTCCAGCGCAGGGCGTTGAGCAGCCGCGGGGTTCCGCGGGTGCGGGAATCGTCGTCAGGCCGAAAGGCGTATCCGATGATGCCGTGCACCCCGCAGGGCGCGCCGGTGGTGAGGCTGGTGATCGAGGTGGCGGTGGTCGACGGGAACCCGGCGCGCAGTCCGGCCGCGCGCAGGCGGGCGAGGGTCGGCGCGTCGTCGGCGTGCCGCTGCAGCAGTCGGTCACCGAGGCCGTCGACCATCAGCAACACCACCGTCGACGCGGCGAGGTCGGGCATCCCTTCCGTCGCGGCGCCGGGGTCGAGCAGCGTCGTGCCGATCCACGGCAGCACGTCGGCGAGCGTGCGGGGATGGGCTCCCCAGTCGGCCGGCGGGAGCTCCTCCATCACGACGTCTGCCGTTGCGGGCTGTGCCGAAGGGGCGCGATCCATAGCTCCGCATTGTGCCGCACCGACGGCGACGCGTCGGCCTTCCGGTCCACTCCGAGCCCGGCGAATGCCAACGGAATAAAAGTTGATTGTCATGCGCTCAACTTGACATAAGTATTCACACGCAAACGAAATGATAGGACTCGCCATGGCAACCACCCGCCTCGTTCCCGCCCGTCGTCGTGCCGCCGCGCCGCTGTTCACACCGTTCCGCCCCTTCGACGACCCGCGCGGTCTGCTCGACGTCGTCGACGCCGCCTTTGCCGGTCTCGACTCCCCCCGCTTCGCCGACGCCTGGACACCGGCGGTCACCGTCGAGGAAACCGACGGCGCCTACCGCGTCGAGGCAGAACTGCCCGGCATCAAGCGTGAGGATGTCACCGTCGAACTCGACGAGAAGATCCTGCACATCCACGGTGAGACAACCGAGACCGAGCGGACCGGCAAGGTCCGCCACCAGACGCGTCGCACCGGGAAGTTCGACTACCGGCTCCGCCTCCCCCAGGAGGTCAACGCCGACGCCGTGACGGCAACCCTCACCGACGGCGTATTGACCCTCGAACTCGCCAAGGCGGTACCCACCGGCGCCCGTCAGATCACCATCTCCGACGAGTCGCCCGCCGCGCAGGCGGACACCACTGCGGCCGAAACCACTCAGGTGGAGACCGCATCGGCCGGCACTCCCGAGACCCCGCTGTCCGGGGCCACCGAGAGTGAGGTCACCGAGGGCTGATCCCCCGGTTCCGTTCGGGTCGGAGAATGCGCACGATGCCGCCCCACGCATGTCGTGGGGCGGCATCGTGGTGTCTGAGGCGTGTTCGGTCTCCGCGATCCCGCGGTCGGGCGGGTGGGGGTCGCCACACACGGACGCCGATTTGCGCGCGGATGCGTCCCATCGCCAGTGCGGAGGCCGCACAGTCGCGCGAATGACCTGTTCCCCGCGCTACATACGCGATCGTGACCTCATGGTGCTACTTTCGCCACGACATGTGCGTGCCGTCGGCACGCTGTCGGGGTGTGGGAAGGGTGAATCATGCGCGGGTCGCCGGATGCGCAGATCGCCGGACACCGACTGGCCGAGATCGTCGGCCAGGGCGGGATGGGGACGGTCTACGCCGCACACCATCCGCGTCTGCCACGGATGGTCGCGTTGAAGGTGCTCAACGCGTCGGTGTCCGCCGACCCGGCCTTCCGTCGGCGTTTCCAGCGCGAGGCCCACCTCTCGGCCGGTCTCGAACACCCGCACATCGTCTCGGTGTATGACTGCGGCGAGGATCACGGCAATTTGTGGATCAGCATGCGACTGGTGCGCGGCACCTCCGTGGCGGCGTTGGTGGCCGGCGCACCGCAGGGAATGCCCATCCCGACCGCGCTGGCCATCCTCAACGACACCGCCCGCGCACTCGACTTCGGGCACCGGCGCGGGGTGGTCCACCGCGACGTGAAACCCGCCAACATCCTCATCGACACCGAGATCGATCAGACAATGCTCACCGACTTCGGTATCGCCCGGCAGATCGGCACCGACGACGGACTCACCGCGGCGGGAACGTTCATCGGCACCTTCGACTACTGCTCGCCGGAACAGATGTCCGGCCACGATCTCGACGGCCGGTCGGATCAATACAGCCTTGCCTGCATGGCCGTCCAGATGCTCACCGGGTGCAAACCGTTCCAGGGACCGACCGTCGCGACCGTCATGAAGCAGCACCTCGTCGATCCCCCGCCATCGGTGTCGGCCATGCGACAGGGACTTTCACCCGCCGCCGACCCGGTGATCGCGCGTGGCATGGCCAAACATCCGCAGGAGCGTTTCGCCTCCTGCGTCGAGTTCGTGCAGGCGCTCGGCGCCGCCCTGTCGACACCCGAGTCGGTGCGGTCCGAACCCGCGGAACATACTGGGGCGCAGCAGGACACACCGGACTCCGGTGTCGGCGATGCGTATTCTGAGACGGTCGTCGCACCGGCAACCCTGGCACCGGCACCCGACCTGCACTACGCATTCGTCGGAGACGAACAGCAATTCACCTACACGCTGGTCGGGGTCACCCATACCGTCACACTGCGACAGATCCGGGCGACCCGCGACCTACCGCAACACCGGGTGAATTCCGGCGATCTGGGTGGGTGGGTCGCCTCGGAGACGAACCTCTCAGATCAGGCATGGGTGGGCGAGGACGCCTGGGTGGTCGGCGACGCCCGGGTCCGCGAGAACGCGAGCGTGCGTGACAACGCCTTGGTGGGCGACCGCACCGACATCTCCGGCACCACACGCGTCGACGGCAATGCCTCGGTGTTCGGCGATGCCACGGTATCGGGTACGGCACGCATCTCCGGTGACGCCGAAATCAACGGCACCGCATCGGTTTCCGGATCGGCCTGGGTGTACGAGGAGGCCGTGATCGGGGACGCGTCGATCATCGACGGAAACTCGCGAATCTGTGGTCGAGCCAAGATCGGCGGCCACGCCCGCGTCGACGAGTTCGCGATCGTGAGTGACCGGTGCCGCATCAGCGATCGGGCAACCGTTCGCGGCCACGCGCGGGTGGGCGACGCCGCGATCGTCTCCGGATCGGCCGTCGTCGACGGGCGGGCCCGTATCCACGGCCACGCCGAGGTCGCCGGGGCGGCCCAGATCGGTGACGACGCAGCGATATCCGGCAACGCGCGGGTCGCCGGGCAGGCCGTGGTCCGCGACGATCAGAAGGTGGATTCGGGCACCCGGGCGTGAGGTGAGCGCCGTTCGGGTCACCTCAGCTTGCGGCGCAGCAGTTTTCCCGTCGCCGAGCGGGGGAGTTCACCGACGATCTCGATCTCCCGCGGGTACTTGAAGGCGGCGAGACGGTCGCGGCAGTAGTCGATCAGCCCGGCCTCGGACACCGAATCCGGTTCGGCGAGAACGACGAACGCCTTGACCGACTCGCCCCGGTACTCGTCGGGGATGCCGACCACGGCGGCGTCGACGACCGCCGGATGGGTGCGCACGACGCGTTCGACCTCCGTAGGCCACACCTTGTACCCGGACGCGTTGATGAGTTCGCTCTTGCGGTCGATGATGTAGAACCAGCCGTCGTCGTCCATGAATCCCAGGTCGCCGGTGCGTAATTCGCCGCCAACGAAGGTGTCCGCACTGGCCCGGGGGTTCTGCCAGTAGCCGTCGACCACCTGCGGGCCGGACACCACGAGTTCACCGATCTCACCGGCGGGCAGATCGGCACCGGACTCGTCGACGACTCGTACCGACGTGTCGAACACCGGCACCCCGACCGACAGCACACCGGTTTCCGGGTCGACCGGGGCATCCCTCCCGAGGGGCACCATGTGGGTGGGTGAGGTGGTCTCGGTGAGTCCGTAGACGTTGTGGATGTAACCGCCGAGCCGATCGGCGATCCGCTGGGCGGTCTCCGGATCGATCGGGGCGCCGCCCGACAGCCGCAGTCGAAGCGGCTCCAGTTCGGTTGCGGTGATCGTTGATTCGTCGGCGAGTGCGATGTAGGCGGTGATCACCGCGACCATGAAACCGGGGCGGTGACGCCGGATGGCGTCGGCCATCACCTCGGGATGGAAGCGGTGGGTCAGCACCAGGGTTGCGCCGAGCAGGGTGGCGAGCATGACGCCACCGATCAGCCCCGTCACGTGGAAGACCGGCGACGCACCGAGGACCGGTTCGCGCGTCGCACCGGTCCAGTCCCGGTACACGTGGGCACTGAACACGAGGTTCGCATGGGTCAGGCGCGCCCCCTTGGGTGGTCCGGTGGTTCCCGACGTCGCCATCAGCACCGCGGTGTCGAGCGGACCGACCGGTCGTGCCGGCACCGCCCGGTCCGTCGGCCACCCGGCGATCAGCGCGTCGAGATCGATGGTGTCGGCGGGCGCGTTTCGTCCGAAGTCGGCATCGGGAAACAACCTCGCATCCGGATCACCCACGCCGCTGATCGGCGACGCGGTGAGCACCACCCGTATCCCGGAGTGCCCGTCGCCCAACAGGTTCCGAAGTCGGTCCTCGTAGATGTCGTCGAGGACCAGCAGCGCCGTCGGCGTGTACTCACCGAGCCGTGCGGCGAGTTCGTCGGCGGTCGACATCGGGCTGAGGGTCGCGGCCACTCCCCCGGCGCGCCAGGCCGCGATCAACCCGATGACGAACGCCGGATCATTCTGCAGGATCAGGGCCATCCGGTCGCCCGGTGCGAATCCCCGGGCGATGAGCAACGCGGCGACGGCGCCGGCCGCGTGGTCGAGTTCCGACCACGTCAGCACGCGGTCGAAGTAGGCGATCGCGATGTCGTCGGGATGGGCGGCGACCGTCGCGTCGAACATGTCGAGCGCGGTCGCGACACCGATCCGCAGGTGCGCCCCACGTCCCGGCGCATAGTGGGCCAACCACGGACGTCGGTCGTAGACGTCGACGCGGTGTTCGGAGTCCGGTGCTGCGGGTGTGTTCATCGCGTCCGCGAGTGTACGAACGCGTGACCTCCCGTGTCCGGCGAACGCGCGGACAGGCAGCGCACCAATGGCCTACCGTGTTCAGCATGGCTGAACGAAGTGCGGTCGGATCGGCGGTTCGGCGCACCCGTGAACACGCGGGGATCACCCTGCGTGCGCTGGCGAGCGCGCTCGGCGTCAGCGTCGGCACCATGAGTGCGATCGAGAACGACAAGGTCGCCGTCACGATCGACCGCCTGAACGCGATCGCCGCTGCACTCGACGTGCCGAGTTCCACGCTCCTCGATTTCGACGCCGGCGCACCGGTGGCCGACGCCGCACATCCCGCCTCCGGCGACTGGCGCCACTTCGCCGACCTCGATCTGGACCCGGTGCTCTCGGCCGCGGTGGAGGTGTTCACCGAGACCGGCTATCACGGCGCGACGATGCGGCTGGTGGCCAACGCCGCGGGCATCAGCGTCGCCGGGATCTATCACCATCACCGTAGTAAGCAGCAGATGCTCGTCGCGCTCTGCGATCTCACGATCGCCGACATCACCTGGCGGATGGCCGCCGCATCCGATGAAACCGATTCTCCGGTGGAGGGTTTCGCGAAGATGGTGGAGGCACTCGCACTGTGTCACACCCACCGCCGCGACCTGGCCTTCATCGTGGCCACCGAGATGCGCAGCCTCGAGGAGCCCGACCGGTCCCGGATCGCCGACAATCGCCGTCGCATCCAGCAACGCCTCGACCACGCGGCCGCCCGCGCCGTCGCGACCGGCGCGTTCACCACCGACACACCCCACAACACCGGCCGCGCCATCGCCACCATGTGCATGGCACTGCCCTACTGGTTCTCGCCTCGCGGGCCGCAGTCCCCCGACGAGGTGGCCGCCGAGTACGCCCGGCTGGCGCTGACCATGATGGGCCATCGGGTTCAGCCCGACTGAACATCAGCGAGCTCCGACCGCCGCCGACAAGCCTGCGGCGGCGGGGGTTGACGCACGCCGGGTCCGTCTGTGATCCTCATCTCACTGAACCCGGTCCGAACGATCGCTCGGACTGTTCAGACTCAGACGAATCGATGGAGGCGACCACCCATGACATCCGCACCACAAGCTCCCGACCTCACCGAGCTCCTCGACGGCGCACCCAGCAACTGGGGGAAGTGGGGTCAAGACGACGAAGTGGGCAGTCTCAACTACCTGACCGCCGAGCAGGTGCTCGCCGGAGCCGCACTGATCCGCAAGGGCGCCCTGTTCACGCTGCAACGCCTGATCGGCGACCCCAACGGTGACCCGGTGTGGCCCGGACGCAGCCCGGCCACCCGGGAGATGATCCTCGACGAGTCGCACTGGGACGAGGGTGGTGACGGGCCGGCCTTCCCCGGCGGGCTGCATTACGCCGACGACAAGATCAACGCCTTCCTGCAGGGCTCCACCCAGTACGACGCCCTCGGACATGTCTGGTACGGCGGCAAGATCTGGAACGGCTACGACGCCCGCACCACCGTCGGCGGACTCGACAAGGCCAGCGTCGAACCCATCGCCGAACGCGGCGTCGCCGGTCGCGCCGTGCTGCTGGACATGGCCCGCTTCCGTGGTGTCGACTGCCTCGGCCCCCGCGAGACCTTCGACCACACCGACCTCGAGAAGTGCGCCGCCGCACAGGGTATCGAGATCAAGCCGCGCGACATCCTGCTGATCCGCACCAACCATCTGGAGTTGTTCTTCCGTCAGGGCGACAAGTTCTACGACGACTTCTGCGAGCCCGGCCTGGTGTATTCCCCGGAACTCGTGGAGTGGTTCCAGGGCAAGGAGATTCCCAACCTCGTCACCGACACGATCGCCAACGAGATCACCACCGACCCGCACAACGGTGTCGCCCTGGTGCTGCACAACGCCCTGATGCGCAACCTCGGCGTCGCCTTCACCGAGATCTGCGACATGGAGAAACTCGCCGCCGATTGCGCCGCCGACGGTGTGTACGAATTCTTCTATGTCGCGGCGCCGTTGAAGATCCACAATGCGACCGGATCCCCGGTGAACCCGGTGGTGCTCAAGTGAGCAGCCCCACCTACGCCGACCGGCCGTGGCTGGCCCTGTACCCGCCGGGATCGCCACCCGACATCGACGTCGAGTACCGCACCGGACTCGACATCTTCGACGCCGCGGTCGCCGATCATCCCGATGATCCGTTCCTGCTCTACTTCGATGGCTCACTGAGCTTCGGCGATGTCGACAAGGCGTCACGCGCTGTGGCTGTCACGTTGCGCGAGAGGGGATTCAACGCCGGCGACCGACTTGCCCTGTACGTGCAGAACAATCCGGCGTTCGTCATCGGTCTGATCGCCGCCTGGCGGGCCGGTGGTGCCGCCGTGGCGATCAACCCGATGAACAAGGCCCGGGAGTTGACCTATCTGCTCACCGACTCCGGCGCGGTCGCCCTGCTCACCCTCGACGACCTGTACGAGACCGTCGCCAAGGAGGTGATCGCGGCCGGCAGTACGTCGGTGCACACGGTGATCACCTGCTCGCCGTTGGACTTCCAGGGTCGTAACGACGAGCGTCTCTTTGCCGGACTCACCCGGACGAAGCCGGAGGGAACGCTGGACCTGCTCACCATCATCGACGATGACATCGGCGCGGAGTTGCCGCCGGTGACGTTGAGCCCCGACGACGTCGCGGTGCTCGCCTACACCTCGGGTACCACCGGTAATCCCAAGGGCGCTATGAACACTCATGGGAACCTGGCGTTCAATGCGCAGACGTATCGGGATTGGACCGGCCTCAAGCCGGGTGAGGGTGTGCTGGGCGTGGCACCGCTGTTCCACATCACCGGGCTGGTAGGGCATGTGATGTTCGCGATGATCGCCGGGTCGCCGCTGGTGCTTGCGCATCGTTTCGAACCGTCGGTCATGCTCGACGCCATCCGGGAGCACCGTCCGGTGTTCACGGTCGCCGCGATCACCGCGTTCAACGCCCTGGCGTCGGCACCGGGAGCCACCCGCGACGATTTCGAGAGTCTGCGAATCCTGTACTCGGGTGGCGCTCCGATCGCACCGGCCGTCGCCGACCGCCTCGAGGAGGTCTTCGGCGCCTACATCCACAACATCTACGGGCTCACCGAGACCAACTCCCCGTCTCATGGTGTGCCACTGGGTGTCCGGGCTCCGGTCGATCCGGCGTCGGGAGCGTTGTCGGTGGGCGTGCCGGTGTTCAACACCGTGGTGCGCGTCGTCGACGAGACCGGCAACGACGTCGCGCCCGGCGAGGTCGGCGAGTTCGTCACGTCCGGTCCACAGGTGGTGGCGGGGTACTGGAACAAGCCGGAGGCGACGGCGAGTTCGATCCCCGGCGGTGCGCTACACACCGGCGACGTCGGTTTCATGGACTCCGACGGCTGGTTCTATCTCGTCGACCGCAAGAAGGACATGATCAACGCGTCCGGATACAAGGTTTGGCCACGGGAGGTCGAGGACGTCCTCTACACCCATCCGGCCGTCCGGGAGGCGGCGGTCGTCGGGGTACCGGACGACTACCGCGGTGAAACGGTGAAAGCCTATGTCTCCCTGCGCGAAGGTGAGTCCGTCGACCCCGACGACCTGATCGCCTTCTGCAAGGAACAGATGGCGGCCTACAAGTATCCGCGCACGGTGGAGATCGTCGGCGAACTACCGAAGACCGTCACCGGCAAGATCCTGCGAAGGGAGTTGCGGGACAACGGCTGAGGACCGTCATGCAGCTCGGCCGGCGGTGACTTCCGCCGGCCGAGTTGCCCCACCCAGCCGGTCGAGTGCCGGCAGAGCTTGCGAGCCTACCGCGGATAGGTGGTGATGGTTTCCCCGGTGACGGGGTCGCGCCAGATGACCGCCCGATCGGCGAGCATGGTGGGGATCAACAGCCCCATGTGTTTTCGTTGGTGGTCCGGGGTACACAGCGGCATCAGGTTGAATTCCACCGTCCAGCCACCGGTGATCGGATCGCGGTGCACGAATTTCACCAGGTATCGATCTGGCAGTCACTGGCCGGCCGGCCGCACTGCGGGTATCGGCAGGTGCCGTCCAATTCGATGATCTTCTCCCGTAACCAGGCTGGTATCCGATATGTCAACGCACCCGGTGGTGGGAGGAGATAGCCGCCGTGTCCGGACGGGTCGACCGGGGTTGCGGGGAACGGGTCGTCGAGACGACGCCACGCCGCCGGTATCCGTTCCAGCGAGGTGGTGGTGCTGATGGTGGATATGTCCAGGGTGGGACACTCGGTGACGGTCACCAACTGTCCCGAACTGATCAACGCTCTGGCGTGAGCTTCGTCAATCACGCCGAAGTATTCCAGCCGGGCTTCCCGCTGCCCGGACGGATCGGTGATCAACGACAGCGACAACTGCGAATCACTGTCGGTATCGGGTTCGGTGTCTGTGTCGGTGTCGGGTTGCGCCTCGACGGTATCCGCTGCCACACAGTCAGCGTCGCCGTAGGTGACCGTCTGGGGATTGTCGGTCGTCTCGGGTTCGGTGATCTCATCAGGCTCACCACGCTCGGTTTCGACATCGTCGAACAGATCAGCCGCGTCGTCGTCGGGGTCGATGTCGCGGTCGGTCAGACCACAGGGCTCATCCGGCAACGGGACCG
>NZ_JBSGIT010000035.1:0-44193 GCF_053605205.1 Gordonia sp. NPDC003950 | reverse complement strand
GCGTACCTGTCGTGTGAGTGCGGGCGGGGTGACTGCTCGCGGGCGATCCCGTTGCCGGGAGAACCCTGTGGTCTGACCGACCTCGACATCGATGTCGACCTCGACGCGGCTGATCTGTCTGACGATGTCGACGCGGACGTCGATCATGGTGAGCCTGATGAGATCACCGAACCCGAGACGACCGACGATCCCCAGACGGACGCTAATGTGGCCGTCGATCCCGAGACGATCACCGACGGCGACGCTGACTGTGCGGCAACGGATACCGTCGAGGCGCACCCCAACACCGACACCGACACCGAACTCGACAGTGATTTGCAGTTGTCGCTGTCGTTGATCACCGACCCATCCGGGCAGCGGGAAGCCCGGCTGGAATACTTCGGCGTGATTGACGAAGCTCACGCCCGAACGCTGATCAATTCGGGACAGCTGGTCACCGTCACCGAGTTTCCCACCCTGGACATACCCACCATCAGCACCACCACCTCGCTGGATCGGATACCGGCGGCGTGGCGTCGTCTCGACGACCCGTTCCCCGCAACCCCGATCGACCCGACCGGACACGGCGGCTATCTCCTCCCACCACCGGGTGCGTTGACATATCGGATACCAGCCTGGTTACGAGAGAAGATCATCGAATTGGACGGCACCTGCCGATACCCGCAGTGCGGACGCCCGGCCAGCGACTGCCAGATCGATCACCTGGTGAAATTCGTGCACCAGGATCCGATCACCGGTGGCTGGACGGTGGAGTTCAACCTGATGCCGCTGTGCACCCCGGACCACCAACGAAAACACATGGGGCTGCTGATCCCCACCATGCTCGCCGATCGGGTGGTCATCTGGCACGACCCCGCCACCGGGGAAACCATCACCACCTATCCGCGATAGGCGGCCGACATCGGCCTGCTGTCGGGTGGTGCTGCGCTGCAACCGGTTTCCGGCATCAGGTTGCGAAAGTGGCCTCGACCTCGACAAGCTCGGCCCCGGTGGACGGGGCGGTGCGACCGTCCGACTAAACGCTGACCGGTGCCAGGCGGATACCAGCGCGCTGCCAGCGGGACACCGTTGCCCGACGGGATGCCATCGGCGTCGACAGGAGAACGGCGAATATTACTGGGGGATCAGAGAAATCACGGTAGTGGTCGCGGTAGAACGGCAGGGACTCAGCGAACCAGTCGAAGTCGGTGTCCGACGCGGTCAGCAGGTGCTGCGCGTGGGTGATCGCCGTCAGGTATCCACGCCGTGGCGGACTTCCGGCGTCCGCGGTGAGGTTGTCGAGGTCGCGCATCGCGTCGTCGAAGGCGTCCTTGTTCTTGCCGAAAGACGAAGGGAATCCCCAACCATCGGCGAATGCCGCGTACAGCTGCGGCAGTGAACGGAGGTGGTCGCCGTCGACGACGCGGACCTCGTACGAGTCGGCAACAGAGCTGGGCAATGATGTCACCGAGAGTGCGTCGGTGATCAATCCGACTGCGGGACCGCCCCTTCCGGCATCGGAGAGGAACTCGTCGATGGTGCGTGAGTCTCCGCTCATGACGGCCCCCTGATCAACACGAAACTGCGGTAGTGATTGGCGGTGTACCACGCCGACCCGTCACTGCCGGTGACGATGCGCTCGGCATCGCGCGAACGGCCGGGCTCCTTCGGGTTGACATCCCACTCCCGATACGTGATCCGCTTACCGGCGGAATCGCGAGCCGGTAGCCGACCCTCGCTGTTACGGAAGGTGATTCCGCCTTGCGTGCCGGGTGCGTCGGCGGCCTCGGGCCATTCACCGGCGTCGATGAGAGCCA
This sequence comes from Gordonia sp. NPDC003950, assembly GCF_053605205.1. Classification (NCBI taxonomy): domain Bacteria; kingdom Bacillati; phylum Actinomycetota; class Actinomycetes; order Mycobacteriales; family Gordoniaceae; genus Gordonia; species Gordonia sp. NPDC003950. The sequence goes on along the minus strand of NZ_JBSGIT010000035.1, from coordinate 42,397 downwards.
GCGTGCGGGTCACCCGGGCGGGGACGGCGGCCGTCTGCCGGGACGTCGACCGCTCCGATGGCCCCGACGATGCGACCGACGACCGCGCCACCGAAGACCCTGCCACCGACGAACTCGCCACCGACGAACCGGACGACCCGGCGTCGTCACCCGAGTTGTTGATGAGCCAGGTCGCGATCACGACGATGGCGACGACAACCAGGCCGATCGCGGTGACAACGGCCTGACGGCGCCGTTGCGCCGGGGTCTGTGCTCGCGATCCCCGGGTCGATGACCGCGGCCGCTTCGATGTCGCATTCATGTCTCTCGCCCTCCGTCGCCGAGCGCGAGGTAACGATAGCCGTGGTGCAGCGCGAAACCCCGTGACCTATACCAGGCCCCGGCCACCCGGTTGCCGGCTTCGGTCTGAACGTAGGCCGCGTCGGCACCGTGCTGCGCTCCCCAGGACAACAACCGGGACACGATGGCGTCGCCGATATGACGTCGGCGACGGGCCGGATCGGTCCACACCGCCGTGATGCCCAACCACCGTCGTGAACCCGGCGCCTCGGTCACTGCGCCACGACCGATCGCGATGGGCTCCCCGTCGTACTCGACGGAGGCGAACACCACCGAACCATTCTCGCCGACAACACTGTTCAGGACGCCGGCGCCGACGGTGAGGTCGGCCTCGTCACCAAGGTAGGCGCGCAACCAAGCGCGCGACGGATCAGCCCCGAGCGTGACATCGCCACTGCCGGTCGGCACACCGCCGTCAGCCGGCACGTCGTCGAGAATCCGTGTCAACACCTGGATCTCGTCGCTCGCGGGCTCCCCGACGATCTGCCGGGGCAGCAGCCGATCGGGAACCGCGATGAGCGTGCGCAATCCCCGTGCCGCATACCAGTCTCCGATCACCGACAGCATCTGGGCATCGGCGCGAGCCGCACGATCAACGGCGATGGCCGAATTTGCGCGCCGAGAGATGCCGCCACTGGCGCGCAGCAGCCATCCGTCGATCTCCTCGTGCTCGATGCCGGGCCACGCCAGCGCCGCGGCATGTTCCAGCGTCCGAATGTCACTGTTGCGGACCGCGACCGCCGACAGCAGCCGCATTGAGGTGATCGCCGACCGCGGGATGGATTCCACGACCCCGTCGCGATCGAGTCGGATCGGGTCGCCGTCGTCGAACAGGAAACCGGTCACATCCGACAGCGACGGCCGACCCGGTGCCGTGCGCGGATTGGGGGTATCGCGCCAATCGGCCGGGGTCGCATCGCCGAGGCGATAACGCACCACGACACGGTCACCGCGGAAAGCCCCGGACGACATGCCGAACCGATCCGGCATCGAACCCGCCGCCCCGGTCACCGTGACATCCGCACGTTCAATCGTCGTCGTCGTGACCGAACGGATCCGCCTGCTCACCCGGGGTCCAGGTCAGCCCCGGCACCCCCCATCCGTTCTTTTTGATCGCCTTCTTCGCGGCCCGGGCATTGCGGCCGACCAGCACATCGACGTAGAGGTATCCGTCGAGATGACCGACCTCGTGCTGCAGCATCCGGGCGAAGAACCCGTTGCCCTCGATCGTCACCGCGGCACCGTCGCGGTCGACTCCGGTGACCCGAGCCCAGTCGGCGCGGCCGGTGGGGAACTGCTCACCGGGCACCGACAGGCAGCCCTCGTCGTTGTCGTCCGGATCGGGCATGGTCTCGGGGATCTCGGAGGTCTCGAGCACTGGATTGATGACCTCACCGCGGCGGCGGGCCGCCATCCGGGACTCGCCGGCGGGGCAGTCGTAGACGAACATCCGCCGACCGACCCCCACCTGGTTGGCGGCCAGGCCGACGCCGTTCGCGGCGTCCATCGTCGCGTACATGTCGTCGAGCAGCGTCACCGTCTCCGCCGACGGCCGTCCGTCACCGTCGAGTTCGACGAGTTCGGTCGGACGGTGCAGAACCGGCTCACCGACAATGCAGATGGGGAGAATTGCCATGCACGACAGGTTATCGTGCGCGCAGATGGCCATCGGCGCCGAATGGTCCCGCGCGACGTGCCGCCCGCGCGTCACGTCAACCCACTCGGTTCTGCGTGGTTAGATGTTGACGAACCACACCGTTGTCATTCGCCGGCCCCGAGCCCGTCATGCGCGACGTCACCAGACGTCCGATGATGGACCCCGGACCCAGATGACGTGGTGTGAGGGGTCGCAGAGGAGATCTTCGAGGGAGCGAGATGGACGGCGCAGCAGCGCGAAGCCAGAATCAGCCGGGCCAGGGCCCGGAGTCTGAGAAGACCCACGACGTCGACGGCGCGCAGAGCATCGATCCGAACGAGGTCGGTCCCGACGGGCTGTCCCGCCGCGAGCACGACATCCTTGCCTTCGAACGTCAGTGGTGGAAGTATGCCGGCGCCAAGGAAGAGGCCATCAAGGAACTCTTCGGGCTCTCGGCCACGCGCTACTACCAGATCCTCAACGCCTTGGTGGATCGGCCGGAGGCGCTGGCCGCCGACCCGATGCTGGTGAAGCGCCTGCGACGGTTGCGCGCATCACGCCAGAAGGCGCGTGCCGCACGTCGACTCGGTTTCGACATCACCTGAGCCCGCACGCCCCGGCGCTGGAGAGCAGGCGCCATGCGTGTGTGCGTTAAGGTCATCGGTGATGAATGCTGATCGCGAGTCCAACCGCCTGCCCCTGAGGGCCGGAGCCATGCTGCTCTTCGCGGTTGCCATCGTGTTCGTGGGCCTGGGCTGGCACTCCGCGGCCACCGCGAACGACAACCCCGAGGAACAACTGCAGGCCGCGCAGTCGTCGGCGCCGTCGACGACTGCCAGCGCACCGGCCACCACGTCGACGGTGAACCAGGGCAACACCACCATCTGCGTCATCAACGCGGGTGAGGTCACCGGTCTGGCGGGCGAGGTGGACTCCCAGGTCAAGGCCAAGGGCTACACCACCGAGGGCATCACGAGCGAGAGCAACTACTCGCAGGGCGGCTTCTCCGAAAATTCCATCGTCTACTCGACGACCGCGCAGAAGCCGCTCGCCCAAAAGCTCAACGACGACCTCGGCGGGGAGTTCAGTGTCGACTCGCGCAGCTCCTTGGGCAGCGGGTTCAGCCGTTGCGCCGGCGGGATCGCCGTGGTCGTGGTGAGGCAGCCATGATCGGCACATCCGTCCATCGAGGCCCCAGCATCCCAGGCCCCGGCGTCCCAGACCGCAGTGTCCCAGGCGGCGGCGTCCCAGACCTCAGCGTTGCAGCCCCGGGCGCTGACACCGGCTCATCAAGGCAGCCCGGTTTCCAATCACATATCACTCGAGGAGCGAGATGACCGTCAGTTCGAAATCAGGCTCTGCGTCCCTGCGTGCGCTCGCGGTGCTCGCCTCGGCCGGCGCCGTCGGGTTGGCACTGGCGGGATGTACCCCGGACGAGCCGACCACCACCGAGAAGGGCACCACCCCGGCGGTGCAGACCGGAAATCCGGCGCCCGTCGTCGGACTCGTCGACGCCGACGACATCCCCTCCAGCAGCGGTGAGAAGGGCTCGGCGACCATCAAGGACACCTCCGGCAAGGACATCGGTACCGCGACCTTCAGCCCGCAGGGGGAATCGTTGGCGGTGCTGGTCAAGCTCAACGCCGGCAGCGGTCTCCCGGCCGGCTTCCACGCGATGCACATCCACTCCGGCAGCACCTGCAACACCGCCGACAAGTTCGACTCGGCGGGTGGTCACCTGCAGGTCGACGGCCACACCGGCCACCCGGCCAGCGGTGACCTGGTGTCGATCAACGTCCTGCCCGACGGCTCGGGGACGACGCTGACCTCCACCGATGCCGTCGATCTGGAGCAGGTGACCGGTAAGACGATCATCATCCACGAGAACGCCGACAACTTCGCCAACATCCCCGATCGCTACCAGGCCAACGGACAGCCCGGACCCGACGAGACGACGATGACCACCGGTGACGGTGGGCCGCGCCTGGCGTGCGGCGTCATCGAGACCGCGGAGTAGGGCGTTCTGCCGACGGCTCCGGTGCACAATCCACGTGTGGTGACGTGATGCCCGCCATCCTCCCGATTGAATTCTCGGGCTCGCCGGAGCCGACACTCGGCGTCGAGTGGGAGTTCGCCCTGACCGACAAGGTCAGTGGCGATCTCTCGAACTCCGCGGCAGACCTGTTCGCGGCCTTCGGGTCTGCGCATCCCCATCTCGCCGGCAAGGTACACAAGGAATTGCTGCGCAACACCGTCGAACTGGTCACCGGCATCTGCCGGACCACCGGTGAGGCGGTCGCCGACCTCGCCGAGACACTGCACGCCGTCCGCGGCGTCGCCGATGACCTCGACGTCGACCTCTACGGGGCGGGAACTCACCCCTTCGCGCAATGGTCGACGCAACTGCTCACCGAAGGCCATCGGTACGCCGAACTCATCGAGCGCACCCAGTGGTGGGGCCGGCAGATGCTGATCTGGGGCGTGCACGTGCACGTCGGCATCTCCCACCGCGACAAGGTACTGCCGATCCTGTCGTCGCTACTCAACTACTACCCGCATCTGCTGGCGTTGTCGGCGTCGTCGCCGATGTGGTCGGGGCAGGACACCTCCTACGCCAGCAATCGGGCGATGATGTTCCAGCAGTTACCGACGGCCGGCCTGCCCTTCCAGTTCCAGACGTGGCATGAGTTCGAGGCGTTCGTCGCCGACCAGAAGACCACCGGCATCATCGACCACATCAACGAGATCCGGTGGGACATCCGGCCGTCGCCGCATCTGGGCACCATTGAGGTGCGGGTGTGCGACGGGACCACCAACCTGTACGAACTCTCCGCACTGGTGGCGCTGATCCACTGCCTCGTCGTCGACCTGGACCGGCGGTTCTCCGCGGGCGAGACCCTGCCGCAGATGGCGCCCTGGCTGGTGCAGGAAAACAAGTGGCGCGCAGCGAGATACGGGCTCGAGGCGATCGTGATCCTGGACTCCGACTGCACCGAACGCCTCGTCACCGAGGATCTGGCGGACCTGCTGGTGCGGCTCGCGCCGATCGCCGCCGACCTCGACTGCGTCGACGAACTCGCCGGGATCTCCGAGATCATGGCCCGCGGCGCGAGTTATCAACGGCAGCGGGCGACGTTCGCCGCCACCCGGGACATTCGCGCGGTGGTCGCGTCGGTGGTCGACGAACTGAAATGACCCGCGGCGCCGCTGTGCCGGCCGAGAGCCGGGGCGGTGTGTTCGGTGTGGACCCGGGACCGCGCGGGATCGGGTGCGTTGAGGAAATTCGCGACCATTTCATAACCCACTCTGACAATTCATTTTCCCGCGTGTGAAGTAGGGCTTCTCCGACCGTGTGAATGTCGGGTTTCGCCGGTGACCGGCCTGTCCGGATTGCCGCACTGACGTCGACAGTCCGACGATACGCGGGGTTGCGTCGTGTCCGCGTGTTGGCTTGTGACCTTTGCTAACGGACACTGAAGAGGTGCTGCCCGTCCGTGTGCAGCATCCGAAATCGGTGTCGGGGTTATCTGGCAAAGGAAATGAAAGCTTATGAATTATTCCATCGTGACAATCGCGCATTCCCCGCAGTATTCTGCACTCGATCTCGCCGGTGCGTCGGCATGGGTGGACGACCTCTGTGGGAGCGGAGCGACGATGATCTTCGCCGATCCGCACACGTGGCCGGAACTGTGGCATGAGTACATCGATGGCGCCGTCGTCGAATACACCGCACGCGGGGTCCGGTCGGCGCTGGAATACGAGCGGATCCGCGACGGCCGGGACACCACCCTGTTCTGTGCCGTGCTCGACCCGTCGGGTGCGGTCGTCGGTGGCCTCCGCGTGCAGGGGCCGTATCGCGATGCCCGACAGTCACACGCGATCGGCGAGTGGGCGGGCCAACCCGGCCAGGACGACCTGATCGCGGCGATCAACCATCGCATCCCCGACGGGATCATCGAGGTCAAGTCGGCCTTCGTCGACCCGTCGTCGCCGCTGGCCAAGGTGGCGGCGGGTGCGCTGGCGCGGTCGGCCAAGATCTCGATGGAGCTGACCGGATGCCGCCACATGCTCGCCACCGCGGCCGACTACGTGCTCGAACGCTGGTCATCCGGTGGGGGACGAGTCAATCCGCTGATCGCCGCGACCCCGTACCCCGACGACCGCTACCGCACCCGGGCGATGTTTTGGGACGCGGAGAACCTGCAGTCCTTCGCCGATCCCGACGTATGGGAGTTGATGAATGCGGAGCACGCCGCCGCATTGCGGTCGCGGGAGGTGTCGGCGGCGGAGACGGCGACGGTGGCCTGACAGGTGCACGTCGGGGGACACCGACCGCGAGAACTTACCTCAAGCAGGTGGCTTCTCGCGGTCCCACGTCCCCGGCCCGTCAGTGGGCCTACCGGCGATGAACTCGGGATCGAGTTCATTCCATGCGGAACCGCCGTGGCCGGCGTTGAGTATCTGCTCGACGTCGATGACGTGGCGACCGGATTCGACGAGGTGGCCGCTGACGATGTTCCGGGCCGCCGCCGCGGCGAAGGCGCCGGCCATCGCGCCGGTCGAACCGAGTTGCGGCCAGGACGCGACACCGCGGCCGATTTGACTGGCGGAGAACGCCATTCGAGGGGTGAGGACGTCGCCGACGATCGACGTGGCCATTCGCAGTCGCTGGGCGGGGTCGGTGGCATCACCGGCGGTGAAGTTCTCCACCCGGCCGTGGAAGATCGGGTAGGTGGGGTCGAGGTCGTAGCGTTCGATGTCGAGAATGACGTTGTCGCCCATGTCGGTTGCGCTGATGACCGGAATCCGCAACGCGCGGGCACGGCGACGCATGTCGATCTTCGCCGCGACATCATCGATCTCCTCGATCACGATGGTTCGCGGACCGGACGGCGAGGTTGCCAGGAACCGGTCGGCCGTGGTCGGCGAGTAGCCATCGGCGAACGATTCGATGACGGTGTAGGGGTCGGCCTCGAGGAGCCGACGCGCCGTCAGGTCCAGCTTGGCCGTCCCGACATCGCACACCGACCCGGACATCCGGTTGAGATTCGTGGTGGCCAGGGTGTCCGGGTCGGCGAGGCGGAAATGCCGCACCCCGGTCAGCGAACACGCCGTCACCGCCGACGATCCGACGCTGAGTCCGGCGACGGCGATGATCGTCTCACCCCACCGGCGTTGTTCCGCGCTGGTGACGAGGAAGCGATTACGTGCTGTCTTCAACCGATAGAACGTCGCACTGTCGGGCATCCGGACCACCCGGCGGCGCCACGGGAACACCACGTACCGCGTATGTCCGGTCACGACCGACGGGTCGTCGTAGTCGAGTGGGTCTGCCGGCCGGACCCCTGGTTCGACGTGATCGAGTGCATCGAGTTGCCGCAGTTCGGCCACCGCATCGGGCCAGATGTCGACGAACTCGTACAGATTCGACGAGGTGAGCTGCCGAATGCGGCCGGCGTCCCGGGCGGGATGCAGGATCTCGAACGTCGCATCGCCGGTGGGGTCGGGGGCGCCGAAATCGGCGACGCCGGGGTCGGTGATGTCCACACCGTCGATACGGCGGGCGCTGCGTGGCGGCCGGGACCCGCTCGCGGTGCGTGTCGACGCGGCCCGCAGTACCCGCGTCGCCGCTCCCGCCGATCGCGGTGCGACCGCCGAGACCAGCGCGGAGGTGGTGCGTACCTGACGGGCCGTCCCGTCCTCCGACGTCGCCGTCGCCTCCGGATCATCGAAGTACCAATCGACGGTCGGTATCTGCGACACCATCGACCGGTTGCGGCCCAACGCCTTGGCGGCGTACAGGCGCTGGTCGGCCGGTCGTGCCAGATCGTCCAGGAGCGTCTGGGCATCGGGGTGCAGCGGTGCATCGAGTCGCCGCAGCGGTGCGCAGACGCCGCCGACACTGGCCGTCACCTCGGAGCCGGAACCGACCGCCAGCCGCAACCTCGTCGAGGCGGCCTCGAGTTCGGCCGCGCCGGCGACCCCGAACAGGATGGTGAATTCCTCACCGCCGGTGCGTGCCACGATCCCGCGATCCCCCACCTCCTCGTGGAGAACCGAGGTGATGTCGACGAGAACCTCGTCGCCGGCGGAGTGCCCGAGTGCGTCGTTGACGCGTTTGAAGTGATCGATGTCGATGACCAGCATGCCGATCATCTGACCCGCCTGCTGGGCCTCCTCGAAGACCGTCGGCGCGCCGTCGAACAGGCCGCGCCGGTTGAGGGCGCCGGTGAGCGGATCGATCAGGCTCAGCGTCGTCTGTTCGTGGATCAGATCCGACAGATTGCGCCGCAGCATCGTCACCATCAGCGTCGGTGCAATGACCGCCATGATCACCGCACCCCCGCTGACCAGGAGATCGGTCAGCGATGCCGCGCGCACGGCGACGACGGCGAGTCCCAGGGTCACTGCGATCGTCATGAAACCGACGACGGTGCGCCCCGAGGACCCCATCGCGGCGAGTGCGGGGATCGCCGCCAACAGCACCAGCACCGCGTGTGAGGTGCCCTGATCGGCGATCACCGCCGCCGAGCCGGCCACCCCGATCATCCCGCCCGTGCACAGGATGACGAACAGCCGGTCGTCGAGACTGCCCTGCCAGGCCGTGAGTGACACCGAGATCGCGGTGAACACCAGGATCGCCACCAAGAGTGGTCGGGTGCCGGCGACAGCGAAGGACGACGAGAACAGCGCCAAGATCAGCAGCGGTACCGCCCCCAGCTCGCTGCACAAGACAGCCAGCGTCCGCTGATCGAATCGATTACCCACCACTCGATTCCTTCCGCGACCCCCTCTTTAGTCCTGTGAACAATCAATCTACCGGTGGTTGTCGTCCGCGGGGAAGGGTCGACTTACACAATGGGCGTAAATGTCGAGATATCCGTCACACCGCGGGTGTCAGACAGTCCTGATCAGGCCCTAATCCCGGTCGCCGCTTTCCATCTGGTCGCGTGCGATGAGCCCGTCGCGGGCACGCTGCTCCTGATAGACGAGGCGTCCGATGCGGTGCGCGACCACCGGTGCGGTGATCAGTGCGAAGATCCCGGCGAGGATCAGCATCCCGTTGTCGACGTGCCCGCCGCCGACGCTGATCATCGTTCCGATCAGCATCATCAGCAATCCCAGCGTCTGGGGTTTGGTCGCGGCATGCATCCGCGAGAGGGTGTCGGGGAATCGGAGGATGCCGATCGCCGCGGTGACGGCGAGCAACGCCCCGATGGACAGGAAGACGGCGGTGACGATGTCGGCGATCATGTTTGATCATCCCGGACGCGAAAGCGGGCGATGGCCACCGAGCCGACGAAGCTGACCAGCGACAACGCGACGATTCCCGACACCACCGTGGTGTCGCCGCTGTAGGCGGTCCAGGCCGCGAGCCCGCACATGCACAGCGCGATGAGCGCGTCGAGGGCGACCAACCGGTCCAGGGTGGTCGGGCCGAGCAGAATCCGTGCCATCACCAGGACGGCGGCGACGAGCAATGCGGTGGCGATGCAGTACCAGACCACAGTCATAGCCGATCCTCCTCGTCGCCGGGGGTCGTGCGGTCGAAGAGGTCGGGGCGGTGCCGGACCGCGCCGGTCGCAATGCCGACATGCTCACCGTCGGGCACGTGATGGAAGCTGTCGTCGATCCCGTGGTACGGACTGGGATGCCACTCGCTGTCGCGTTCGAAGGCCTTGATGAACATCCGCTCGACGAAGGCGACCTGGTTGTAGAAGCTGCGCACCTTCTTGTCCGATCGGACGTCGAAGACGTGGACGTAGAGCAGGCGCCGACGATGATCGATCTCCAGGACCATCGTGCCGGGCACCAGGTTGAGATAATCCACGGCCAGCGTCAGGACCATGTCGGATTTGATGGCGACGCGTACACGCATGACCGCGCCCAGCGGCGGTCGGCCGGGCCGGATCGCGATCCACGCCACCTGCGCACTCGAGACGAAGAAGTCGACGATCAACCGCAGAACCAGCACAAGCAGGGTGAGGGGATGGATCCGGCCTTCGACGGGGACCCGGGGCAGCGGCAACAGGACGCCGATGGCGATGGCCAGGACCAGCCCGGCGATCACATTCGCCCACGACACCGTGCCCCACAACAGCACCCAGACGAAGGCCAGCCACGCCATCGACCACAGTCGGACGGCCACCTCCCGGCCGTCGGTGCCCAACCAGTGGGGTGTGCGAACCCGTCCGCGCAGCCACACCCACGCGCTGACCGTCGTCCACGCGAAACCCAGCACCGAATAGCGCGCGATGTTGATCAGCAGGCGCTTCACCGGCCCTTTGCCGACGGGTCTGACGGGCGCGATCCGTTCGTTCTTCCGGTCGGTCATCATCGGCCTCCCAACACCGAGCTGACGTAGATGTCACGGTCGATGATGTCGGTCGCGGCGCGGTCGGTGAATCCGAAGATCGGACCTGCCCACACCGTCAACGCCAGACCCGCCGCCACCATCAGCGCTGTCGGGATGACCATCGCGATGGGCATGCGACCCACGTCGGCGCGCTCGTCGAAGGCGATGTCGGCGCTCTCGTCGATCAACGCCGACGGGGCACTGTCGGAGAGGTCGCCCTCGGGGGCGTCGGCGCGGGGACGCCAGAAGCCCTTGGTCCAGATGCGGGCCACCACGTACAGGGTCAGAAGGCTGGTCACCACCGACCCGGCGACCAGAATCCAGGCGAGCACCGAACCGTCGGAGGTGCCGGCCTCGATCAACGCAACCTTGCCCAGAAAGCCCGAAAAGGGCGGAATACCACCGAGATTCAACGCCGGGATGAGGAACAACGCGGCCAGGACCGGGCTGGCGATGAGGCCACCGAGTCGCCGTAGCGACGCCGACCCGGCCTGACGTTCGATCAGCCCGACCACCAGGAACAGCGTCGTCTGCACCAGGATGTGGTGCGCGACGTAGTAGATGGCCGCGCTCATCCCGATCTCCGAGGACAGCGCGATCCCGAAGATCATGTACCCGATGTGGCTGACCAGGGTGAATGACAACAGTCGTTTGATGTCGGATTGGGCGATCGCACCGAAGATGCCGACGAGCATCGTCAACAATCCGGCGACCAGCAGGATGGCGTCCATCGACCCGCCCGGGAACAGCAAGGTGTGTGTTCGCATGATCGCGTATACGCCGACCTTGGTGAGCAGGCCGGCGAACACCGCGGTGACCGGTGCCGGGGCCGTCGGGTAGGAGTCCGGCAGCCACGTCGACAGCGGGAAAACCGCCGCCTTGATGCCGAAGGCCACCAGGAGCACCGCGTACAGCGCGTTGCGGGTGCCATCGGGGACGTGGTCGAGGCGCACCGCCATCTCGGCGAGGTTGAGGGTCCCGGTGGTCGCATACGCGAAGGCGATGCCCGCCAGAAAGATGAGCGACGACACCATCGAGACCATCACGTACGACGCGCCGGCGCGGACACGATCGGCGCTGGCCCCGAGGGTCAGCAACACGAAACTCGCGGCCAGCAGCACCTCGAACGAGACGAACAGATTGAACAGGTCGCCGGCCAGGAACGAATTGCACACGCCGGCACACAGGATCAGATACGTGGGCAGGAAGATCGACACCGGCTGATCGGTGGTGCCATCGCGGATACCCTGCCCGATCGCGTAGATGACGACGCACAGCAGCACGAGCGTCGACACCACCAGCATCAGGGCGGCGAGTTGATCGACCACCAGGGTGATGCCGAGGGGTCCGTTCGCGAATCCCTTGTCATCCCACCCGCCGATGGCCAGCGCGTAGGTGCCGTGTTCGTTGGTGAGGTAGAGCATCATGCACGACGCGATGAGTGCCACCCCGATCGCCGACACCGTGATGATGCGCTGGAAGATGGCGCCGCGGCCGCGCAACAGCGTCAACGCCGCGCCGAGCAACGGGACCAGCGTCGGCAGGGTGATCAGGACCGGGAGCCAGGAGGTCTGCGGGATCATCGGCGATCCCCCGGGGTGCGGTCATCCGACCCGGTGTTGTCGGAACCGGTGTCCGAACCGGCGGTGTCCGAACCGGTGGTGTCTGACTCGGCGTTGTCCGACTCGGCGGTGTCTGAATCCGGATCGTCGACGCCGATCTCGTCGATGACGTCGGCGTCCTCGGGCATCAGGTCGGTCTCGATCACCTCGAGGTGGCGTTTGATGTATTCCTCGGGGGTCAGCGGGTTGCCCTCGTCGTCGAAGAAGTCGCCGGCGGAGGTGTCCGCGCCGGTCAGGGGGTCGTCGCTGCGGTCGCGGTCGGGTGCGGTCCGCAGGGAGCCGGTGGCGACCTTGACGTCCTCGGTGTCGTCCTCGACGTCGTCGTCGTCGCGATTGAGCACGAACAGCCGGTACACCAGCGACAGGATGAACGCGGCCACACCCATGGTGATGACGATCGCGGTGAGCACCATCGCCTGTGCGAGGGCGTCGGCGTCGCGGGGGCGGGCCTCCGACGATCGGCCCATGATCGGTGGATTGCCCATCCCGCCGGCGAGCACCAGGATCAGCAGGTTGATGCCGTTGCCGGCCAGCAGCAGACCCAGCAACATCCGCACCAGGCTGCGTTCCATCAGCAGATACGCACCGGCCGCGATCAGTACCGCGATGACCACCAGCAGGCCGAGGTTGACGCTCATTTCGCCCCACCATCCGCCGGCACCTGCACCGACCGGGTCACCAGACCGCCGGGGCCCTCCACGTCCAGGCGGGCGCCGAGGCTGCGCAGGACGTCGAGGACCAGACCGATGACGATCAGGTAGATGCCGAGGTCGAAGAACAGCGCGGTGACCAGTTTGATGTGCCCGAGCACCGGGACGGTGATCTCGAAGACCGCCGAGCTCAGGGCCGGCGCGCCGAGGAACATCGAGGTCACGGCCGTGCCGGCGGAGATCAGCAGGCCGGCGCCGAGGAAGGTGCCCGGTTCCACCGGCAGGGCCTCACCGAGTTCGTAGCGGCCACCGGCCAGGTAGCGCAGCACCAGCGCCAGGCCCATGGTCAATCCACCGGCGAACCCGCCGCCGGGCGAGTTGTGGCCGGCGTAGAAGAAGTACACCGACAGCACCACCATCGTCGGGAAGATCAATCGGGTGGTGGCCTCGAGCACCATCGACCGATGTCGCGGATCGCGGAATTCGCTGCCCAGCAGGTAGGTGGTGCGGTCGGGCGGGATGACGTCGTCGTCCTCGTCGGCGGACCCGGCGAAGAATTTCGCGGCGTCGGCGACGCGCGGGGCGGCACCGAACCGGCGGTTGCGGAAGACCATCGACGCCACCCCGGTCGCGGCGACGATGAGGACCGACACCTCGCCGAGGGTGTCCCAGGCGCGGATGTCGACGAGGAGCACGTTCACCGCGTTGGCGCCGTGGCCGAACTTGTAGGCCGCCTCGGGGAGGTCGATGCTCACCGGCTGTTCGGAGCGGGCCGCGGCGGCGAACAATCCGATCACCACCACCGACACACCGAGTGCGATGCCGATGAGCGCGCGCAGCGGTTTGAACCCGGTGGAGTGGCGGGGCTCGGGTTCGGCGGGCAGTTTGCGCAGGACCAGGACGAAGATCACCAGTGTCAGCGTCTCCACCAGGAATTGGGTGAGGGCCAGGTCGGGTGCGCCGTACAACGCGAAGAGCATGCCGCATCCGTATCCGGTGACGCCGACGATGAGGGTGGCGGCCAGGCGGTTGCGGAGGATGACCGCGGCGATGGCCGCGGCGATCATGATGCCGCCGACGACGAGTTGGACCGGGGAGTCGAAGCCGCGGGGGGAGAGCGTGTTGCGATTGCCGAGAAAGAGCACCGTCGTCGGCAGGATGATCATCGTCGACAGGATCACCCCCTGGGTGATCGGCAGCGATCCGCGCTGGGTGTTGCGGGTCATCAACAGCGACACGGTGTCCGCGCCACGCAGGGTTGCGTCGTAGATGCGGTCGGCGTTGAGCAGTGGCCGGAACCCGAAGACGCGGTCGCGGATCGGGCGCAACCCCAGGAAGAGGGCGGCGCCGCCGACGACGACGATGACCGAGAACACTACCGGCAGGCCGAAGCCGTGCCACATCGCGAGGTGTTCGAGGTCGTGGCCGTGGAGCGGCAGTTCCTCGGCGTAGGGCTCGAACCAGTGACCGACCCAGCCGCTGGCCAGGCCGGCGACGACGCCGAAGGCGGCGAGCAGGATCGGGGAGAACAGGAACATCGGCGTCGGCGGATGCATCTTGGCGACCGCCCGCGTCGGCAGGGTGCGGACCTTGCGTCCGAACGCTCCCCAGAGGAATCGGCAGGTGTAGGCGAAGGTGATCACCGAACCGAGCAGCAGCACGAGGTCGACGACATGGCCCTGCCAGGGTTGCAGCGACCCGGTGTCCCACACCGACCCGAACGCGGTCTCCTTGCCGACGAATCCGAAGGTGAACGGCAGTCCGGCCATGCTTGCGCCGGCGACGGCCGCGGTGACCGCGAGGACGGGCAGGCGATGCCCGAGCCGGGCGAGTTTGCGGATGTCGCGGGTACCGGTGGCGTGGTCGATGATGCCGACGACCATGAACAGCGACGCCTTGAACAGGGCGTGCGCGACCAGCATGGTGAGGCCGGCCATCGCCACGTTCGCATCACCCATGCCCATCAGCACCGACATGAAACCGAGCTGGGAGACGGTGCCGAAGGCGAGGACGAGCTTCAGGTCGAGTTCCCGCAGGGAGCGCCAGCCGCCGAGCACCATCGTGAACGAGCCGAGCCCGATCACCATCACCTGCCAACTCGGCAGCGGCGCGAATGCCGGCGCGAGACGACCGATCAGGTAGATGCCCGCCTTCACCATCGCCGCGGCGTGCAGGTACGCCGAGACCGGGGTGGGTGCGGCCATGGCGCCGGGCAGCCAGAAATGGAACGGCACGATCGCCGACTTGCTCAGCGCCCCGATCAGCAGCAGCACGACGGCCACCTCGACGTAGACGCCGTCCATCGGGGGATGCGCCAGCAGATCACTGAGCAGGTAACTGCCGGTGCGTTCGCCCAGCATGATGATGCCGACGAGCATCGCCAGACCGCCCAGGGTGGTGACCAGCAGCGCCTGGGTGGCCGAGCGTCGCGACGTCGCGCGGATGCGATAGAAGCCAACCAGCATGAACGACAGGACCGTCGTCAGCTCCCAGAAGATGTACAGCACCAGCATGTTGTCGCTGGTCACCAGGCCGAACATGGCGGCGGCGAAGGCGATCATCTCGCCGCCGAACACGGCGACGCGCGGGAGGGCGTCGTCGAAGTAGTGCGCGCAGTAGAACAGCACCAGCGTGCCCACACCCAGGATCAGCACCGACAGGATCGCCGACAGCGTGTCCATCCGCATGACGAT
This sequence comes from Gordonia sp. NPDC003950, assembly GCF_053605205.1. NCBI lineage: Bacteria > Bacillati > Actinomycetota > Actinomycetes > Mycobacteriales > Gordoniaceae > Gordonia > Gordonia sp. NPDC003950. The sequence continues at coordinate 27,101 of NZ_JBSGIT010000035.1, read as the reverse complement.
GTCCATGTGCAGGGTGGGAACCCAGTGCAGCGTCTCGACCTGCGGGGCGCGATCGGAATCGGGCCAGTGCGTCAGCACCCAGACAAGTCCGCCGAGAGGGGCCAGGCCGAGGAGGTAGAACCCCTTCGTCCCGAGCTTGCCGACGATCGCGGGGGCCACGAGCGCGCAGAGTGCCAATGCCATCAGCACAGTGAGCAAGGGGGCGCACTCCGTCTTCGGTCGTCGGTCTTCGGTCGGCGGGCGGGGTGGTCATGGCGCGGGTGTCGAGTGTGTCTGTCCGGTGGCCGGGAGTGTCACGACGTGACGTCCGCGGGCTCTACCTTACCGTTGCTCCCATGGCTCGGCTGAATGCAGTGGTGAGGGTGCTCGCCGTGATGCTGGTGATATCGGTGGCAACGGTGCTGATCGCGGCATGCGGCAGCGACGACGCGCCGACCCGTCCGGGGCTGCCCGCCGATTTCCCGACCGCGCAGGTACCGCTCGTCGACGGCCAGGTGCTGACCGCCGACGGTAGCAAGGATCACTGGACCGTCACCGTGCAGGCACCGGCGAATCAGGGCAACCCGATCGAGGGTGCGGTGACGAAGCTGACCGACGCCGGCTTCACCGAGGAGGGCCGGGAGAGCGACTCGGGTCAGACCGTGGTGCGGATGTCGGGGACGAAGGACGGCACCACCTACTGGGTGACGCTGGGCATCACACCGGCCGCGGCCGCCGGTGCCACCTCGGTGTTCTATCAGGTCAGCGTCGGCTGAGCGGACGGGTGAGCCAAACGTAGGGCAGATCGGTTCGGGCCGTGCCGCGGTTGACAGCGGGTTCACAGGTGATGGGCAGTACCGGCCAAGCGGGTGTCGCCACCGTGGAGTCGTTGAAACCGATCCGGGACGCAGGTGTCTGTGACCGGACCAAACCTGAAAGCGAGAGTGACACGATGTCGACTCCCGACACCACGACAGTTTCCGATACGTCGACGGCCCCCGACGCAACGCCCGGCACCACTGCGGCACCGTCGAATGCCGACGCCTACAGCGACACCGCCCCGACGGCGCCGGTCGGACAGAGCCCGACGGCCGCCACCGCTCCCACCGCCCCGATCGGGTCGACACCGGTCGGGTCGGCGCCGGTCGCCGGTTCGCCCGCGCCGGCGGCCGCGGTTCCCGTCGCTGCTCAGCCGGGTTCGGGCCTGCCGTCGAAGACCAAGAACGCCGTGATCGCCGGCGGTATCGGCCTCGCCGTCGGCTTCGGGCTGCTCGGCTTCGGTGCCGGCTACGTCGTCGGCGATTCCGGCTCGTCGTCGAACACCCAGCAGTTCCCCGGTGGTGGCATGGGCGGCCAGCAGGGCGGCGGCATGGGTGGTCAGATGCCCGGCGGCGGTATGGGTGGCCAGCAGGGTGGTGGCATGGGTGGTCAGATGCCCGGCGGTGGTATGGGTCAGATACCCGGCCAGAGCGGGCAGACCCAGAACGGCCAGAGCGGGCAGACCCAGAACGGCCAGACCGGCCAGCAGCAGGCTCCCACCCAGGCGCCGACGCAGACCGACGGTCAGACCCAGACCAGCTGACGAAAAGTGGGGGAAGAACATCATTCTTCCCCCACTTTTTGTTGGTCGGGATCAGGTGAGCCGACGCTCCGCGTACGCGCGGAGGTTCTCCACCTGCGCGGCATCCAGGGATGCGCGCACCCGGGTACGGGCGTCGGCGATGTCGTCGGCGGTGACGGTCGCGGCGTCGATGTTGCGCCGCATCGCTGAGAGGGCCGCCTCGCGCAGCAGCGCCGAGCAGTCGGCGGCCGAGTAGCCGTCGAGATCGGTGGCCAGGTGATCGAGATCGATGTCGTCGGCCAGCGGGACGTTGCGCCCCGAGGTCCGCAGGATGTCGGCGCGGGCGGCGGCATCGGGCGGCGGGACGAAGACCAGACGCTCGAGCCGGCCGGGGCGTAGTAACGCCGGATCGATCAGATCGGGCCGGTTGGTGGCGCCGAGCACGACCACATCGGTCAACGGTTCGACGCCGTCGAGTTCGGTGAGCAGGGCGGCGACGACGCGGTCGGAAACGCCGGAGTCGCTGGACTGCCCGCGCCGCGGGGCCAGCGCGTCGACCTCGTCGAGGAAGATCAGTGAGGGCGCGGATTCCCTTGCGCGAGAAAACAAATCGCGGACGGCGCGTTCGGACGAGCCGACCCACTTGTCCATCAGCTCGGCACCCTTGACGGTGTGCACCGACAATCTTCCCGACGCGGCGAGAGCACGCACCACGAAGGTCTTCCCGCAGCCCGGCGGGCCGAACAGCAGGACGCCGCGCGGCGGCTGCACGCCGAGCCGGGTGAAGGTGTCCGGGTGTTCGAGGGGCCAGAGCACCGCCTCGGTGAGCGCTTGTTTGGTCTCGGTCATGTCGCCGACGTCGTCGAGGGTGATCGACCCGAGTGACACCTCCGGCGATTCGCCGCGCGACACCGGCCGGATCACGCCCAGCGCCCCGGCGAGGTCGGCGTCGGTCAGCACGGGTGCCGACGATGCGGGCGTCGACGACGCGGCATCGGCGGTCACCCGCGCCGCGGCCCGCAATGCCGCCTCACGAGTCAGGGCGGCCAGGTCGCCGGCAACGAAACCCGGTGTGCGAGAAGCGATCGCCGAAAGGTCCAGCGCACCGTCGGTGGGTACGCCGGTCAGGATGGCGGCGAGCAGTTTGGCCCGGGTGGCGGCATCGGGCAGACCGATCGACAGTTCACGGTCGCACAACTGCGGATCGCGCAGCCGAATGTCGATCGCGGCAGGTTCGGCGCTTGTCGCGATGAGCGCGATTGTGCCCCCGCCGGTGTCCCCGCCGGCCGGATCGAGTGCGGTACGCAACGCGTCGAGGATCAGCGTCGATACCGGCTCCGGTTCGGCCGGCAACAGCGCATCGATGTCGGTGATGAGCAGAACACCGCCACCCGGACGCAGACCCGCGATCGCGTCGGTGACCGCACGGAGTCGGGCATTCGCCTCGAGCGCTCCGACCGTCGGACCGTCGACGACGGTCATCGGACGCCCGGCGACGACTGCCCGCACGACCGTAGCCTTGCCGACGCCGGCCGGACCGGTGAGCAGGACCCCGAGCCGCGGGATGGCGCCGAGCGTCCGCAGCACCTCCGGCTCGTCAAGGGTGATCCGCAACCATTCGGTGAGCTTGGCGACCTGGGCATCGACGCCGACCAGTTCGGCGACCGATCGCGCCGGCCGCGCCGCACTGACAGCGCTCTCACCCGCACTGACAGCGCTCTGTTCCACGTTGACAGCGCTCATTCCCACGTTGACAGCGCCCTGGCCCGCATTGACGGCGCCCTGTCCCGCACTGACAGCGCTCACTTCCGCATTGACAGCGCCCGGATTCCCGCCGACGGCGCCCACGGTCCACATCACCGCGGTGTTCGGCTGCACGCTCACCGGCGCGCCGGGCTCGGTGGAGGTGACGGTGAGCAGTTCATTGGTCCAGGTGATGCCCACCGACACCGCGAGGGCGCGGACCGCGTCGCCGGCGGTCAGCTCGGGACCGAGATCACGGGGTAGCAGGGAGACGGTGTCGCCGACGGAGAGCACCTTGCCGAGCAGTGCCCGTCGCAGGGTCGTCGGGTCGACGCCGTGGCTGGCCAGGGCCGATCCGCTGACGATGACCCGCGCGGCGGCCTGCACGACCACCGGGCCGATCACCACCTGTGCGTTCTCCCGCACACCGGCGTTGGAGAACGAGATGTCGTCGAGCAGGATGGCGCCGGTCGCCGCATCCGGTGCGGTGGCGCCGACGACGGCCGCGGTGACGCGCGCCCCGGTCAGACTCACGGCATCCCATTCGCGCAGGCCGAGGGCGGTCAGGACCTCCGGGTGGACGCGGACGATCCCGCGTCGGGCGTCGGCGGCCGACGGATTGAGCCGCGCGGTCAGGGTTAATTGGCTCATGACGGACGACGCCCCGAGTCGTCGGTGCGCGGTGGCCGGTGCAGGCCGAGTCGACCGTCGGACTTCTTCATCGCCTGCCGACGCCGCGGCATGACGCGTCGTCCGGAACCCTCCCGGGCCAGGGCTCGCCGTTCGGCGCGACGTTCCTTCGGCGCGGCGTCCCAGTGTTCGGGTCGCGAGGCGACCCAGCGTCGACTCCGCCAGGCGAACGGGATGTGCACGGCGTAGCCGACGATGGCGATCACCATCAGGACGTAGGGAAAGGTCAGCAGCAGGGCCGCGCCGATCGCCACCAGGAGTAGCAGGCCCGGCAGCGCCCGGGCCGACACCTTCGCCGCCTTCAGCGACGCTGTCGGGATGCGGCTCACCGCGAGGAAGGCCACCAGCATCAACCAGATCCCGACCGCGGCCAGCGACGTCCACCACCCCGTCCCGAACTGCTGCAGCAGTCCGACGGGCAGCAAGGCGCCGATCGCGGCGGCCGGCGCCGGCACCCCGACGAAGAAGTCGCGGGTGTAGGCGGGGGCGTCATCGTCGTCGAGCAGGGTGTTGAACCGGGCGAGACGCAGCACGATCGCGCAGCAGTAGATGAGGGCGAGCAGCCAGCCCAGGTCGGTGCCGTCGAGCAGCGCCAGATACACCAGGAATGCGGGCACCACGCCGAAGTTGATGACGTCGGCCAGCGAGTCGATCTCGGCGCCGATCTTCGTGGTCGCACCCATCAGGCGGGCGACCCGGCCGTCGATGCCGTCGAGTAACGCGGCCGCGACGAGCAGGCCCAGCGCGGCGTTGATGTTGCCGTTCATCGCGAACCGGATGGACGTCATCCCGGCGCAGATCGCCAGGATCGTCAGCGCCGACGGCACGAACATGCGCCCCGCGGCGGCCTGACGACGCAGCCGGGACTGCTCGGCCGGCGAGGTCCGACGACCCGCCACCCGCGTGGGCGGGCGTTGGGTGACGGGACGCTCCCGGTGCGGACTCATGCGCGGTCGCCACCCAGGGTGGCCAGCGCGGTCTCGGCGCCGATGGTGCGCTGGCCGAGCCGGACCTGCGGCACCGTTCCGGGTGGTAGGTAGACGTCGACGCGGGACCCGAAACGGATCAAACCGTACGTCGCGCCGACCGACAGCGAATCACCCGCCGACGGCTCGCAGACGATGCGACGGGCGAGCAGGCCGGCGATCTGGACGACGGCGATGTCGTCGCCGGTTGCGTCGGCGCGCAGTGTCATGGTGGTGCGTTCGTTCACCGAACTGGCGTCGGGCAGGTCGGCGGAGACGAACCGTCCCGGCGTATGCGTCACCGACGTGACCGTTCCGGACACCGGAACCCGCTGCACGTGCACGTCGAAGAGTGACAGGAACACCGACACCCGCGGCCGTGGTGTGTCACCGAGGCCGGCCTCGGCGGGTGGGACCGCCTCGTCGACGAGGCTGACCGTGCCGTCGGCGGGGGCCGCGACGACTGCCGGATCGGTGGGTGGCACCCGGGCGGGGTGCCGGAAGAACGCGGCACACGCCCCGGCGGTGAGGGCGGCCGGCACCCGGATCCAGCGGTGTCTGCGGCCGACGACGGCGAGGCCGGATGCGGCGGCGACGAAGGGCAGACCGGCGGGATGGACCGGGGGAATGGTCTCTTTGGCCAGGGTGAGCAGATGTGCAGGTGACAGGCCGTCTGGTGCGTCCGGCCGCGGGCGCCTCGCCACAGTCAACCTCTCCGATGTCGGGGGATGCGCACTCCGATGGTGCGCCCGTACAGCTTAGAGCCCCCGGTCGCGAAGGGACTGCCGGGACCGTCCGCCCGTCCGCTACCCACCCGCCGACTACCGCAGTCGGATGACGTCGACCTCGTCGCCCGCTGAGAGCGTCACGGTGTCGGCGTCGATGTCGACGAGGGCCTCGGCACGCGCCAGGTTGCTCAGGTGATGCGACGCCGGGGGGCCCGCGGGGGAGATCCACGGGCCGTCGGGGTGGCGGACGAACAGTCCGCGCTGGAACTGGCGTTTGCCCGGCGGTGACGTGAGGTCGGTGGTGATCTTCGCGCGCAGACGTTCCCGGCGCCGGTGCAGTCCCATCGCCGCACGCAGCGGATCGCGGATGAAGATCTCGAAGGACACCAGCGAACTCACCGGGTTGCCCGGCACGGTGACGATCGGCACCGCACGCCCGTCGGGTGCACGAAAGTGGCCGCAGCCCTGCGGCATTCCCGGTTGCATCGCCACCTTCGCGAACTCCACGCCACCGGTGGCGGTGAGGGCCTCCTTGACGACCTCGAACGCACCCGCGCTGACGCCGCCGGAGGTGATGATGAGGTCGGCGTCGGCGGCGATGTCGGCCAGCCGGCGGAGGAACTGGGCGGGGTCGTCGGGCACGAAGTGCACGTGCCGCGCGATGGCCCCGGCCTCGATGGCCGCCGCCGTCAGCATCGCGCCGTTGGATTCGTAGATCTGGCCGGGCAGCAGCGGCTGCCCCGGCGCCACCAGTTCGGAACCGGTCGAGAGCACCGCCACCCGCTGTCTGTGAAAGACACGGACCTCGGTGATGCCGAGGCCGCAGAGCAGACCGATCTGCGCGGCACCGATCTCGGTGCCCCTGGCCAGCGCGGGGCTGCCGGCGGCGATGTCGGAACCGGCGAGCCGGATGTGTTTGCCGAGCGGAACGCCGGCGGTGATCGTCACCGTGTCGGGCAGGTCGGCGTCGCCGGTGAAATCGGCCGTCGTCGACTCGACGGGTACCACCGCGTCGGCGCCGGCCGGCATCGGAGCGCCGGTCATGATGCGTGCGGAGGTGCCCGGTGCCAGTGGGGGTGGGTCGGTGCGTCCAGCCGGGATGTCGGCGGCCACCGGCAGGATGGCCGGGTGCTCGGAGCTCGCCTCGGCGACCTCGGCGGCCCGGACCGCGAATCCGTCCATCGCGGAATTGTCGAAGCCGGGCAGCGAGATCGGCGCGTCGATCGGTTCGGCCGTGACCAGGCCCAGCGCGTCGGTGACGGCGACGGTGACCGGTTCCGGCGGACCGAACAGGTCGGCGACGATCTGCTGATGGACATTCACCGGGCGCATCGCCCCAGCATGCCATCGCCCCGGCATGCCATCGCCCCACCGGGCCGTCGTCGGTGCACACCGAGGGAACTGGGGGCGTCGAGCTCTGCGGGCATCGGCGACCGATACTAGATTTGGTCTATGAGTCTCGGGTTGCTGCTGGACATCGACGGCGTGATGGTCACGTCATGGGAGGCGCTGCCGGGTGCCGTCGATGCGGTGCGCTCCCTGGCCGACCGGCAGATCCCACGAATGTTTTTGACCAACACCACGTCTCGTTCGCGTGGGGATATCGCCGACGCCCTCGCGCAGGCGGGATTCGAGGTGGCACCCGAGGAGATCCTCACCGCCGCGAAGCTCACCGCGGAATATCTGGCGCAGACCTACCCCGGCAAGAAGGCGTGGGTGCTCAACGAGGGGCCGATCGCCGACGACATGACCGGGGTTCCCCTCACCGACGACCCGTCGCAGGCGCAGGTCGTCGTCCTCGGTGGGGCGGGCCCCGTGTTCACCCACGAGGCGCTGTCGACGGTGTTGGAGATGCTGCTCGCCGGGGTGCCGGTGATCGCGATGCATCGGTCGATGATCTGGTCGACGGCGTCGGGCCTGTCCATCGACACCGGCGTCTACCTCGAGGGGCTGGAGAAGGCCGCCGGCCGCAAGATCCGCGCGATCGGCAAACCGTCCCCGTTGGGTTTCCGGGCGGCCGTCGAGGTGATGAATCTGGAACCGACGCAGGTGGTGATGGTCGGCGACGACATGCACAACGACGTGCTCGGCGCGCAGGCCTCGGCACTGATCGGGGTACTGGTGCGGACCGGGAAGTTCCGGGAGGAGGCCCTCGCCGCCCTGCAGCGCGACGAGTTCGGCCCGGTGCCCGACTACGTCATCGACTCGATCGCCGACCTACCCGCACTGATCGACAAGCTCGACGGTTGAGCCGGGTACGCTCGACGCCTCCTATGCCTCCGCGGCCTTCTTGATCTTGCCGAGGGTCTCGGCCATCCCCAGCTTGAGCTCTTCCTCGAACGACTCGGTGCCGCCCATGAGCTTGTCGACGAGCACCGACGACACCTTGGTGGTCGTCCCGCCGGGCGCCTCACGGCGTTCGGTCAACGTGACACCGGCGTCGGTGGGAGTGATGGTGTAGCTCCACACGGTGTGGTTCTCCGCCACCCGGAAACCGATCTCCTGATTCGGGGCGAACCGCACGACCTTGGACGTGGTCGGCCACACCAGCGGTCCGCGACGGTTGATGTTGATGGTCTTGGTGCCGAGTTCCACCGGGCCGCGGATGATCATCTTCACGCACTGCGGGCTCCACTCACCCATGCGCTTGAGGTCGGAGATCACCGTCCAGACCGCCTCCGGGGAGGCGTTGATGTCGATGGACTCCTCGATGAGTGGTGCAGCCACGGTTCGGTTCCCCTTGTGTTGATCGGTTCGTGTGAATCGGTCGATGACGTCGTGATCGGTTGAAAGACCCCGACGGGTGACGTCGGATATGGGCGACCCTAGGCCACCTATTGAGCAACCGTCAATAAGCGGTCAGGCGAGCAGCGTGGCCGCGATGACCGCGCCGATCCCCACGAACACCGCCGCGGTCACCCAGATCGCCGGGTGATCCCGGGAATCGTCGAGCAGGATGGTGCCGAGTTTGCCCGGGGTCAACCAGTCGATGAGGACGAACGACCACATCATCACCGCGATCGCGACCACCGCGTACGCGATGGTGTAGAGGAGGCCGCGCCACAACTCCAGGAAGGCCGTGTCGAACACCGACCCCACCAGCACCAGCGACAGGCCGATCACCATCGACACCGTCATGATCATCGCGTTGCGATTGTGCTCGACCCACACCAACTGCCGGAGTCGTCCCGGCGTGACGAGGTCGAGAGCGGCGAAGCCGAGGATCAGCAGCGCGATGCCGACCAGCGAGAACGACGCCGCCTGGGCCAGATTGTCCCGCAAGATCTCCACCCGAACTCCTGTCGTCACCGATCGTCGAGGCCCGTCCGTCACCGGCCGGGTCAGAAGAAACCCTAGCGACAATGGTGTCCCGGGCGTCGGGTTTGGCACCCACGACATGCGGTCGCCGACGAGGTCGGCACGATCACGCTGGGCCAAACCCTGGTCACCGCGATCTGTTCGGGGCCTACTGGGCGGGATCGTCGTGGGAATCGAGTGGCGCAGGAGGTGTCCGGGATGGGCTGGTTGGCACGACTACTGGAGAACGAGCATCGCCGGCTGCTGGACGGTGTCGCGGGACTGTGCCCCGAGTCGGTGGGTGCCACCGCCCTATGTGCGGACACCCCGTGTGTCGACACCGTGAGTGCGAATCCCGTGAGTGCGAACGCCGTGACCCCACCCGCCGTGACCCCACCCGCCCCGTCGAGTGGGCGCCCTTTCCCGTCGAGTGTGCGCTGATTTCCGTCGGGTGTGCGCCAGGCAAGTACCGCCCCGACCACCCGCCGTGTGCGGCGGTTGATCGGGGCGGTGGCGTTCTCGCGTTCAGCGAGTTGTCAGAGCAGTCCGACGAGGTCGTAGCTGCCCACGTTCTTCGACAGCGCCCGGAGGTGATCGTTGGCGTCGCCGAGCGTGTGGCTGATCGCGGTCAACCGGGACAGGTAGTGACCCACCGGGTACTCGGCGGTCATGCCGATGCCGCCGTGCATCTGCACCGCTTCCTGCCCGACGTGTCGCAGCGAACGGCAGATCTGCAGCTTCGCGCGTGAGGCGACGATCGGGTCGGCGACGCCGTCGGCGAGCGCGGTGGTCGCGTACAGGCTCATGCTGCGGGCGAGTTCGAGCGAGACGTACACGTCGGCGGCCCGATGGTCGAGGGCCTGGAACGTCGACAGGGTCACGCCGAACTGCTTGCGCGTCTTGAGGTAGTCGACGGTGAGGTCCAGGGCGCGCTCCATCGCGCCGACGGCCTCGGCGCAGAGGGCGGTCTGGATACCCACCTCGACGTCGCTGAGCAGGGCGCTGGCATCACCCGAGCCGAGCCGCGTGGCCGGTGCGTCGGTGAAGGTGATCTGCGCACCGCGTCGACGATCGCTGGTGCGGTAGGCGACGCGGTCCACGCCGTCGGCGTCGGCGTTGACGAGGTAGAGGCCGAGCTCGCCGTTCTCGCGCGCCGAAACGATAAGCTTGTCGGCGCAATCACCGTGGGGGACAAGCGCCTTGGTTCCGGTGAGCTTGCCGTCGGCGACGGTCGCATCCACCGCGGCGGCCGGCCAGCGATCGCCGGACTCGTGGTGGGCGAAGGCCATCAGCAACTCGCCGGATGCCAGCCCGCCGAGAAGCTCGGCGCGCAGCTCGCCCTCGGCGGTGGCGACGATCAGCGAGCTGGGCACGAGTACCGAATCCAGGTACGGCTCGGGCGCATTGGCGCGACCGATCTCGCCCATGACGCTGGCGAACTCCACCGGACCGGCGCCCGCGCCGTCGTCCTCCTCGGGGATCGTCAGACCCAGGATGCCGATGTCGGCCAACGACTTCCAGACATCGCGGCTCCAGCCGAGTTCGGTGTCGGTGACCTTGCGCAGCGTCTCCACGTCGTAGGTCTTGGTCAGGACGTCGCGGACGGTGTCGCGCAACATCGTTTGTTCTTCGGAAAGTTCGAAATCCATGAAAAATTCCTCGGTTGTCGAGAGGTGTTGGGGCAGAAGGGGATCGGGGCTACAGGCCGAGGACGGCCTTGTCGATGATCTGCCGCTGAACCTCCGACGAACCGCCGTAGATGGTCACCTTGCGGTAGTTCAGGTACGTCGGCACCGACAGCTGCGCCCACTCCGGGGCAAGGATGTCGGCGGAACCGTTGGCGGAGCCGGATTCGATCGCGGACACCGGCAGCGACTGGGGGCCGGCGATGTCGGCGATCAGCTCCATCGCCTCCTGCTGCAGTTGGCTACCGCGCAGCTTGAGCAGCGACGACGCCGGATTCGGCTTGCCGTCTGCGGAGGACGCCACCACCCGCAGCTGCGTGAGTTCCAGCGCGAGCAACTCGTTTTCGAGTTCGGCCAGACGTGCGGCCAACAGCGGATCCTCGAGCAGCGGGGTGCCGTCGGCGGCGGTCACCTCCCGTGCGAGTTCCTTGGCGCGGGCGAGCTTGGTGCGGGTGTAGCCGACGCGGGCGATGCCGTTGCGCTCGTTGCCGAGCAGGAACTTGGCCTGTGTCCAGCCCTGATTCTCCTCGCCCACAAGGTTTTCCACCGGAACGCGGACATCGTTGAAGAACACCTCGTTGACCTCGAAGCCGCCGTCGATCAGCTGGATCGGGCGGAGTTCGACGCCCGGGGTGTCCATCGGGAACAGCAGCATCGAGATGCCGGCCTGCTTCTTGACGTCCGGGTCGGTGCGCACCAGGCAGAAGATCCAGTCGGCGAACTGGCCCAGCGTCGTCCAGGTCTTCTGGCCGTTGACGACGTAGTGATCGCCGTCGCGTACCGCCCGGGTCTTCAGAGATGCGAGATCCGAGCCCGCTTCCGGTTCGGAGAAGCCCTGGCACCACCAGATATCGAGGTTGGCGGTCTTGGCCAGGAAACGTTCCTTCATCTCCGGGGAGCCGAACTGTGCGATGACCGGCCCGATCATGCCCGCGTTGAACGGCAGCATGTCCGGCACCGACGCCAGGCTCATCTCCTCGCGGTAGATGTGGTGCTGGATCGGGGTCCAATCCTGGCCGCCCCACTCCGTCGGCCAGTGCGGCACCGCATACCCGGCCTCGTTGAGGATGCGGGTGGTGGTGACGACGTCCTCGGGGTAGTTCAGCTTTCCGGCGGCGCTGCGCTCACGAATGTCCTTGGGGACCTGGGTCGTGAAAAACGTCCGGAGCTCCTCGCGGAATGCTTCCTCACTTGAACTGTATTTCAGGTGCATGCCTACCTTCATACTCTTCGAGGTTGCGGGGCAAAACCCGGGATCGCGAATCGGTCGGCTCCGGCGCCGACAATGAGACAATTCCGGCACGCCGTCGCGCCCGCCGCGACAGCACGGCCCCGACGATCGCGACCAGCAGAACGTAGATGACGTAGCCGACGACGGTCTCCTGGAGTCCGACGTGACTGACGACGAGTCCCGCGATCACGGCCGGGCCGCTGAAGGCGAGGTAGCTGACGATGAAGACGGCCGAGAACACCTGTCCGCGCTGCGGCGGTGGGGTGGCGGCGCTGATCGAGTCGAGCGCACCGAGGAAGGTCGCCGCGAAGCCGGTGCCGGCGATCAGCGAGCCCGCCACATAGAACGGCAGCGCCGAGGTGAGCACCCCGACCAGCGAGATCACCGCGCCGGCGGCCAGGGCCGGGTAACCGTAGGCCAGTTTGGTCGCGGCGTCGCGTCCGATGAGGGCCAGCGAGGTGAGTGCGCCGGCGGCGAAGAAGGTGAACAGCAGGGCGCCCGCCTCGGCGTGATTGTCGATGCCGAAGACCTTCGCGATCACCGACGACCCCAGCGAGAGGTAGAGCCCACCCATCGACCACGTCGCGACGAAGGCGGGCAGGGCGCCCCAGAAGAGATGGCGGATCTCACTGGGAACCGACGCCTGCGGGGCCAGGGTGGCGAGCATGTGTCGGCGTGAGGTGAATCCGATGCGCGACGATGTCTCGGGCACGACCAGCAGCGCGACGAGCAGTACGGCGTAGATGCCCAGGGTGATCTCGTAGACCAGGAATCGCGGTTGCGGCGCGTACTGGACGAGGACACCGGCGATCGCGACCCCGGCGGCCAGGCCGATGGTCGGGGCCGCCCCGGTGATCGCCGAGCCGAGGCGCGCACTGGGCTGCAGGTCGACGACGGTGGCGGTCAGCGTGCCGATCGCGGCCCCGGTGGCCAGGCCCTGCAGAGCGCGAGCTGCGATCAGGATGCCGACGCCGTCGGCGGCCAGGAACAGCACCATGCTGGCGATCAGCAGGACCAGGGCCGCGGCCAGTACCGGTCGGCGGCCGATGTGATCGGAGAGCGATCCCACCGACAGCAGGCTGATCAGCATCGTCACCACGTAGATCGCGAACACCCCGGTCAGGGTGAACGACGAGAAGCCCCAGAGCTGCTGGTAGACCGGGTACAAGGGCGACGGGGCGGCGGAGGCGAATAGGACCATCACCACGGTCGCGGCGATCACCCAGAATGCGCGGTGCGGATGTAGACGCGACATCGAACCTCCAAAAGCAAAGTGGTTTGCGTTAGGGCCAACCTAGCTGGACGTGGACCTCTAAAGCAACGCGATTTGCAATAATCGATTCCATGAGTGCGGTAACAGCTGACAACACCGAGGTCACGGCGGGTCGCCGACCCGGTGGACGCAGTGCGCGGGTGCAACACGCGGTGTACGACGCGGTCGGCCAACTCGTCGCCCGCGGTGAACGCGAGAGCATGACGATCCCGCAGGTCGCCGACCTCGCCGGGGTCAACCCGACCAGCATCTATCGACGCTGGGGATCGATCACCGCCCTCCTCGAGGAAGTTGCGGTGGCCGCGCTCACCCAGGGCGAGGCGCTGCCGGACACCGGCACGCTGGCCGGGGATCTGGCCGAGTGGGCGCGCATCATCGGCGCCGACATCTCGCGGCCGTCGCGTCGCGCCTACCTGCGCGCGATGGTCACCGCGCGCGACGACCTCATCGACGAATGCCCGTGCTGGGAGATCCGCCGCGGTCAGGCCGCCGAGATGGTCGGGCGGGCTTCCGGCCGCCTCGAGGCCACACCGTCGGTGGAGCAGATCCTCGACCACATCATCGCGCCGCTCTATCACCACGCGGTCTTCGCCAAACACATCGACGACGAGTTCGCCACCCGCCTGGCCGCCGATGTCATGCGAATGGTCTGATCCTGACGAATCCGGTGCCCGGGACGTACTAGGCTCGGCGCGCATGAGGCATGTGCACGCGTTCGGTGACGACGCGCTGGGGGAATGGGACGCGGTCGGCGTCGCCGAGGCGATCACGCGACGCGACATCTCGGCCGCCGAGGCGGTCGAGGCGGCCCTCGCCCGGATCGACGCGGTCAACCCGACGCTCAACGCGGTCGCGGTGGACGACCGCGAGCGCGCCCGCAAGCGCGCCGTCGACGGCGGGTATTGCGGCGGCTCGTTCGCCGGGGTGCCCTCGATCATCAAGAACAACACACTGTTCGCCGGAATCCCGACGACGCACGGTTCGGCCGCGGTACCCGAGCGGGTGGCCACGAAGAACGAACCCTTCACCGATCAGTTGCTGTCCACCGGCGTGAACATCGTCGGCGCCTCGACCCTGCCGGCCTTCGGGCTGACCGCGACCACCGAATTCGTCGACCGCGAGCCCACCCGCAATCCCTGGGACACCGATTACTCCTGTGGCGCGTCGTCGGGTGGGTCGGCGGCGTTGGTGGCGGCCGGGGCGCTGCCGATCGCGCACGCCAATGACGGTGGCGGGTCGATCCGTATCCCGGCCGCGGCCTGCGGGCTCGTCGGACTCAAACCCACCCGCGATCGCGTCGTCGCCTCGCCCGAGGGGAAGTCGATGCCGATCGACCTGATCTCCAACGGTATCGTCAGCCGCACCGTCCGGGATACCGCACGCTTCCTCGCCGATGCCGAGACCTTCAGCCCGGCAAAGGGATTGCCGCTGGTGGGTCGCGTCGACGGGCCGTCGGAGCGGCGCCTGCGGATCGCGATGCTCACCGAACCGCTGACCGGGCAACTCCTCGACGACGACACCCAGGCCGGGTTGACCGCCACCGCCGAACTTCTCGAAAGTCTGGGTCACCGAACGGAATTCGTGCCGGTCCCGGTGGACCGTTCGTATATCACTGAGTTCACCTCGTATTGGGCGATGCTCGCGTTCGGTATCGATCACTTCGGCAAGCGGATGATCGACAAAGGCTTCGACCGTTCGCAACTCGATCCGTTCACTCGCGGGCTATCGCGGATGTATCTGCGTCGGATGTGGCGCACACCCGCTGTGATCCGCGGCCTCAAACGATCCACGGTTCAACTCCGCGAGACCTTTTCGCGTTTCGACGCGGTGCTCTCGCCGACGCTGGCGCACACCACGCCGAAGATCGGTTACCTCGATCCGGGGGTGGATTTCGACGAGGCCTTCGATCGGCTGACCCGGTACGTGGCCTTCACTCCGGCCAACAACACGTCGGGCACCCCGGGAATCAGCCTGCCGCTGGCGCAGACGTCGGACGCTTTGCCGCTGGGCATGCACTTCTCGGCCGATCTCGGTGACGAACGGACGTTGCTGGAACTCGCCTACGAACTCGAGGCCGCTCGGCCGTTCGCACGCATTCAGGACGCGGGCTGAGGCATTCCTCGGCCTGCAGGCCCGGGAGGCAGCCGGTGAGCTGTCCGGTCCCGTTGTGCCGCCGGTGATTCCGCTCGCACAGTGGGCGGCCCGCACCGGCCGTCGCGGTTGCCGGGGTGGTGGCGTCCTCCGGGATACCGAAGCCGAGATCGTGGGGGCGACATGACGGACAACGATCAGGGTCTCCCAGAGAATTGGGTCTGATTCCCCGTCCGGCGATCCCGCTACGGCCGTGGCCGCCACGAGTTCAGCAGCCGGATCACCAGGGGTGCCAGAACGGTGGCGATCATCATGCAGATGGCCATACTCAGCAGGGACAGGGCGGCATTCGTCCCGAGACCGGAGAGTTCGTGATCTTCGGTGATGACTCCGCTGATCGCGACGAAACCCATCGATCCCGGAACCATCAACCAGAACGGCGGCAGGTACATCACCAGCGTGCTCGGATGTCCCTTTGCGCGGTCGCTGACGACCCAGGCGACAAGCAGCGTGACGCCCAACGCGATACCGCCGGCGAACGCGGGCAGCATGACCAGCCGTGTCACGTTGTTGAGCCAGAAGGTTCCGAATGTCAACCCGATGGTCCACACCCACAACCGTTGGGGCGTACAGAAATACAGGATGTTGCCGACCGCGAACACCGGTCCGGCGAGCCACAGCACCCACGACGGCGCCTGTTCACTTGTCAGATCTTGCAGGTGAACGGACGTCAGGCCGGCGACGTCGAGGGCCAACGCGAATCCGAATGCCATCGACAGCAGCACGATCAGCGCGGAGACCAGGCGGGTCGAGCCGGCGATCATGTCGCCGGTGGTGAGTTCGATCAGTGCCGTGGTGAGTGCCGCTCCGGGAATCAGTGTCACCACCGGGATGACGGCGAGTCGCACCGGGTCGTCGAATCCGCCGTGCACCGACCACAGTGCAATGGGCAATGCGGCCAGAAACGTCAACAGGACGGGCATCAGGGCGGCGATCGCCGGTTTGGTGCCACTCCACAACAGCACCGCCGCAATCGGAATCGACAGGACGACGGCAGCGACCGACGCCAACGGGCTCATCCGGAAACACATGGCGAACCCCAACGCCATGAGCATGTAGCCCGCAATCCGGGCCAAGGGATGAATCGGTGGCGGGGCATCGGCGATCGCGCGCAGCTTGTGGAGCGCATCGGGAACCGGAATCGGTTCCCGCCGGAGCCGGTGCACCAGCGTCTCGGTGTCCGCGATCTGGTCGAATCGGTAGGGCGTACTGCTGTTCGCCATCGCCGCCCGACCCCGTTGACGATCGAGCGCGATGATGTAGGTCGCGAAGACCTCGGTCGTCGCGTCGTAGTCGTACGTCGTGCAGATCTCGTGAAGAACCTGCTGTGTGAGGGGAACCGGGTACGACGAACTGTTGAGCGCCTCACCGACCTCGGTGATGAGGGACAGCATGTCGTCCGGATCTGCCGATTCGGGCCGCTTCACTGCGTCATCTGACATGCCTGCACCTCACAGCGAGTCTCGATTACCATGCGGACCAACCGATGTGGTCGGACTGCCGACACAGCTCGGATCAACCTACACCGGGGTGACCGGCGCTTCGATGCGGAAGCCACCGCGCGAGAGCGGATCTGTTCGACGCCACCTGATGAGATCCATCGTCGCGTCATCGCCGACAGCTGACGATGACTTGTAGAGGAACCGTGGCCGTCACGGGTGATTTCCGGAAACATTGGCACGGAATCGCTCGGATCGTGTCCCGAATCATCGGTGTCGCCCGCGGTAAACCTATTGCTGCGATGTTCTCTCGCATTGAGATAATGTTCTCGGCAGAATCGTCGACAACGAAAAGAGAATTCTGTGTGCACGCGTGTGATGTGGCCGGACGCCAACGGATCTGTCATCGTCGGCCGGAACATGGACTTCCATCAGGATCTCCACACCAACCTCTGGAAGCTCCCGCGCGGTGTCAAACGCAATGATCGCGTCGAGGGCAAGCTGAAGTGGACCTCGAAATACGGCAGTGTGATTGCCGGCGTATACGACATCCTGTCGACCGATGGGGTGAATGAGAAAGGGCTGGCGGGTCACATTCTGTGGCTCGCCGAGTCGGAGTACGGCACCCCGGATCCGAATCGTCCGCAACTGGCGATGTCGGTGTGGCTGCAGTACTACCTCGACAACTTCGCCACGGTTGCCGAGGCCGTGCGGTGGACCCAGGACAATGATCCGCAAGTGATTCCGATGGCGGATCCGACCGGCGGTAGCAACCCGGCGATTCATCTGGCTCTCGACGATGCCACCGGCGATTCGGCGATCTTCGAGTACATCGACGGCAAGCTCGACGTGTACCACAGCCGGGACTACTGGGTGATGACCAATTCGCCCACCTACGACAAGCAGTTGGAGCTCGTCAAGAAGTTCGAGGGTCTGGGCGGCTCGGAAGCGCTCCCCGGTACCTGCGACGCGGCCGACCGTTTCGCTCGTGCGTCGTACTACGTAAACCATCAGCCGCAGCCCACCTCGCGGCTGCAGGCCACCGCCGCGATGGGCAGCATCATACGCAATGCGGCACAACCGTTCCGCACCGCGGACCCGGGCAAGCCCGATGCGTCACAGACGTTGTGGCAGGTCGTCATCGACCTGACCAACCCGCGCTACATCTTCGAGTCCACGACCCGCCCGAACACCGTGTGGGTCGACCTGAAGGATCTCGACTTCAGCGAGGGATCGGGAGACGCAAAGCTCGACCTCGTCAACGGTCTCGAGGTCGAGCAGGGACTGTCGGGCAACGTCGGCCACAAGTTCAAGCATCACAAGTTCCACATCGTCTCCATCGAGCAGGCCAAGCTGATCGGGGAGCTGGTGGAGAAGGCCAAGAAGGGCCTCGACGCCACGAAGCCCATCGAGCAGCGCGTCAAGGACATTCAGGACAAGGTCGACGCGAAGCTCGCGGAGTTCGTCGACGCGACCTGAGGTCACACTCCCGATAACACATTCTGCAACAACGTAATTGGGTCCTGTCAGAGAACCTGGGTGGTGTGCCACCCAGCTTCTCCAACAGGACCCAAGTTCTCCTCCGGAGATTATCGGGACGTCAGTGCGCGACCGCCTCCTCGGCACCGATGCCGGTCAGCGAACGCACCTCCATCTCGGCATTGCGTTCCGGGGTACCGCGATCGTTCGGCGCGGTCAGGGTGCCGATGATGCCGAGCGCGAACGCGAGCGGGATCGACACGATGCCGGGGTTCTCCAGCGGGAACCAGGCGAAGTCTGCGCCGGGGATCATCGATGTGGCCTTGCCGGAGACGGCGGGGGAGAACACGATCAGCAGCAGCGTCGAGCTGAGGCCACCGTAGATGCTCCACAGGGCTCCGCGAGTGTTGAATCGCTTCCAGTACAGCGAGTACACGATGGTCGGCAGGTTGGCTGCGGCGGCGATCGCGAAGGCCAGCGCCACCAGGAAGGCGACGTTCTGGCCGTTGGCCAGGATGCCGAGGACGATACCCAGCACGCCGAGAGTGATTGCGGCGTAACGGGACACACGCACCTGATCGTCCTCGCTCACCTTGCCGCGCTTGATGACGCTGGCATAGATGTCGTGGGCGAAGCTCGCCGACGCGGTGATGGTGAGGCCGGCGACCACCGCGAGGATCGTCGCGAAGGCGACCGCGGAGATGATGCCGAGTAGCACGGTGCCGCCGAGTTCGAAGGCCAGCAGCGGTGCCGCCGAGTTCTCCTTGCCGGCCGCGGCGAGGATGCGGTCCGGGCCGACGATGGCCGCGGCGCCGTAGCCGAGGATCAGGGTGAACAGGTAGAACGCGCCGATCAGAGCGATGGCCCAGACCACCGAGCGCCGAGCCTCTTTCGCGGTCGGGACGGTATAGAAGCGCATCAACACGTGCGGCAGACCGGCGGTGCCGAGCACGAGCGCGATGGCCAGCGAGATGAAGTTGATCTGCGACTCCAACGATCCGCCGTACTTGGCGCCGGGTGCGAGAACGTCACGGGCGGCGACCTTCTCACTCGACGACCCCGCGATCGCCTGCTGCGCACTGCCGAGGATGTCGGAGACGTTGAGCCCGAACTTGGCGAGCACCATCACCGTCATGAACGCCGCGCCGGCGATCAGCAGGACGGCCTTGATGATCTGCACCCAGGTGGTGCCCTTCATACCGCCGACGAGGACGTAGACGATCATCAGCGCGCCGACGACGGCGATCACCAGCGACTGGCCGGCCCGCGACTCGATGTCGAGCAGCAGGGCGACAAGACCGCCGGCACCGGCCATCTGGGCCAGCAGGTAGAACAGCGACACTGCCAGGGTCGAGATGGCCGCGGCCAGGCGCACCGGACGCTGCTTGAGCCGGAAGCTCAGCACGTCGGCCATGGTGAATTTGCCGGTGTTGCGTAGCAATTCGGCCACCAGCAGCAGGGCGACGAGCCAGGCCACCAGGAAGCCGATGGAGTAGAGGAAGCCGTCGTACCCGTACACCGCGATGGCGCCGGCGATACCGAGGAAACTCGCGGCCGATAGGTAGTCACCGGCGATGGCGACACCGTTCTGCGGACCGGAGAAGGCGCGGCCACCGGTGAAGTAGTCGGCAGCAGAGGAGTTGTTACGGCTCGCCCGGATGACGACGAACATGGTGATGGCGACGAACGCCACGAAGATCGCGATGTTGGCGACCGGATTGCCGACGGCCGCGGCTGCAGCGGAAGTCATCGTTCGATCTCACTTTCCATCTTGTCGCGCAGCGCGGCGGCCTGCGGATCGAGTTCGCGGTTGGCGAAGCGTACGTAGAGCCCGGTGATGAGGAACGTCGTGACGAACTGCAGCAGACCGAGGATGAGACCGACGTTGATGTTGCCCCACACCGGCGTCGCCATGAAGTCGTGCGCGAAGGCGCCGAGGGCCACATAGAGCGCATACCAGATCAGGAAGAACGCGGTCATCGGGAAGACGAAGCGGCGCAGGGTCCGCTTGAGGTTCTGGAACTCGGGGCTGGCTTGCATGGCGATGAACTGCTCGCCGGACGGGTGCAGCTGATGATGTTCGTGCGGTGGATGGCCGGGCGGCTGGGCCGACGCGGGTTGATCGACAGTGGACAAGATGTCCCTCCCAACTGTGATGGTCGATGCATCACAGAGTGGGTGAGGTCGACATCACACACAACGGGGTGGCATGGGTCACACGACGAAGCCGTTCATCTATGCGGTGGGCGGTCGGTGCGTGCCGATGAACGGTCGGGGAGATTGCGTGTACTACTGGCACCATGACCCTGCTCTGGGACCAGCACGCCTGCCTGCCGCTGCAGCCCGACGCCGACGTCGATCCCCTGACACGGTTCGCGCGGCCCGGCCCGACGTATGTCTCGGTCAACGTCGGGTACTCACCGCAAACCTGCGCCGATTCCATGCGTCTGCTGAACCGTTTTCGCGCCGGAATCGAGGCGCACCCGCGGCTGCGGCTGGCCGGCGGGGTCGACGACATCACGGCCGGCGACCCCACCCGGATCGCGATCGCCTTCGATCTCGAGGACTCCCACCCGCTCGACGGCAACCTCGACAACGTGGCCGCCTTCACCGCACTCGGCGTACGCACCATGTTGCCCAGCTACAACCACGCCAACCGGGCCGGCTGCGGATGTCTCGACACCGACGACACCGGACTCACCGGCTGGGGGCGGGAGCTGGTCGCCGAGATGAACGCCGCGGGCATGGTGCCCGACGGTTCACACTGCAGCGCCCGCACCGGCCTGGACATGTGCGAGGTGTCCACCAAGCCGGTGATCTACAGCCACTCCTGCATGCGCGCCGTCTGGGAGCATCCGCGCAACATCACCGACGATCAGGCGCGCGCGTGTGCGGCCACCGGCGGGGTCGTCGGGATCACCGGCGTCGGAATCTTCCTGGGCCCCAATACTCCGTCGATCGAGGCGATGATCCGCCACCTCGAGTACGCCGTCGAACTCGTCGGCATCGATCACGTCGGCGTCAGCACGGATCACTCCTTCGACGCCGCGGACTTCCTCGACGAGATCCGCAGCCATCCGGAGGCCTTCGACGAGTCGTACACGCGCTGGGGTCCCATCGAGTGGATGGCGCCGGAGATCTTCGTGACGCTCGGGGACCATCTGCGTGCGCGCGGCTGGGCCGACGCCGACGTCATCGCGGTGCTCGGCGGCAACTTCGCGCGTGTGGCCGCGGTCAGCTGGTGAGGGTGAGTTGGTGAGGGTCAGCTGGTGACTCTCGCTTACCGCTTCTGGACCAGACCCACGATCCACAGCAGGATCACCGAGCCGAGAATGGCGGTGAACAGGGTGAACCACCATCCGCCACCCGCGGTGTCGAGGAAGAAGCTCAGCAGAAAACCGCCGATCAGCGCGCCGACGATGCCGATGACGATGTTCATCAGGAGTCCGGAGCCGCCGCCCTTGACGATCTTGCCGGCGATCCAGCCGGCGATGGCGCCGATGAAGATGTAGCTGATCCACCCCACATTGGTCAGGGTGGTCGATCGGGCGAGAATCTCGGTGGCGGCCAAGGTGATCATGGTGAACTCCCGTCGGTGGGCGGTCAGGCGAACCTCTCGACCGTAGCCCGTCGACACCGATCTATCGAGGTGTATCCGCGATGACGCATGCGTGGTTCACGACGGAAGCGGCTGCCATGCCCCGGGTTCAGCGCTCGCCCGGGACGCGTTCGACACCCATGCCGAGCCGTTCGGGTACGTGCATGCGGGCGAAGATGCGGGACAGGTCGCCGGGCACGCGGCGTCGCGTGCCGAGGCTGACCAACACCATCGTGGCGAAGGCCAACGGCACGGTGACCGCGGCCGGATAGCCGATGATCACCGCGGGCCACCCGCCGAGAGCCTCGTCGTCGATAACCCCGGCGATCGCCAAAGATGTTGCGGTTCCCGAGGACACGCCGCCGATCACCATGCCGCAGATCGCGCCCATCGGAGTCAGCCCACGCCACCAGATACCCAGGATGAGCAGAGGACAGAGAGTGGATGCGGCCACCGCGAACACCAGGCCGACGGTTCGCGACAGTTCCAATGACGCGGTCGCCAGGGACAACACGATGGGTAGCGTCCCGCCGATCACCGCCGCGATACGGAAGTCGCGGATCCGGCCGGACAGCACGTCGGTGGATACCGCGCCGGCGACGCTGACGAGCAGCCCTGACGAGGTCGCCAGGAAGGCCGCGATCGCACCCGCGGCGACGAGTGCGGCGAGGAGTTGTCCGGCGAGTCCACCGACCGCCGCCGACGGCAACAGCAACACTGCCGCGTCGGCGGTCCCGGTGATCAGCAGCTGCGGCACGTAGAGCCGCGCGAACACACCCAGCAGGAGGGGAAACAGGTAGAACAATCCGAGCAGCGCGATCACGGTGAGTGCGGTGCGACGGGCCGAGCGGCCGTCGGGATTGGTGTAGAAGCGCACCAGCACGTGCGGCAATCCCATCGTGCCGAGGAACGTCGCGATGATGATCGAATACACCTGGAACAGTGGATGTTCGCCGCCCAGACCGCCACCGGTGGACAGCCACGCCGCCCCCGTCGTCGGCGCCCCGGCGACCACCGGGGTGGCGGCACCGGCGTCGAGGTGAATGGTGGTGCCCGACCGCAGGGTGTACTCACCGGGGGCCGGGAATCGGCCGTCGTGCATCTCGTGGCCGTCGACGACGCCGCTGACCCGCACGCCCGCGACCGCGGGCACCGCGACGACGGTGTCGGTGGTGACGTCCACGGTGGTAGCGACGTCGACCCGCGGTGGTGCGGGTTCGCCGACGGCGTGGCGATCGCCGAGGAACACGATCACCAGGGCGAGTGCGGGAACGCCGATCGCGGTGAGTTTCAGCCAGTACTGGAAGGCCTGCACAAAGGTGATCGAACGCATGCCGCCGCCGACCACGTTGACGATGACGATCACGCCGACCGCCACCGCACCCACCCACACCGGCACACCGAGCAGGATGTTCAATGTCAGTCCGGCGCCCTGGAATTGGGGGATCAGGTACAACACGCAGATCACCACCACGACGATCATCGCGGTCTGGCGGGCCGGGCGGGACGCGAGCCGGAACTCGGCGAAGTCCGGCACGGTGTAGGCGCCGGACCGGCGCAGCGGCGCGGCGACGAACAACAGCACGCCGAGGTAGCCGGCGGTGAAGCCCACCGGATACCACAGGGCGTCGGCGCCATATTTGGCGACGAGTCCCGCCACACCGAGAAAGGATGCCGCCGAGAGGTATTCGCCGGAGATCGCGGCCGCGTTCCAGCGTGATCCGACACTGCGGGAGGCCACCAGGAAATCGGAGGTGGTGCGGGCGAACCGGCCGCCGTAGGCGCCGATGACGATGGTGGCCAGTGCCGCGACCACCAGGGCGGTCGCGGTCAGCACCGACTCACTCATCGTCGGCCATCGGTGGCCTCGGAGGTACGGGTGTCGTCGTCGACGACGCCCATGAAGTCGCTTTCGGCCTGCTCGGCCAGCCGCACGTAGAGGCGTCCGAAACCGTAGAGGACCGGATACAGTGCGACGCCGAGCACCAGCCACGACAGTCTGATGCCGAACACGTCGAAATCGGCGAGACTGGGTAAGATGATGCCCAGCAACGGGATCAGCGCGATCAGTGCGACGATGCTGACGCCGAGGCGTAGGGCCAGCCCCAGTTGTGCGCGCATCAGTCCGCGCACGAGGGCGTCGCCGACCTCGGTCTGCTCATGGACCTCCACGCGGGTGCGGACGATCCGGGCGCCGCGGCGTTGTGCGAGGACCACCCGCTCGCGGTGCGGTGGGCCAATCATTGCTCGTCCCCGGATCGGTACGCGCGCATGGGGTCCCGGATCAGTCGGTCCTTGAGTTCACGAACCTGCCTGCGGCTCACCGGGAGTTCGGCAGCGTCGGCGGATCCGTTGGCGCGCACACACACCACCGTCGTCGAGCCGGCCGACCGCAGGCCGGTCACCATCGGCAACGCCACCAGGTACGAACGGTGGATGCGGGCGAAACCCTTGTCCTGCCAGCGTGATTCCAGTGTGCTCAGCGGGATGCGGACCAGGTGCGCTCCGGTGGCCGAATGCAGTCGTGCGTAGTCGCCGACCGCCTCCACCCAGGAGATCGAGTCGCGACGCACCAGCGAGGTCACCCCACCGAGTTCGACGGGGATGACGTCATCGTCGCGCCCGGACTCCGGCTCCGCGTCGCGGTGTCCGGCGACCGCGGCCTCCACCCGTTCGATGGCCTGCCGTAATCGCTCATCGCGCAAGGGTTTCAGCAGGTAGTCGAGGGCGCCGACGTCGAAGGCGTCGACGGCGCGATCGTCGTGGGCGGTGACGAACACGATCGCCGGCGGATCGCTCAGTTTGCCCAGGACGGTGGCCAGTTCGATGCCGGACAGTCCCGGCATGTTGATGTCGAGGAAGACGGCGTCGATGGTGTAGTCGTTGAGGGTGCGCAACGCCTGGGTGGCATCGGAGGCCGAGCGCACCTCGCCGATGCCCGGTTCCCGGGAGAGCAGGTACACCAGTTCGTCGAGGGCGGGCCGCTCGTCGTCGACGGCCAGAACGCTCAGGGGCACGGCGAATCCCATCTC
The DNA here is from genome assembly GCF_053605205.1 of Gordonia sp. NPDC003950. Lineage (NCBI taxonomy): Bacteria > Bacillati > Actinomycetota > Actinomycetes > Mycobacteriales > Gordoniaceae > Gordonia > Gordonia sp. NPDC003950. Next base: position 2,250 of record NZ_JBSGIT010000035.1, on the reverse strand, counting down.
ATTGCTGCTTCATCACACCTGCACGCCGGCACGGAACTTCGGGACGCGCATACCGACCTTGGTTCCGGCGCCGATGCCGGTATCGACCACTAGACCGTAGTCGTTGCCGAACGCCGCCCGCAGCCGATGATCGACATTGGTGAGCCCCACGTGGGCGCCCGCGGATTCGCCGCGTTCCCGAGCGGACGGTCCGGGCGGATCGAGCGCGTCGATCTCACCCGACCGCAACAGTTCCGGGTCCATTCCGACACCGTCGTCTTCGACGGTGATCACACAGTCGGCGCCCTCGTCGCGGGCGATGATCGTGATGGTGCCGCCGCCTTTGCCTGCCAGTCCGTGCCGGACCGCGTTCTCCACGAGTGGCTGCAGGGCCAGGAACGGTACGACGACGCCGAGGACCTCCGGCGCCACCTGTAACCGCACGTCCAGGGCGGTGCCGAAGCGGGCCCGCTCCAACGTCAGGTAGCGGTCGATGTTGCGCAGTTCGTCCGACAGCAGGGTGTACTCGCCGGCGGCACGGAACGAGTAGCGGGTGAAGTCTGCGAACTCGATGATGAGTTCCCGGGCGCGGTCCGGGTCGGTCCGCACGAACGAGGCGATCGTGTTGAGCGCGTTGTAGATGAAGTGCGGACTGATCTGGGCGCGCAGCGCGAGGACCTCGGCGCGGTCCAGGCGGGTGCGTGACGCGTCGAGTTCGGCCAATTCCACCTGATCGGCGACGTAGCGGGCGACCTCGGCGATGGCGCCGAGCTTGCCGGGGGTGGGGTGGTCGACGGTGACGACGACCAGCGCACCGGCACCCACGTCGTCGGCGACCAAGGGTTGGGCGATGAGCGTCCGTACTGGTGACTCGGGGCCGGACGGGTCGTTCACCAGGACGCGGCGCTGGTCGGTCAGAGCGGACGTGGCCGCCGTGTCCGCGGCCGCGATCAGCAGCTCATCCCACGTGACGATGTCGGTGACGTCATGGGCGAGCAGTGAGGGTTCGGCGTCGTAGAGCGCGATGCCGTCGGCGGCGGTCAGGGAACGCAGCGGCGGGAGGGCATCCCGCGCGGCGTCGGCGGTGAGACCGCCGCGCAGCGACCGAGCCGCCAGCGACGCGGTGTGCAATGCCGTGTGCACGGCTCGTTCGGTGGGGGTGGCGACGACCCGGCGGGTCCGGACCAGCACGATCAGCCCGGCGACGACGGCCACCGCGACGATGGCGAGCGCGATCGCCAGACCGCTAGACATGGCAACTCCCGGATGTCTTCCTCACAGGTGTCATTGTCGCGCGTTCGAATAGCCCGGTATGAGTCGAATGGGGGATGTGTCGTAGCGTTCTGGGGACATGTCGGGGGCCGGGGAAGCGGCCCATGGATGCGGAGGTGGGAAGTGCGCAGGATGTCGGCGCGAGTCATCGGTGGAATCGGGGCAGGGTTGCTGGCTGCAGCGACCCTGACCGGGTGTGGAGCACTGCCGTTCGGCGACTCGTCGACCGTGTCGTCGGTGACGGAGAGTCAGGACGGTGGCGGTGACGTCGACTTCGACGCGAACATCGGCGACTGCGTCTACCTGTCCGGCACGACGTTGGACGCCGACATCGATCACGCGACCTGTGGGCAGGACCCGGCGAACTACGTCGTGGTGGCCAAGGCTCCGAACAAGGAGGCCTGCCCGTCCGACGTCGACCAGACCTACTACGTCACCCGCGGCTCGACGCAGACCGGTGCGCTGTGCCTCGACACCGACTGGACGGTCGGCGAGTGCATGACCGTGCCGAGCTACGGCGACCCTGCGCACGTCGAATGCACGTCCTCCGACTCGGACGCGCTGCGCGTCCTCGAGATCGTCCCCGGTACCACCGACGACAGTCAGTGCCCGGACGCGACGACCAACTACTACACCTACGATGAGCGCCAGAAGGTCGTCTGCGTGGAGAAGTTGCAGGGCTGACGGGCTTCGCTCGACCAGCGGTTGGTGACCTCCCGCTGGTCGAGGTCGAGGCCACCTCCGCTAACCGGGAGCGAAACCAGGCCACCCCCAACCGAACCCAACGTTGAGGAGGCGGATAGTTCTCGTACCCAGTAGATTCGGCACCGATCAGTTTTGTCGTACCCCCTCGATATACTTGCGTCAGTTCAGTTGATGCGTCCGATCAAGGGGGTGAACATCTTGGCCGACACCACAATTCGCACGACTACCGCGCCGGAACTGTCGATGACCGCCGCCGACGCCGCCATGATCGATCACCTCCCCGCCGAGCAGGCC
>NZ_JBSGIT010000034.1:0-44737 GCF_053605205.1 Gordonia sp. NPDC003950 | reverse complement strand
ACCGCAACCCGCGCTGGAAGCCACCCAACGCCCAGCGCCACCCCACCAGGGTCTCGACACGGGCTCCGCTGGCGCTCCGCCCGGCTCGACCAACGGACCAGATTCACCAACGAAAATAGCTGCACCCCAGCACAAGACCCTCACGCTGGTCGAGGAGCGAGGAGCGCCAGCCGCCGCGTTGAGCTCCGTCGAAACGACGAGCCTCGAGACCACCGCAACCCGCGCTGGAAGCCACCCAACGCCCAGCGCCACCCCACCAGGGTCTCGACACGGGCTCCGCTGGCGCTCCGCCCGGCTCGACCAACGAACCAGATTCACCAACGAGAATAGCTGCACCCCAGCACAAGACCCTCCCGCTGGTCGAGGAGCGAGGAGCGCCAGCCGCCGCGTTGAGCTCCGTCGAAACGACGAGCCTCGAGACCACCGCAACCCGCGCTGGAAGCCACCCAGCGCCCAGCCTCTACCGCACCAAGACGACACCATCACGCGCACCGATCGCCACCCGCTGCACCGACCGCCCGTTGTTGACCACCGGATCCTGGGTTCCCTTGAGATGGCGGTAGGTTCGCTCGAGGTCGATGCTCACCGGTTCATCCGTCGTGTTCACCAGCACGATCCCGTGATCAAAGTCGCGCCGGTACACACCTTCTCGTGGTGAGCCGGTCCCTGTTGACGTTCGCGCCGAGAGGGCAGCCAAGTCCGGATCGGCGACGATCGGCTTGCCCAGGTAGCCGCGGCCGAGTCCACCACCATCCAGCTCGTCGTAGTACCGGACTTGTCCGTAGTCGGCGCCCATCGGCGCCCACCAACCGTTCTGCAGCAGGGTCAACGTCAGGAACAGTCGCGCGCGGGCATACCTCGACGTCGCGGGCCCCCGGACGGAGTCGATGGTCATCCCGACGATCGGTTGCCGCAACTGTGACGACGTCTGTGCCGCAACATAAGCCGCGAGGTCGTCGTCGATCGACCGATCGGCCAGCGGGTCGGCGAAACTCTCGAACACCCGGCCGTTCAACCGTTGCTCGCTCAGGGTGCGATCACCGTTGGCGATGAGGATCGCATTTCCCATGCGGGACCGCATGATCCGTTCGGCGCTGCTGAGTCCGCGATCCAGCGGCCCGCCGGGTCCCATGATCTCGTCGGCCGGTTCATCCTTCCCATCGCCGTCGATATCCCACGCAGCGGCGTCGGCGGTGTAGATCCGTTCGGCCCACACGTCGAGAAACACCCCGTCCCACAGCCCGGTGTCCCAGATCTGATCCACCACGAAGTTCGCCGCGTACTCGGCGTAGGTCTGCCCGTTGACCCGCGGCGCCTGGTCGGTGAGGTTGGTCATCACGTGACCGGGCCACTCGTGCACCGGTTTTCCCGACGCGGTGTAGGACAACCACTGTCGCGGAAATCGGCTCGTGGTGGAGTTGCTGAACTGCCACAGGGTGTACGCGTTCTGCCAGTACCCGCGGGACCCGGTCCGCGGCATCTTGTCCACCAGATTCACATACGCCAACAGGATGATTCCCGGGTGCCGGGATCGCAGGTCGGCGAAGAAGCTGCGCGGCAGCCGGTTCTGCCATTCGGCGTCGACGACGACGATGTCGTATCGGGCCAGCGCGTCGAGCGTCGGCAGCTTGTCCTGATCGAGGACATACGTTGCGGTGCGCGGAAATTCCGGGCTGATGACCTGCGTCTGCGCGGTATCGGCCACCGACGCCGTCGACGATCCGACCGTCGCCCTCCACGATGACTGCGCACCGCCACCCCCACACGCCGACAGCCCCAGCACCAGCGCGGTCAGCACCGCCGGCACCGGTCCCCATCGACGCATGAAGCGCGGACGCGTCATCGTCCGCCGATCACCACGGCAGGTTTGAGCTTCCCGCTCGCCGGACGTGCGATGGACTCGAGTTCCCGAATGGTCACCTGTTGTCCGGCACCGAAATACGTGGCGACGTTGTCGTGGATCTGCGCGGCGATCTCCACCCGGTCATACCCGCGGCCGGGCACCACCCGCACCTCGAACTCGCCCGGCGCCAGTTGCGCGATCTGCACCTCCCGCAGCCCGACAAGATCGTCGACGATGGTGGCGGGCAACGGCAACGGCCGACCATCGATGGTGTGGAAGGCATCCTCGCTGCGCCCGTCGATACTCCCGATCTGCGGAAACGCCCGACCACACGGACACGGTGTCGTGGGCGTCGGCCCCACCTCGTCGCCGGTCCGGTACCGCAGCAACGGGAAACCGTAGTTGTGCAACGCGGTCCCGACGATCTCCCACCGGTCGGTGGCCCCCGAGACCGGCAGCAGCTCGACGATCCCGTAGTCGCTGAACACGTGATGGCCGCCGGCTTCGCAGTTGCCGGTGAGGGCAACCCGTTCGGTCTGGCCGTAGTGATCGACGATCGGCCCGACGAACACCTCGCGCATCAGGTCCCGTTGCCGCGCGCTCATCACCTCCGACGAGGTGATCAGCGCCCGCACCGGGAGACGGCGCCCCCGTTCGGCCAGCAGTGCCGCGAGCAGCGTGATGCTCGACGGCCAGCCCTCGATGGCGTCCGGGCGGAAATCCTCGATCGCCGTGACGATCTCGTCGAGGCGATCGGCGGTCAGGTTGTAGCTGGACACCAACAGTTGACGGGCACCGGGAACCTCCCGGGTCACCGCGCCGTCGGTACCACCGGCCCAGCCGCGCAGAATCACCCGACGCGCCGACCGCGGCAACCCGAACCAACCCCATTGTCGTTCCAGCGCACCGAGTTCATACACCGACGACCCGGGCGTGCGGTACACCGTCACCGCCTTGCCGCTGGTCCCACTCGAATGCGACTTCCACATAGTGCCCGCCGGGTACACCCGGAAATCGTCGGGCCGCTCGACGAGATCATCCCGAGTGATCAACGGCAACAACGCCAGGTCATCGATCGTGCGGATGTCCCTCGGTTCGATACTGTTGTCCCGAAACCATTTCCGATAGAACGGTGACCGGCGCGCCGCCACCGCCACCACGGCACGCAGCCGACGGTCTTGATAGCGACGCAGTTCCGCCTCGTCGGCGTCCGCCATTCGCGACAGCGTCACACCCGAACTCATCCGCAACGGATGCGCCCGCCGCAGACGATGCTTCAGACTTTGTGATCCCCCCGGTGGTGCCATTGCACTCCCCTATGCCGTTATAGTGATATTCGCAGTTGTGCGTGCGCGGATGTGATGCCACCCGCCGCACTGTCGGCGTTCCCCCCGCTGACCTCACTGAGACTACCGTGTCGTCGCCACCCTGCGCGATACCTGCCCGAGGGGAACTCGATGTCCAGACTGTCCTGGTATGCCGATCGGTTGCGGTCGATGTCGCCGGCCGAAATCGGTTGGCGGGTCGTCACCACCGCGCGGTCACGGTCGCCGCTGCCGACCCGATCCGCGCGCCTGACCGCGCCGGAGTGGGCCGCCGCGCACGCCGCATTCCGAGCTGGGCTCAATCGTCCGATCCTGCTCGACCGCGCCCGCGCGCAACGCATCGCCCGCGAACATCCCCGCGACACCGCGGCATTGATCGCCGCCGCCGACGACGCGGTGGCCCTGCGTTTCGGCTGGTTCGGTTATCCGACTGCGCAACTGGCCACCCCCGTCGACTGGAACCACGATCCCGTCGCCGATGTCACCTGGCCCTCGATCGCGGCGTCCCGGATCGATCACCGCACCGCCGGCGGCGACGTCAAGTGGATCTGGGAACTCAACCGGCTCCAGCACCTCCCGTGGCTCGCCCAGGCCTGGCTGATCACCGGCGACGATGTCTACGCCAACGCGGCGTTCGCGCAACTCGATTCGTGGATCACCCAGAACCCGCCCGGCACCGGGATCGCGTGGCGCGGTGGTTTCGAGGCCGGGGTCCGCGCGATCTCGGTGGCGATCGCCCTGCAGGGCCTGCGTGAGAGTCCGCAGTTCACCGAGGACCGTTTCGTCGCCGCCGCCCGCATGCTCGCGAGGTCGGCGCAACGCTGCTGGGCCGGTCGCAGCCTGTTCAGTTCCGCCAACAATCACCTGATCGGGGAGATGGCCGGCCTGGCCACGGTGGCCCTGATCCTGCCGGACCTTCCGGATGCGCGGTGCTGGGAACGCAACGCGATCCGCACCCTGATCACGCACGCCGACCGCCAGATCCTGCCCGACGGATCCGGCGCCGAGCGGGCCGTCGGCTACCAGATCTTCACCGCCGAACTCCTTCTCGTCGTCGCCCGCCTGATCGCGTTGCGCGACGGCACCGCGCCGCCGGCACTCACCGACGCCATCGGCCGCAGCGCACGATTCCTGGCCGCGACCGTCGGCACCGGAGATCCGGCCCCCCGCTACGGCGACGACGACGAGGGTTTCGCTCTGCGTCTCGACGCCGAACCGACCCGTACGGTGCGCAGCCACCTCGCGATCGTCGGTCGCGCACTCGGCGATCGGACCCTCACCCGTCGCGGCACCGAATCACTCACTGGCGCATGGCTCGCCCATCCCCATGCGCCGCACTCGGAGACCACCATCGCGGACTCCTTCCACGCCCCCGACGCCGGGCTGGTGGTGCTGCGCAGTGGTCGTCGACGCATCACCATGGACGTGGGTCCGCTCGGCTTCCTGTCGATCGCCGCCCACGGGCACGCCGACGCCCTGTCGATCACCCTCGCCGACGACGGTCGGGAGATCATCACCGATCCGGGCGCCGGCAGCTACTACGGCACCCCGCAGCGCCGAACGGTCCACCGCGGCACCCGGGTTCATGCGACGGTCACCGTCGACGGCGCCGACCAGTCGGTGATCGGCGGCCCGTTCCTGTGGAATGACCACGCGGCGGTGCGCATTCGGTCCGTGGATCTCGAGGCCGGCATCGTCGACGCCGAACACGACGGTTACCAGCGACTTTCGCAGCCGGTCACGCATCGGCGTTGGCTGATCGCCGCACCCGACCGCCCCGAGATCGTCGTCGTCGACCTGCTGACCGGCACCGGATCCCACCGTGCGACGGTGTCGTGGCCGCTGGCACCGTCGATTCACGCCGACGCCGCCGCCGCCACGGGTGGTGACGAGACCGCCACCGCGGCTGCCACACTCACCGATCCCGGCGATCCGCAGGCGGGCACCTATCACCTGGTCACCGCCGCCACCACACCGCTGCGCACCGAGGTTCACCGCGGTGATCCCGCATCGCATCTGGGGTGGTGGAGCGAACGCCTCGAGAAGGCGATACCGGCCACCCTGCTGGGTATGTCCGGCCACGCGGCGTTACCGATCGCGATGGTGAGTGTGCTCACGCCGGACGAGCCGGTGACCGAACTCACCATCCGCCGAAACACCGATTTGTCCGAGTTTCCACAAGAAAACTTGGTGATTGACTGGCGTTTTCACGCGCAAAGCCATAGCCTGGACATTGCCATCGCCAAGGACGGAGTCGTGTTGGGGGACACGAGGGGACCCGGAATTCGCGAGCGGGCCGTCGGATCGACGTGACCCGACGGGGGGACATCACAAACACATATGGGGGGGAACCTTGACGGTTCACGTTGACGACACACGCGCTGAGGTGCATGTGTCGAACAGTGTGGTGGGGGCCGCACGACTCAGCATTGTGGGACTCGGCTATGTCGGGTGCGTATCCGCGGCATGCTTTGCGCAGCGCGGCTTCCCGGTGATCGGGGTGGACGCCAACCCGGAGAAGGTCGAGTTCGTACGACGCGGCAAAGCGCCGGTCGTGGAGGAACTGATCGGCGAATTGACTGCCGAACAGGTCAATTCGGGCCGACTGACGGTTTCGGCCGACACCGCCGCGGCGGTCGCGGCCACCGACATCACCCTGGTGTGTGTCGGCACGCCATCCGCGCCGAACGGGGCATTGAGCACCGCGTACCTCGAACGCGCCACCGAGCAGATCGGTGCCGCCCTCGCGGCCAAGGACGCCTGGCACGTCGTCGTCTATCGCAGCACCATGGTGCCCGGGACGTGCGAAAACCTGCTGATCCCGATCCTGGAGCGGACCTCCGGCAAACGCGTCGGCGTCGACTTCGGCGTCTGCGTCAACCCGGAATTCCTGCGTGAGGGCACCAGCGTGCGTGACTTCAACGAGCCTCCGAAAACCGTGGTCGGACAGTACGATTCGCGCAGTGGCGCGATGGTGGAGGCAATCTACGACGGCCTGCCGGGGCCGCGGTTCCGGGTGCCGATCGCGGTCGCGGAGATGATGAAGTACGTCGACAACAGCTTCCACGCCCTCAAGGCCGGTTTCGCCAACGAGGTCGGCGCCATCTGCGCGTCCCTCGGCATCGATTCGCACGAGGTGATGGACATCTTCCTCGCCGACACCAAACTCAACATCAGCCCGGCCTATCTGCGTCCCGGATTCGCCTTCGGCGGCTCCTGCCTGCCGAAGGACGTTCGCGCGCTGACCCACGTGGCCCGCCGCAACGACGTCGAGGTGCCCGTGTTGTCGAATCTGTTGTTCTCCAACGAGGCTCACCTGCGGCGCGCCGTCGAGGCGATCATGCGGCAGCACAAACGCAAGATCGGGATCTTCGGACTGTCGTTCAAACCGGGCACCGACGACCTGCGGGAAAGCCCGCTGGTGGAGTTGGCCGAACGTCTGTTGGGCAAGGGATTTGACGTCAAGATCTTCGACAGCAACGTCAACCTGTCCCGTCTGATGGGCGCCAACCGCGCCTACATCGAGGAGCGGTTGCCGCACCTGGGTGAACTGTTGACCGGGGATCTGTCCGCGGTCGCCGAGCACGCCGAGGTCCTCGTCATCGGATCGCAGGATCCGCAGGTGTCACACATGCTCAGCACCCTCGACGACGACCGCCTGGTGCTCGACCTGGTGCGGGTACCCGAGGCGCACGGCCGTCGGGACCGGTTGAACTACACCGGAATCGCGTGGTGAGTGCCCAACTGTCGTTCCTCACGACGGCGTGGGGAACCGAAGATCTCATCGCCGCGACCATCGAGTCCGTGCAGGCCCAGACCTGCCCGGACTGGGAACTCGTCGTCGTCGACAACGGCGAATCCGACGCGATGGCCGAGGTCGTCGGCCGGTATGGCGCCGACGATCCGCGGATCCGGCTGGTGCGCCAGCCCAATCGGGGCTATCGCGGCGGCGTGATGGCCGCGGCGGCCGCCGCTTCGGGGGAGTTCGTGTGCGTCCTCGACAGCGACGACACGCTGCTCCCCCGGTTCGTCGAGCGGGTGTTGGCGACCTTCGACGCGGAACCCGGCGTCGCGGCGGTCGGCGTGGACGCCCACCGATTCGGCGAACCCGATGTGTCGGTGAATCTTCCGGTCGACTACATGGCGTCGGTCGGTGTGCATCACCCGCCGTCGCCCGATACGCCGCTGACGCTGGTGGACGTGCTGTCCGGGTGTGTCCCCTACTATTGCGCGGCCATCCGCCGCTCCGCGTGGGACACCGTCGAGGGGTACGACCCGCAGGGCACCGGGATGTCCGATGTCGACGAGTCGGTCATCATCTGGTGCCGGCTGGTGCGCGAGTTCGATGCTCGGCTGCTGCCGGAGGTGTTGGCGCGGTACCGACTCCGGTCGGATTCATTGTCGCGGGACCCGGCCCGGGTGGAGCGGTTCGAGAACGAACTGATGCGGTCGTTTCAGGCGGGTGCGGGGACGTCACTGTCCGCCGAGGAGGCAGCCGCACTGGATTCAACGTTGCGTCGGCTGCGGTACCAGCAGCAGATCCGACGATCCCGTCACGCGCTCCTCGAGGGCGACGCGTCAGCCGCCAAAATCGCTGCACGCGATGCCTTCCGCCTGCGTCGCACCGCACGCGCCGGCACCATCTACGCCGGCTTGTGCGTCGCACCGGGCGCGCTGACCCGCATCCACCCGGCCAAACAGGCCATCACCGCCCGCACCGAGGTCGCGTTGGGTCGTCTGCGGAAGAGTTCGGCATGACACGTCCGACGATGTTCCGCCGTGCCGCAGGGGCCGTCTTCGCCGTACCGGTGGCGACGGCGTTGGCGGCCTGCGGATCACCGTCGGACACCGCCTCCGAATCGTCGGCACCCGCGATCTCCGATCCGTGTACCGCCATCGGCGACAACCTGATCCGCGAGCTCGACCTCAACCCGGCGACCCGCACACCCGTCACCCCAACAGGCACCGAAACCAGCGCCTGCGAAGTCTCCTCCTCCGACACCACCGTCCGCTTCTCCCAGTCGACGACCACCTTCGAGGCGTACCGGGACTCCCATCAGGGCAACCTCATCGGCGTCAACGTCAATCAACGCCCCGCCGTCATCGTCCGCAGCCAATCACAATGCACCCTGGCGATGAAGGACAACGCCGGAATCACCTCGCTGCGAGTCACCGTCAGCGTCACCGCCCTCGAATGGGGCATGAACCCCTGCGGCCACATAGAGTCCTACGCCACCACCATCGAGCCGACGATCCCGCCGCTCGCATAGCGCCCGCCGGCCGAGTGCGCCGCTCGAGCGGAGCGAGCTCGTCGCGTATCGAGGCCACCCCGCCGGCCGAGTGCCGACGCCACCTCCCGCTGGTCGAGGAGCGAGGAGCGCAAGCGACGAGCCTCGAGACCACCGCAGCCCGACAACCTGACCCGCCCAACGACTCCCAGCCCCATCTCACCGGGTCTCGACACGGGCTCCGTTTCGACGGAGCTCAACGCGGCGGCTGGCGCTCCGCCCGGCTCGACCAACAAATGAAAGCCCATCACAGCGGGTGGTCACCTCGCCGGCCCAGACCCGACGCAACCCCCGCTGGCCGAGTGCCGACGAGCTTGCGAGTCGGTGTATCCGCCGGGCCGAGCTTGTCGAGGTCGAGGCCACCCCCGCCAGCCGAGTGCCGACGCCACTTCCCGCTGGCCGACTGCCGACGCCCCTCCCGCTGGTCGAGGAGCGAGGAGCGCAAGCGACGAGCCTCGAGACCACCGAAAGCCGACAACCCGACCCGCCCAACAACTCCCAGCCCCACCCCACCGGGTCTCGACACGGCTCGTCGTTTCGACGGAGCTCAACGCGGCGGCTTGCGCTCCGCCCGGCTCGACCAACGAATGAAAGCCCACCACAGCGGGTGGTCACCTCGCCGGCCCAGACCCGACGCAACCCCCGCCGGCCGACGCTACCCCCGCTGGCGGAGTGCCGACGCAACCCCGCTGACCGAGTGCCGACGCCCCTCCCGCTGGTCGAGGAGCGAGGAGCGCAAGCGACGAGCCTCGAGACCTCCGAAAGCCGACAACCTCACCCGCCCAGAATGTCCCAGCCCCATCTCACCGGGTCTCGACACGGGCTCCGCTGGCGCTCCGCCCGGCTCGACCAACGGATGAACGCTCGACACGGCTCGTCGTTTCGACGGAGCTCAACGCGGCGGCTTGCGCTCCTCACCGGCTCGACCAACGGATGGACCCCGCCGGCCGACCTCACAACCTCCGCGGCTCCGCCTTGGCGCGTAACGCCGGCGCGACGGGCCGACCGTTGAGCAGTCCCTCCACCGAACCCGCCTCCAGGGCTTTGCGATACGCCGGCAGTGCGCCGCGGACGGCGTCGATGGTGTCGTCGATATCGCGGTCGGTGTGTGCGGCGGAGGTGATGAACGACTGCCCGAGCACACCGCGACTGATCAGTTCCTGCAGGAACAATGTCCGGAACTCCTGCGACGGTGCGCCCGTGTGGTCGCGGGTCAGGAAGATCAGGCATGACGGCCGGCCGACGGCCTGGAGGTACTCGCCGATCCCGAACTCGGCGGCCACCTCGTTCACGCCAAAGGCCAGCCGGCGACCCGCAGCCTCCATGCGGCGGATCGGATCTCGCTCCTCGTATGCCTGGACCACCGCCCGGAATGCCGCGAGCGAACCGGTTTCCGGGCCGTGCGTCGTCGACAGCAGGAACACGCGGTCGGCGTCGGTGTTCAGCCCGCCGAGCTCCATCAGCTCCGCCCGGCCGGCCAGCGCCGCGATCGGGAATCCGTTGCCCATCGCCTTACCCCAGCACGACAGGTCCGGCCGCACCCCGTACACCGATTGTGCGCCGTGCTCCGACCACCGGAAGCCGGTGATCATCTCGTCGAAGATCAGCACCGACCCGTACCGATCACACAGCGCGCGAACACCTTCCAGGAACCCCTCGGCGGGTTCGGCCATCGCCGTCGCCGCTTCCAGGATCACCGCGGCAATCCCGTCGGGGAACTGCTCGAACTGCACCCGCAGCGAGTCGAGGTCGTTGTAATCGAACCGCACCACCGGGTCGGTCGCCGACGACGGGATACCCGCATTCATGCCGGTGGTGCCGATGAACCAGTCGTCGACGGAGAAGAACGGATGTGTGCAGGCCGCGACCCGTTCGCGTCCGGTCGCCGCGCGTGCCAAACGAATCGCGGCGGTCGTCGCGTCGGAGCCATTCTTGGCGAACTTCACCATGTCCGCGGTCGGCACCAACCGCAAGAAGTCCTCGGCCGCATCCACTTCCAGAGTCGTCGGCCGGGAGAAGTTCATCCCGTCGAGCATCGCCGAGTACGCCGCGTCGATCACCGGGCGATACCCGTGACCCAGCGTCACCGACCGCAGACCGATGCCGTACTCCACGTACTCGTTGTCGTCGGCATCCCACACCCGGGCGCCATGCCCGTGCACGATCACCGGCGCCATCTGCTCCGGATACTGGTCGGCGGCACGCGCATACGTGTGCGCGCCCCCCGGAACCAGTCGATGCAAGCGCGCCTGAAGCTGATTGGATCGCGTGAACACTCGCTCGGTCATCGCACCTGCACCTGCCTCGCCTCGTCGGTCGTCGTCACACCGGCGTCGTTGCCGTTCAGGTCAGGTCCGTCGACGTACCATCGACCGGACAGTTCCGGGTACCGGGCACTCACCTCATCGAGCAGATCGGGAACGGTCAACAGCACCCGATCCGGCTGGGCGTCAACGAGTTCCTCGGGTGAGATGATCGGGACGTCCGTGCCGGGCACACGTCGTCCCCGCTTGGCCGGTGACGCATCGGCAACCCCGCGCAGCAGCGACGAGTCGACGCCGGCGCGATGCAACAGCGCCACCGCCCGCGACGCCGCACCGTAGGCATACACGGACTCCCCTGCCGCGCGAGCACCCTCGAGCCAGCCGCGCAACGCCGACGTGTGCGCATCGACGACGTCCTGCAGCGCCGTCGGCGGCATCCCCCGCAACACCGCCCGCTCCTCGTCGGCGAGGGCGCGCAGTGCATCCGACGGAGCATGCACGCCATGACGAGCGGCGACGAGTACCGTGCCGCCGTAGAGGTCATAGCGCCACGCATCCACCGCCGACATCCCGCACACCCGCAGCAGCGTCGTCAACGACCGCAGCGAGTAGTAGGCGAAATGCCCGTGGCGCAGCGCATTCCACTGACCGTCCCGCATGATCGTCGCGAACGAGTGAAAGTGCATGAGCAGCACGCCGTCCCGAGCGGTCGATCCGGCCCGCTGCGCAAACGCCGCGGCCTGGTCGGGTTCGTGCATGATGCCCAGGGAGTCGAGTACCACGTCGGCACAGTCTGATTCGGTGAAGCCACGCTCGGCCATCAACGGCAGCCAGGTGCCGCCATGGGGACTTCCGAACTCCCGCACCGTCGTTCCCTGCAGATAGCCGGCGGCGGCGACGTCGGCGATGGCGGCCGCGGCCTGGTCCCGCAACGCCTGCGGTTCCACCCCCCGCGGTTCAGCGGTCACCGTGTCGTCGTCGGCGAGCTGCGCCAGACCGCACGCCGCGCACCGATCCATCGCGAGCGGATGCGAGGCCTCCGCGACGGTCACCGGTGAGGTCGCCAACGGGAAGTCGTCGGCGGCGGGCACCTGCCCGAGATCCAGGATTCGGCGCAGACCCCACGATCCGCACCCACGGCACCACTTCATACTCGATTCCTCCTGTCGCGCATGCCATCATGGTGGGCGTGATCATCGACACGACCGACCTCGCCGACGTACTGCTGATGCGGCCGACCCCTTTTCGGGATGACCGCGGACTGTTCACCCGAACCTTCGACGCCGAGATCTTCGACGACGCCCTCGGCCGTCCCGGTGCCGCGGCGCAGTTCCTGCAGGATTCCCAATCCCGCTCGGCGCAGGGCGTGCTCCGCGGGATGCACGGCCGTTCCGGTCGCGGCGAGGCCAAACTGGTCCGCTGCGCCCACGGCGCGGTACACGACGTCATCGTCGACATCCGACCTGATTCGCCGACTTTCGGTGCGCAGCAAGCGTTTCTGCTCGACGACGCCGACTTCGCTCATCTCTACATCCCTCCGGGCTTCCTGCACGGATTCCAGGCCCTCACCCCGACCGCCGACGTCTGCTACCGCATCGACCGGCCGCACGATCCGAGCGAGGACATCGGTGTCCACCACGCCGATGAGGACCTCGCGATCGCCTGGCCGCAGCCGATCACCACCGTGTCGGCACGCGACGCCGCGGCCGGCAGCTGGGCGACCCTGGTCACCCAGCTGCGCTGAGCCTCACCGCGGTCACGACATCACCCGCGCGACCGCACCCAGCCGTCGCATCGAGTCGTCGAGGACATCCGCGGCGCGCAGCCGCTCCAGGGTCGCCAGCCGCACGAACCGCTGCGTGAACGCCTCCTGGGTCAGCCCGTACTCGGTGTAGGCCTTGGCCAGTTCGGCGGCACCGTCGGCCACGCTCCACGCGGCGGTGAACCCGATCTCGTCGCGCGCCTTGCTGAAATCGACACGGTAGGAGCGGGTGTCGGCGCCCGTCTCCCCGGTGATGGCCAGCTTCGATCCGGGTACCGCGTCGACGACGTGTTCGGCGATCTGCGCGACCGTCAGATTGTTCACCTCGGTGCCGACGTTGTACGCCTGCCCCGACACCACGTCGGCCGGCGCGGTGAGGCATACCCGGAACGCCTCGGCGATGTCGCGGGCATGCACCAGCGGCCGCCACGGCGTGCCGTCGGAGAGCACCTTCACCTGCCCGGTGAGCACCGCATGCCCGACGAGATTGTTCAGCACGATGTCGGCGCGCAACCGCGGCGAGAAGCCGAATGCGGTGGCATTACGTAGGAACACCGGGGTGAAACCGGAGTCGGCGATCGCGGCGACGTCACCCTCGACGCGCACCTTGCTCTCCGCGTACGGCGTGACCGGCCGCAGCGGCGCGTCCTCGGCGACCAGACCGTCACCGGCGGCGCCGTACACCGAGCAGGTCGACGCGTACAGGAAGCGGGACACCCCAGCCTCTTTCGCGGCCTTCGCCAGCCGCACCGAGCCGTGATGGTTGATGTCGTGGGTGATTTCTGGCTCCAGCGAGCCCAGCGGGTCGTTACTCAACGCCGCCAGATGGATCACTGCGTCGAAGCCGACGAGGTCGGCAGGCTCGACGTCGCGCAGGTCCCGCGAGATCGACGGCGGGTCGTTCGGGTACGGGCCGAGGACGCTGTCCTCGAAATAGCCGTTGTCCAAACCGGTCACGTCGTGACCAGCCGCGGTAAGGATGGGCGCCATGACGGTGCCGAGGTAGCCCAGGTGGCCGGTGAGAAGTACGCGCACGTCAGTGTCCTCCGAAGTCGATGACGGTTTTCGCGACGACGAACGCCTCGGCGTAGCGGACGCGGCATTGCACACCGCGGATCCGCATGAGTCCCAGGAACGTCTCGTCGTCGAACCAATCCCGGTCCACCTGCGACGGATAGCACTTGTGCAGCAGGCGCACCTTGTCCAGCGCCGTTTCGGTGCTGACCGGATGGTAGTGGGTGGGTGTGGGAGTGTCGTTCTCCCACTTGATGATTTCGTATCCGAGGATCATCTGGTCGCGAAACTCGGTGGGTGCCAGCTTCGCAAGTTCCCGGTGATCCTGGTGCGCATCGTCGGGCTGGGTGGTGAACACCAGATCGGGTTCACACTGCCGACGAAACCGTGCCAGTGCCTCTTTGAGCTGTTCCCAGTGCGCCGGTGTGCGGCCGTCGGGCAGGTCACCGATGTGCACGTCCAGGTCGGCGCCGGGGCAGAACTCGCCCAACGCCTCCACTTCCTCTGCGGCCCTTTCGGTTCCGGCACCGGTGGCGACGAACACCTGCACCCGGAGCCCGGGGTTGTTCCGGCACAGCGTCAGCAGTGTCGCACCCATCCCGATGGCGATGTCGTCGCAATGTGCTCCGAGCACCGCGATTTCGCGCAGCGTCGCGAACTGCGAAGCGATCACGCGGGAACCGTTTCGTGATCCCACAGCATCCACGGCCGTTCACCGCGGTGGTAGGCGGCCTCGAGTTCGGCGCGTTCTTTGAAGGTGTCGGCCGGTTTCCAGAATCCGGCGTGCTTGTATCCGAACAGGCGGCCCTCCTTGGCGAGGGTGCCGCACGCATCCTCGACGAGGTCCCCACCCTCGGGCAGCAGGTCGAACACTTCCTGGCTGAGCACGAAGAATCCGCCGTTCTCCCAGATCGGCAGCTTCGACACGGCGGTGATGCCGCCGACGTGACCGTCCTCGGAGATGTCGACGCAGTGGAAGGAGGACTGCGGTGGCACGATCAACATCGAAGCAGCACAACCGGATTGCTGGAACTTGTCGACGATGACGTCCATCGGCGCGTCGGAGAGCACGTCGGCGTAGTTGGCCAGGAAGTACTCGTCGCCGTCGAGGAACGGACGGACCCGACGCAGCCGCTCGCCGATCGCCGACTCCAGGCCGGTGTCGACGAAGGTGATCGACCAGTCCTTGATGTCGGAGTCGAGGAGTTTCACCTCGCCGCCGTCGATGACGAAGTCGTTCGACGCGGTCTCGCGATAATTCAGGAAGTAGTCCTTGATGTGCGTGGCACCGTAGCCCAGGCACAGGATGAACTCGCGATGCCCGAAATGCGCGTAATACCGCATCACATGCCAGATCAGCGGACGCGGCCCCACCATCTGCATCGGTTTGGGCACCGGATCATCGGAGCTGTTGCGCATCCGCATCCCGTATCCCCCACAGAACAAGACGACCTTCATGATTGCTCCCCCTCGGAGTCGATAGTGTCCGCTACCCGGCGAATTCCGGTGTAACTGTGTGCAATTCAGGCAGCGGATACACCAGCCGCCCTCCCCATTCCCCCACGAAACGCAGCTGCTCGGTGATCTCGGCCTCGAGATTCCACGGCAGCACCAGCACCACATCGGGCCGGTCCTTCTCGATCTGCACCGGATCCAGGATCGGAATCCGGGTGCCCGGCGTGAATCGGCCGTGCTTGTACGGGTTGCGATCGACGGTGTACTCCACCAGATCCGGTCGTATCCCGCAGTAATTGAGAAGCGTGTTGCCCTTTCCGGGCGCGCCGTAGCCGACGACCTTGAGTCCCTGTGCGCGGCAGTCGAGCAGGAACCGCAGCAGATTCTGCCGCAGGCTCTCGGTGTGTGCGGCCAGGCCCAGATAGCCGGTCACGTCATGCAATCCGTCGGCCTCTTCGGCGGCGAGCACCTCCGCCACCCGCGGCGACGGTTCGCCGGACGCCTCGTCGGGCCGCGCCCAGACCCGGATCGAACCACCATGCGTGGTAAGCAATTCCACGTCGACGACGCGCAGTCCGGCGGTCGCCAGCGCCCGCGCCGCCGACAGCACCGTGTAGTACTGGAAGTGTTCGTGATAGATCGTGTCGAACTGGCCGAGTGTCACCAGGTTTCGGGCGTGATGCACCTCGATGCTCAACCAGCCGTCGTCGGCCATCAACCCACGCAGTCCCTGGGTGAATCCCAGCAGATCGGGGATGTGCGCGTACACGTTGTTGGCCACCACCAGATCCGCCGGTCCGTGCTCGGCGCGGACCCCTAGCGCGGTGTCGACACCGAGAAACGCGGTCTCGGTGGGCACCCCGACCGTGCGGGCGGCCTCGCCGACGTTGACCGACGGTTCGATTCCCAGGCACCGGATTCCGCGGTCTACGGCGTGCCGCAGCAGGTACCCGTCGTTGCTGGCCACCTCGACGACGAACGACTTGTCTTCGAGCCCAAGACGTTCGGCGGTGTCGTCGACGAACGACTTGGCGTGCGCCACCCAACTGTCGGAGTACGACGAGAAGTACGCGTACTCGGTGAAGGTGTCTTCCGGGGTGATCAGCGCCGGGATCTGCAGCAGCAGGCAGTCCTCGCACAGCCGAAGATGCAGCGGGAACGTGTTTTCCGGCTCGTCGAGGTTCGCCGGCGTCAGGAAACGCTCACACGGCGGGGTTGCGCCGAGGTCGAGGACGCTGCGCATCCGCTCCGACCCGCACAGACGACAGTGCAACATCAGTAGGCACCTTCCTTGGTCACAACGGCTTTGACGGTGCGCCACAGGATTGCGGCGTCGCCCATGATCGACCAGTTCTCCACGTAGGACAGGTCGAGGTGAACCGACTCCTCCCACGACAGGTTGGAGCGTCCCGATACCTGCCACAGTCCGGTCATTCCGGGCTTGACGAGCATGCGCCTCGCGACGCGACCGTCGTAGAGTTCGACTTCCTCGGGCAGCGGCGGCCGCGGACCGACCAGACTCATCGTCCCACCGAGCACATTGAGCAACTGGGGTAGCTCGTCGATGCTGTAGCGGCGCAGCAGTTTCCCGAAGCGGGTGACGCGCGGGTCGTCGTGGATCTTGAACAGCACACCGGAGCCCTCGTTCTGATCGAGGAGTTCCTGCTTGCGCAGTTCCGCATCGCGGTACATCGACCGGAACTTCCACATCCGGAACGGTGCGTTGCCCATGCCGACGCGTGTCGCACGGTAGAACACCGGTCCGGGCGAGTCGAGTTTGATCAGCAGCGCGATCAGTGCCAGCACCGGCGCGATCAGCAGCATCATGACGGTGGCGCCGCCCCGGTCGACGAGGGCTTTCCGGAACCGGGTGGCGGCCTCGTACTGCGGTTTGTCGATGTGCAGCAACGGCAATCCGGCGACCGGGCGCACCATCATGCGTGGGCCGGCGATGTCGGTGATGCCCGGCGACACCATCATCGAGACACCGACCTTCTCCAGGTCCCAGGACAGCTCCCGCATTCCGGCATGTCCGAGGGCTTCCGCCGAGGTCACCGCGACCACGGAGGCGCCACACGCCTGCACGGCAGCACCGACGTCGTCGAAGTCTCCGAAGACGCCGACCTCGGCGTCGTCAACGATCAGAGCGGTCTCGGCCGACCGCATACGCGCGGTCGGCAGGCACGCCCCGGCGACGTGCAGACCGAGTTCGGGGCGGGCAACCAGATGACTGATGAGGTGTGTGGCGGAGCGGGTTTCGCCGACGACGAGGACTCGCTCGATGAAGTCACCGTCGGATCGTCGGCGCGCCAGCCACTTTCGCCACAGCCAGCGCGATACCAGCAGGGCCACCGTGCCGACGGGCAGCGCCATCGCGAAGAATCCGCGCGAGACGTCGAGTTGCAGGGCGAGCGCCAGTATCGCCAGCACTCCGAACACCGACAGCGACGCCGAGACCACGCGACTGTATTCCACAGAACCAGAACCGATTACGCGTCGATCCAGCGTCTGGTACACCCGCAGTGCCACCATCCAGGCCACGATCAAGCAGATCGAGATCGCCGTAACCGGCAATCCCGCCGAACCCGACGGCTCGGTGTCGAAACCGAATCGCACCGACTGCGCCACGAACACCACCGCGGTGATCGCGATGAAATCCGTCCAGCCGAGCGCCATCGCATAACGCCGTAACACGTCCGCCGAAACTGACTGTGCAGCAGACGAATTCAACCACCGCAGGTGCTGTGCGCGCGTCTTTCCCCCCGTCGTCTCCCGCGCAGAAGACGACGCCGTAGGCGTCACTATAGATCTCCCCCTCAAGAAGAATCACTTGTCCCGGCCCGTCATCATCACTTCGCAGCCCCCCAGCCGCGTCCCCACCGTGATGAGAAAAGCCAAGCAGAAATGTACTCCTTTGAACGGCCCGAGGCAATAGAACCGACAGCTCGCACCGGCCGCCGCGCCCACTGACAGCGCTGTCTCGAGAATCCGCGGGGCACGAGGGAATTCACGTTGGTCCTCCGGCCCGTCTGCCCATTTCTAGACATTCTGCGAGTAGAGATTCGGCAAAAGCCCAGGTCGCGGGGGTGGGTGTACTCGGCGAATGTCTAGAAATGGGCACGGGGTGTGCTCGACCTGCGAGATTCGTGTGCGTCCGCCGTCAACGGAGAAGAGAGCGCCGTCAACGCCACCCCATCCGTCCCCGATAACCTGTCTGCATGAGCACCGCAGCGGCGCAGTCGCAACCGTTCGACCCGACCCAGTGGGCAACCGTCCCCGGATTCGACGACCTCACCGACATCACCTATCACCGGCACGTCGGTGCGGGTCGAGCGAACGGCATCGTGCGGATCGCGTTCGACCGCCCGGAGGTGCGCAACGCGTTCCGGCCCCACACCGTAGACGAGCTCTATCGCACCCTCGATCATGCGCGCCGCAGCCCCGACGTCGGCACCATCCTGCTCACCGGCAACGGGCCGAGTCCCAAGGACGGCGGTTGGGCCTTCTGCAGCGGCGGTGACCAGCGAATTCGGGGTCGCTCCGGCTACCAGTACGCCACCAGCCACGACAGCGACGTCACCGCCGCCGGGGCGCACACCGTCGACGAGGCCCGCGTCAAGGCCGAGGGCGGTCGGCTGCACATCCTCGAGGTGCAGCGCCTGATCCGCACCATGCCCAAGGTGGTCATCGCCGTCGTCAACGGATGGGCGGCCGGCGGCGGTCATTCCCTGCACGTCGTCTGCGACCTCACCCTCGCCTCCCGCGAACACGCCCGGTTCAAGCAGACCGACGCCGACGTCGGCTCCTTCGACGCCGGGTACGGCAGCGCCTACCTCGCCAAGCAGGTCGGCCAGAAGTTCGCCCGCGAGATCTTCTTCCTCGGCGAGTCCTACGACGCGGAGACGATGCACCGGATGGGGGCGGTCAACCGCGTCGCCGACCACGCCGAGCTGGAGACCACCGCCATCGAGTGGGCGCGCGCCATCAACGGCAAATCGCCCACCGCACAACGCATGTTGAAGTTCGCGTTCAACCTCGCCGACGACGGACTGATGGGTCAGCAGGTGTTCGCCGGTGAGGCCACCCGCCTGGCCTACATGACCGACGAAGCGGTCGAGGGCCGAGATGCCTTCCTGGAGAAGCGTTCTCCGGACTGGGACGCGTTCCCCTACTACTACTGACCCACGCCGACCACGTATGCTGCGCCGACTCCTGATCACCCTGATCGTCATCGTCGTCGGAGGGCTCACCGCCTTCTACGGCCTGGGCTACCAACTGTTCTACCGGGATCACTCCGATCAGCTGCGTCACGTCGACGCGATCGTCGTGCTCGGCGGCGAGCACGACGGTCGCGAGGACTACGGAATCCAGCTGGCGCGTGAGGGTTACGCGAACACGGTGGTCATCTCCAACCCGGAACTGGCCATCCCGCCGGAGTACCTCGAAGGCACGTATCAGTTGATGCAACGCGTATGTTCCTCCAGCACAGCGCAAATCGAGGTGATCTGCTTCGCACCCAACCCGTCGACGACGCGCGGTGAGGCGATGGAGGTGCAGCGACTTGCCGCCGAACGCAATTGGCACTCGGTGATGGTCATCAGCTGGCGCTACCACATGGTGCGCGCCCGCTACATCTTCGGCCAGTGCTTCGACGGTCAGACCGTCATGAAACCCGTCCCACGTTCATACACAAGCAATTTCGGTTTCTGGACCAAGGAATTCGCCTACCAGTACACCGCACTGGGCAAGGCCGCGATGCTCGGCTGCGACTGACGCAGCAGAACACTCACCCCTTCAACGACCCCAACGCCGCCGGCCGCCCGAACAGATAGCCCTGGGCGTAGTCGAAACCCAGCGTATTGAGGATCGGGATCAACTCGGGCGATTCCACTCCCTCGGCGACGGTCCGCAGTCCGGTGGCCTGCGCGAGGTCGCAAATGGTACGGGTGATCGCCACCGCGACCGGATCGACGAGTAGCTTGCACACCAACGCGATATCGACCTTGAGCACCGCGATCGGCAGATCCTTGATGTAGCTCAGGGCGGAGTATCCGGCACCGAGGTCGTCGATGCACACGGTGCAGCCGACCGCGCCGAGCTGCTCGATGGTGCGGCCCGCCTGACTCGGCCGGCGGATGATCTCGTCCTCACGCACCTCGACCCAGATCCGGTCGAGGGCGATCCCCTTCTCGGCGGCCGCATCGACGATCGCGTCCACACATCGCGGGTCCAGGAGCTGACGCTCCGACAGATTGATCGCGACGAAGGCCTTGGGGCAGTGGTTGGCGATGGCGCCCGAGGCGAGCGCCGACACCGCGGTCGCCAACGAGTCCCGCGTCACCGGACGCAGCAGCGCCGTCTCCTCCAGAAACGGGAAGAAGGCCGACGGGCCGTACAATTGCCCGCCCGAGCCGTACCACCGCAACAGGGCTTCATACCCGGCCACCTCACCGTCGCCGAGGGAGACGATCGGCTGGTAGTGCACCCGGAAGTCGCTCGGCGTGGCGCGGGCGAGCAGCTTCATCTGGGCGGCCTCGTCGTCGGTGACCGCGATGAGTGCGTCGTCGACCACCACGACCCGCGACGCCGACCTCAACGTCCGCGACAGCCCTCGATGCCCGAAGCGCACGAGCTCGCCCCAACTCACGGCTTCTGTCAGCATCCAGGCACCGACCACACCGAGGCGGACGTCGACATAGTTTGGCCGCTCGCCCGTGTCGATGAGAATTGCCCCGCCTCGAAGCGACTCCGCAGCGCATCCAGTGCACCCGGTCCGCCGTGCGGGATCAGCAGCGCGAACCTCGTCGTCGACAGTTCGACGACGGTCACCTCCGCATCGATCGCCGACACGGTCTCGTCGATGTGCCGACGCGCCACGGCAACGGCAGCGGAATGCCCCAGCGTGGACGCCAGCCGATACATGGGATCGACCTTGATGACCGCCACCACCGCGTCGGGCGTCGGCTCACCGACGACCCGCTCACGCTCCATGACTCCGCCTGCCCCCTGTGTTCCGGCCGCCGCCGCGCGCCACGACGCTAAACCCGAATGATTCCACGCCGCAGAACGCTTCGCACAACCGACTACCCGATTGACCACCGATTTCGCAAAGTCAGAAAGCCGCAATGTGGTTCACCGCTCGGGGCCGTGGCGAAATGGGTCAGGCGATCCATCCGACGGCCCACCGTCAGCCGAAGATCTCGGCGAGCTGCTCCATGTCGGAAACCCGCTCGGCATGGGTGGGCGCCAACGGCCCGGCCAGCACGACGGTGACCCCGGCCTTGCGGAACGCCTCGACCCGCTCGGTCACCAACGACTTCGGGCCGATGAGGCTCATCGCCCGGACGAGCTCGTCGGGCACCGCCGCGGCGGCCTCGGCCTTCTTGCCGTCGAGATAGAGGTCCTGGATCTCCTTGGCCGCGTCGGCGTAGCCGTAACGCACCGCGAGAGTGTTGTAGAAGTTCTTGCCGCGCGCACCCATGCCACCGATGTAGAGAGCGGCGTGATTGCGCACATGCTGCATGGCGCGTTCGATCTCGTCGGCATCCTCGGAGATCCGGGCGCTGGCGCCGACGACGATGCCGAGGTCGGGCAGCGACGGATCCCGCTTGGCCTTGCCCGCCGCGAGGGGCTCACCGAAGGCCAGGTCGACGTACTCGGGATGGAAGAGGAACGGCTGGAACTCCTCGAACATCTCTGCCGCCAGCTCGGTGTTCTTCGGCCCGATAGCTGCCAGCAACATCGGAATACGATCGCGCACAGGGTGATTGATGATCTTCAGCGGCTTGCCGAGACCGGTGCCGCCGTCCTCTTTGGTCAGCGGCAGCGTGTAGTGCTTGCCCTGGTACTCCGACTTTTCCCGGCGCCAGATCTTGCGGGCGATCTCGGCGTTCTCCCGAGCCCGCCCGACGGGGTAGTCGTATTTGACGCCGTGGAAGCCCTCGATCACCTGCGGCCCCGATGCGCCGATACCGAGGATGAACCGTCCACCACTGATGTAGTCCATGCCGGCCGCGGTCATCGCGAGGTTGGTCGGCGTGCGGGAGTACATCGGCAGGATGCCGGTCTGCAGCTCCATCTTCTCGGTCTTGGCGGCGATGTAGCCGAGCTGGCTGACCGCGTCGAAGCTGTAGGCCTCGGGTACCGCAATCCGCCCGACACCGGCATTCTCGAAGTCGACGAGGTTGTTGATGGTCTCGCGGAAGTCGCCCGCGTAGTTGATCGGCATACCCAGCTTCAGCGTCATGCCCGGATTCTTCCACACCGTTTTCCGACGACGACGCGCCCGTGCGATCGCTCGGTCGTGCCGCTTCCGGTATACCCATGGGGGCAATTAGATGAACAGTTGGTGAACACGTGCGCTCACGGCATGAACTCGCAGGTCACACCGCTATCACGACCCGATCCAGATGACCTGATTTTTAGGCGGATCGACACCGAGAGTCGCATGATAATCCGCATGAGCGGAGAGATGCTGATACTTGTGCTGCTGGTCATCACGGCACTCGGCTTCGACTTCACGAACGGCTTCCACGACACGGGTAATGCCATGGCGACATCGATCGCCACCGGCGCACTCAAGCCCAAGGTCGCCGTCGGGATTTCGGCCATTTTGAACCTGGTGGGTGCGTTCCTGTCGGTTGAGGTCGCTGCCACCATCACCAAGGGCATTCTGAACCTGCAACAGACCAAGGGCGCCGACAGCGGCGAGCTGGTCGCGGGGATCAGTGCCACGACAGCATTGTTGATCATCTTCGCCGGCCTCATCGGCGGCATCCTGTGGAATCTGTTCACCTGGCTGTTCGGCCTGCCGTCGAGCTCGTCGCACGCCCTGTTCGGTGGCCTCATCGGTTCCGGCATCGCCGCCCTCGGCCTTTCGGGCATCAACTGGAGCGGCGTGTGGACCAAGATCATCCTGCCCGGCCTGATGGCGCCGGTGATCGCCTGCATCGTCGCCACCTGCGGCACCTGGTTGATCTTCGCCATCACCAAGAAGATCGCCGAATCCCACAAGGAAGCCGGTTTCCGGTACGGCCAGATCGCCTCGGCGTCGCTGGTCTCCCTGGCCCACGGCACCGGAGACGCCCAGAAGACGATGGGTGTCATCGCGATGGCCCTGATCGCCACCGGCCACCTCGAGGCCTCCAGCGTCAGCCACGGCCTGCCGTTCTGGATCGTGTTCACCTGCGCCGGCGCCATCGCGCTGGGCACCTACCTCGGCGGCTGGCGCATCATCCGCACCCTGGGCAAGGGCCTCGTGGAGATCACCTCGCCGCAGGGTATGGCCGCCGAGGCCAGCTCCGCCGCGATCATCCTGACCAGCTCGGCCGCCGGTATGGCGCTGTCGACGACGCAGGTCGCCACGGGTTCGATCCTCGGTTCGGGTGTCGGCAAGAAGGGCGCCCAGGTCCGCTGGGCCGTCGCCGGCCGCATGGCCGTCGCCTGGGTCACCACCCTGCCGGCCGCCGGCATCGTCGGCGCCGTCTGCTTCGGCATCGCGCACCTGCTGGGCAACGTGCTCGGCGCGCTGGTCATCTTCGCCATACTGATCGCCCTGTCGGTGTTCATGTGGTACCGCGCGCAGCAGAACAAGGTCGACTCGAACAACGTCAATGCCGAATGGGACGAGAGCACCAACTCGATCATCCCGGCCGAGATGAACACCGAGTCCGTCGACACCACCAAGCCCGGCTCGACTCCGGTCGCCTGAACCCCGTCATCTCCTGACCAGTAAGGACACTGGAATCCCATGACAACTCTCGAAGCGATCGGCAAGGTCCTGATCGTCGGACTGATCTTCGGTGCGGGACTGCCGGCCCTGTTCGCGGTGGGACTACGCGTGCACGCCGCCGGCATGGGTGACGCCAACGCCGACGGCTCCGTCACCGCCCCCAACCCGTTCCTCAAGGCGGTCGGTTACCTGTTCTTCGCCATCGTGATCGCCGCAATCGTGTTCGGCATCCTGTGGATCACCCGGCAGACGCTCAACTACTACTTCGACATCAAGATCTTCCCCGAGTGGGCCTACAAGAAGTAGTTCGACCGTCCACGTCGTCCGCCCGAGTCATCGACTGATCCGCAAGAGGACTTGATGAGTAACACCTCGCTGTTCGAATCCGCCGTCAACTGGATTCGCAAGGGTTACCCGGAAGGCATCCCGCCCACCGAGTTCCCGCCACTGCTGGCCCTGCTCATCCGCACGCTTGATGAGGAGCAGGTCACCGACGTCGCGCTGCGCCTGGCCCGTGAACACGATCTCGATCGGCCGTTGTCGGAGACCGACATCGCCGACGCGATCGCCCAGGTCACCTCGGAGGTCCCGACCGACGACGAGATCAACCAGGTGGCCGGTCGTCTGGCCGCAGCCGGGTGGCCACTGTCGCACCCGACCGCGAACGTCTGAGCGCCTCGCCCGACATTCCGAAGCGCCCGAACCCGGCCGACCTCGCATCGAGGCGGCCGGGTTCGGCTATGTGAACCAAACGTGGCGATCACCGTGCTGCCCCCTACAATCGCGACAGGGGGCAGTCGGGAGTCGTCCGATGAAGAGAGGTGGTCACTCGTGGCCGATCGACCGTTGGTGGGGCGGATCATCGACTGGCTTCGTGCCGGGTATCCCCACGGTGTCCCCGAACGCGACTACAACCCGCTGCTCGCCATCCTGCGCAGGCAACTGTCCGCAGAAGAGGTCGAGCACGTCTCCGGCGAACTGATCTCCGAGGCCGCACCGCCGCCCGAACCGATCTCCAAGATCGACGCCGGCGTCAAGATCACCGCCGTCACCCACGAACTCCCCCACGACGACGACGTCTCCCGCGTGCAGCGCTACCTCGAAGAGCACGGCTTCCCCTTCGACGACGCCCCGTTGGCGCCTCCGGACCCCTCCCCTCCGGCCGGCTCATCCCCCTCCAACCCTTCCGCTGGTCGAGGCGCCCCTTCCGACGGTCCGCCGTCCCCTCCCGCTGGCTCATCCCCTCCCGCTGGTCGAGGTGCGAGGAGCGCTAGCGACGAGCCTCGAGACCACCGCACCGACGCACCCAACCCACCCACCGATGACGAAACCACCGACAACCCCGAGGACCAACCCTGAGGCCCCTGCAGCCCCTCCCGCTCCCACCGGGCCTCGCCGTCCTCGACCGCCTCGACGACCTGCGCGCCATCCTCGACGGAACTTCGGCGTTCGCGCCGGTCCCCGCCGACGACCCGCGCACCACGCAACTCCTGCATGACGCCTTCGCCATCGGCACCCCGATCGACGACGAGGTGTCGCTGGTGATCGCCACCTCCGGCAGCACCGGCACGCCCAAGGGTTCGCAGCACACGCCCGCCACGCTCGCCGCATCAGCCGCCGCGACCGCCACACACCTCGGCGGAGAAGGCAATTGGCTCCTCGCCCTGCCACCGCACCACATCGCCGGCCTGCAGGTGTTGTTGCGCGCCCTGGCCGCGGGCTTCACCCCCGACGTCCTCGACCTGACCCGCGGCTTCGATCCCGACGCCTTCGCCGACGCCCTCGAACGCTTCGACGGTCCGCGACGATACACCTCGCTGGTGCCCACCCAGCTTGTGAAGGTGCTCGAACATCCGCGCGCCACAACAGCTCTCGCCAAGGTCGACGCGCTGCTCGTCGGCGGTGCCGCCACTCCGGAACCGTTGCTACGCAAGGCACTCGACGCCGACATCCCCATCGTCCGCACCTACGGCATGAGCGAGACCGCGGGCGGATGCGTCTACGACGGCATTCCCCTTGACGGCGTTCACCTTTCGCTGCTCGACGAGAATCCCGACGGTGTGGGCCGGGTCGTCATCACCGGCCCGATGGTGGCGCATGGTTATCGCCTGCGGCCGGATCATCCGGCGTTTCCAGCCCCAGCCACCGGGGCCCGCGCAAACTCCTTCCGCACCGACGACCTCGGCCGCATCGACGACAACACCCTCCGCATCGTCGGCCGCGCCGACGAGGCCATCTCCTCCGGCGGGCTGACCATCGTCCCACAGGTGGTCGAGGCGATCATCGTCACCGATCCGGCGGTCCGTGAATGCGCCGTCGTCGGACTCCCCGATGACCGCCTGGGCGAGAGAGTGGTCGCGATGATCGTCGCATCGGAAACCGTTGACACCCAACGTATCCACGACCTCGTCGCAACCCACCTCGACCGATATGCCGCCCCCCGCGAGATCTTCGTCGTCGATGAACTCCCCCTCCGCGGCCCGGGCAAGGTCGATCGGCGGGCGTTACGCGAGCGCTTCAGCACGTTGTAGTAGAACGTCACTCCAGGACGGCACGTTCTACTACAATGTCATTCGGTGTAGTCGTTCGGTACAACTTCTTTTGGTGCAACGGGAACCGCGGCGCCGCCGGCCGCGTCCAATCCGCATGTCTCTTCCTTCAGCCCTGCGAGTCCTCGCACTCGAGCACGACGGTGTCCTCACCGCCCGCGACTTCCGGAAGGACGGCCTGGATCGGGCTGCCGTCCACCGCCTCGTGCGCACCGGTGACCTGATCGTCGTGGCTCGCGGCGTCCACCGCGTCAGCACCTACCCGATGACGATGCGGACGCGCATCAGAATGACCACTCATCGCGCCGGCGTGCGGGCCATCGTGTCAGGCCACGCGGCCGCGTGGTGGTGGGACGCGATCGACACGCCACCGAGCACCATCACCGTGACGGTCCCGCTGGGACATCGATGCGCCATCCCGGGTGCCACCATCCGACACAGACGACTCAACAGCAAGGACGTCACGCAGCACTGCGGACTTGCCGTCACCGGGCTCGCGCTGTCGGTGTTGGAGGCCGGCGTCGAAAGCGGTATCGAGCTTGTCGATGCCGCTCTCCTGCATAACAAGGTCACCGAGGACGCCCTCCGCGCGGCCTACGATCGTCGACGCGGTTGCGAGGACGCTGCGGCCATGGGCATGCTGCTCGACGGCATCGGGTCGGGTGCGCGGTCAGTGGCCGAACGCGAGGCGGTACGGCTACTCCGTGCCGCCGGCATCGAAGGTTGGATCGCCAATCACCCAGTGCCGCCGTACAAGATCGACTTCGCCTTTGTCGCCAAGCGCGTCGCCGTCGAGATCGACGGGATGGCGTTCCACCGCGACGCACACGCCTTCCAGCGTGATCGGCGGCGTCGCAACGATCTCATCGCTGCGGGTTGGAACGTCCTCAACTTCACCTGGGCCGACATCGTCGAGCGGCCGGAATACGTTATCGCCCGCATTCGTCAGGCACTCGCCGACGCCAAGTGAGAGACGTTGTAGTAGAACGTCACTCCAGGGCGATACGTTCTACTACAACGTCATGGGGTCGCATCAGCAGACGCCGTGGGTACAGCCGACGCTGTAGCCGCCGTCGACGCGGCGGACGCGGTGGACGCGGTGGCGGGCTCGGCTGTGGTCGTTTCCGCACTCGAACTCGGCTCCACCGTTCCACTCGAGGTCGGGGTCGTGACGTCAGTCGCGGGCACCTCGGCGGAGGTCCCCTCATCCTCGATCGCCTCGGGGGTGGGTGCAGCACTCGTCGTAGGCGCTTCGTCGTCGGAACTCGCCACTGACCGCAGACCGACGCGAGACGTCACGGGCGGCGCCACAGCGGCATCCGCAGCCGACGTCACATCCGCTGCCGACGTCGCAGCCACAGCCGACGTCACATCCGCTGCCGACGTCGCAGCCACAGTCGACGTCGCACCGGCAGCCGCCGCCGTCATCGCATCCTCGATCTCCTGGGCGTCGTTGTCCTCGTCAGCGGCCCATGCGAGCCAGTTGTGACCACCGTTGGCGTACTTGAATTCGATGGGCACCCCGGCAGCGGTGGCGATGCCCTGCAGGATCACCGTCGACACCAACGCCCCGACCTCCAGCACGATCCCCAACGCCAATCCCTGCACCGCGGCCGGCAACAGGACCGGCAGTAGTTCGGGCGTGTCCTGCGCGACCTGCTGGATCAACCCCCACGCCGTGGACAGTTCGATCTCGGTCGGGATTCCCGTGCCCGTGGAGATGATGACGGTCTGCCCGTTGGCCTTCGCCTCGGCGATCCGTTGCGAGACGTCGTTGACGGCCCAGGTGTTGCCCTCACTGAGAGGCAGTCCCCACATCGCCCACAGCCCGTTGGTGATGTTCGCGCGCGCGATCTGGATCAGTGGAATCGCGATCCAGCCAACAGGATTGTCGGTTTCGTAGTAGCCGGAGTAGGAGCGGATGACGCTGAACACCTTCGGATGATTGAGCCCGATGATCACCGCCGGTGCCCCCGACATCGACACCCCGACGATCGCGTTGTTCGACGTCCCCACGTCGAAGTTCTCCGCCAGGTACGCGGGCAGTTCGTCGCCGACGAACCCGTCCCATTGCAGCGCGGTGTCGCTACCGGTGGGGGCTTGTTGCCAGTCGGTCATCCACTCACCGGCACCACCGGCGGGCATCACCAGATTCGTGCCGGTGGAATACGACGACACCGCGCCCGCGTCGGCGGTCGACCAGGTGCTGTACTCCGGATTCGCACCGAGTCCGTCGAGGAAGTACACGGCGTGTTCGGTCTCACCGGCCTCGTTGTCGGAGGCGCGAACCTGCACGACGACGTTGCGCCCCAACGATTCTGAGTAGAAGGTACAGGTCTGGACGTGCTGGGCCTGCTCCTCGGGGGTGCGCCACACGCAGCCGGCGTCGTTGCGGAGACGATCAGGGTCCACGGCCCAGGCGTGACCCGCCAGGCCCACCGTCATCGCCGACGCGGTGCACGCCGCGATCGATGACACCATCACCCGGCATCGAGCACGACGAGACCAGCGAATTGTCATGGTGGAGGACCCTTTCCGGTTTCCCCAACTCACTGTCGGCGCGCCACCTCGACACGCACGATGGCAACGCCGTTGCCGCAAGGGACATTACGGGCACCGGCCGCGCGGTGCAGCACAACTCCCGCATTTGATTTCGCAACGCGAACGATTGGTCGAGCAAAGCCCCCACCCCGGTCGGTTTCGCCGGACTTGCACTAATACGGGTCGCCGAACTTATGATGTAGGCATGCCGCAACATCGAGTTCGTTTGATGACACTCATGGTCGTCGGGGTTGATGGCCGCGTGGACGGTGATCGGATGCTCGGGCAGCTCACGCGCCGACGGCGACAAGCCCGTCGTCCTCACCACGTTCACCGTGCTCGCCGACATCGCCGCCAACGTCGCCGGCGATCGCCTGCAAGTGGAGTCGATCACCAAACCGGGCGCCGAGATCCACGGCTATGAACCCACTCCCGCCGACGTCCGCAACGCGTCGACGGCGTCACTGATCGTCGACAACGGTCTCAATCTCGAGGCCTGGTTCGGCCAGTTCGTCGAGGATCTCGACGTGCCGCACGTCGTGGTCAGCGCGGGCGTCGACCCGATCCCGATCGCCTCCGACGCCTACGCGGGCAAACCCAATCCGCACGCCTGGATGAGCCCGGTGAACGTCGGGATCTACGTCGACAACCTGGTCGCCGCGTTCACCGATCTCGATCCCGACGGCGCCGAGACGTACCGGGCCAACGCCGCCGCCTACAAGCAGCAACTCGACGGCGTCCAGGACGACCTCGTCGCCGCGCTGCAGGAACTGCCGGCCAACGAGCGCGCCCTGGTCACCTGCGAGGGCGCGTTCTCCTACCTCGCCCGCGACGCCGGCCTCACCGAGCACTACCTGTGGCCGGTCAACGCCGAATCCCAAGCGACCCCGCAACAGGTCGCCGGTGTCATCGATGTCGTTCGCGAGCAGGGCATTCCGGCGGTGTTCTGCGAGTCGACGGTGTCGGACAAGCCGATGCAGCAGGTGGTCTCGGCCACCGGCGCCCGCTTCGGCGGCACCCTCTACGTCGACTCGTTGTCCGAGGCCGACGGCCCGGTGCCCACCTACCTCGACCTCATCCGCCATGACGTCACCACCATCGTCACCGGCCTCACCGGAACCGCACCCGCGTCATGACGGCCACCGACACCGGCTACGCCATCGACGTCGACGACGTGACGGTCCGCTACGGCGACGTCCTCGCCCTGCACGACACCACCCTGCGGCTTCACGCCGGCACCGTATGCGGTCTCGTCGGGATGAACGGCTCCGGCAAATCCACCCTGTTCAAGACGATCATGGGTCTGATCACCCCGCAGTCCGGTGGTGTCCGCATCGACGGACTCACCCCGGCCCGTGCTCGACGCGGCGGAACCGTCAGTTACGTACCGCAATCCGAGGACATCGACTGGAGCTTTCCCATCTCGGTGCGTGAGGTGGTGATGACCGGCCGTTACGGGCATCTCGGTCTCACCCGTCGTCCCCGCCGGCGCGATCACGAGGCGGTCGACGAGGCGCTGCGCCGCGTCGAGCTCACCGAGTTCGCCGACCGACAGATTGGCCAATTGTCCGGTGGGCAACGCAAACGGGCGTTCGTCGCCCGCGGTATCGCGCAAGGCGCGTCCATTCTGCTCCTCGATGAGCCGTTTGCCGGTGTCGACAAACGCACCGAGGCCACCATCATCGCGCTCCTGCGGGAACTCGCCGACGACGGCGCCACCGTGCTGGTGTCCACCCATGACCTGCAGGCGCTGCCGCAGTTGGCCGATCAGGCCGTGTTGCTGATGCGCCGGGTGCTGGTGCATGACACGCCGGAGCGAGTCATCGCCCCGGACAACCTCATTCGCGCTTTCGGACTCGATCCGCTGGACGACGCGCCGGTCACCGGGGAGCGACGATGATCGACCTGCTCGTCGACCCGTTCGCCTACGGATTCATGACCCGCGCGCTGTCCGCGACGATCATCGCATCGGTGGTGTGTGCACTGCTGTCGTGCTGGTTGGTGCTCATCGGCTGGTCGCTGATGGGCGACGCGGTCTCGCACGCGGTGCTGCCCGGCGTCGTCCTCGCCTACATCCTCGGCGCCCCCTTCGCGTTGGGCGCCATCATCTTCGGATTCCTCGCCGTCGGGTTGATCGGCGCGGTCCGCTACCGTGGCCGTGTCAAGGAGGACGCCGCGATCGGCATCGTGTTCACGACGCTGTTCGCGTTGGGCCTGGTGCTGATCTCGGTGACTCCGAGTCAGACCGATCTCAACCACATCATCTTCGGCAACCTCCTCGGCGTCTCCCGAAGCGACCTGCTGCAGATCGCGATCCTCGGCGGCATCGTCGCGGTCGTCCTGCTCGCCAAACGACGCGACTTCACCTTGTACGCCTTCGATTCCACGCACGCCTTCGCCATCGGCCTGAGCCCACGAGTCCTGGGCGCCACACTTCTCGGGCTGCTGGCCCTGACCGCCGTCACCGCGCTGCAGGTGGTCGGCATCGTCCTGGTGGTGGCCATGCTCATCATCCCCGGCGCCACCGCACATCTGCTGACCGACCGGCTCCCCCGGATGCTGATCGTCGCCCCAGCCGCCGCAGTCGTCAGCGGCGTCGTCGGCCTCTACATCTCCTACTATCAGGACACCTCACCCGGCGGCATGGTCGTTCTGACACAGGCATCTTGTTCACCCTCGTCTATCTGTTCAGCCCGAAGTACGGGATCGTGACCGGCTGGTTCACTCATTCCGCCAGTCGAGCCGCCGCAAGGCACGGGGGGCGTATCCGCCGGCCCGAGCGCGGGACATCCCCCGCGCGCATCCCTGGTCAGTGACAACCGCACCATCGACTATCCACGGCGGTCCCGGTACTCGTCCGGGTCGTCGGACCCGACCGGCAGAGCCTGTTCGGCCAGGTCGGCGTCGGCGGCTTCGACGGTCACGCTGTCGATGTCGGGCTCGCTGATGTCGGCATCGGCCGGATCGACCGACAGACATTGCTCCACAACGTCCGCCACGTCGGCATCAACGGAGGCACGCAAGCGATCGACTGGCATATGAATCCCACCTTTCGACTAAGGCCGTACTCGTTAACGAATACCTCTGGCAGGGAGGGGTTCTCGGGTCCCGACGACCCGGAACCACCTCACCTGACCTTCGAGATATCACTGTGCGATCGGAATCTTCCTGTGTCACCGGCTTTCACGCGGCGCCACCGATCACCTCCTCCCACTATCGGTCGATTCCACGGGCTTGGGCGTCCGGCATCCACCACCGACTAGGCGGTGCGCGCTGCCGACCACCGCGCGACGACGGCCGCCGTCCGCCGCCATCACCGTCGGGATTCTCGGTGCCACCGATCCGCCGCCGAGCCGCCCGACCGAACGCTGTTGTCGTTCTGGACCGTGCGACGCAACGGCATCGGCGTTGGTGGGCAGCGGCAAACAGTGCGTCGATCTCGGCGGCCAGCCAGGCCTCCTCCGGCTCCAGAATCTCAGGAAGTCCCTGCGTGACAACCACATCGAGGCAATCCGTCATGTCCATAACCTCTACTGATCAACTCACGTCTCATGGAAACGGAAGTCGATGGGCCCTCAGCCCGCCCCGGCGGTGATCTCCTGGCGCCCTGCCCCGGAATGGCCGATCTCGATCTTGCGGGGTTTGGCCTGCTCGGCCACCGGAATGGTCACGGTCAGCACACCATTGTCGTAGGCGGCCGAAATCCTGGCCGGGTCGACGCCGTCACCGAGGGTGATCTGACGGCGGTAGGTACCCGAGAATCGTTCGCTGGCCAGCCATTGCACCCCGTCGTCGGACCGAGCACTGCGGTGTGCCGACAACGTGAGCACTCCGTTGTCGACACTCAGGTCGATCGAACCGGGATCTGCACCGGGTAGGTCCGCGACCAGCGAATAGTGATCATCGACCTTGAACACGTCGATGGGCATGAACCGGGGAGTACGCCGGGTAGCAACCGGCTCCCCGGCCAACAGGACCCTTGCCCAGTCATCAACAGCAGCAAAAGGATCGACACGCAGCACAGCAAACACCTCCTATGTCCAGGGATGCCGCCAGGTTGACGGCACCACACTCACCATCACTGCGTGCCGACAGATTAGCACTCCCACGTGACGAGTGCCAAGACCTTTCCGGAGCAAATTTCGCCCAACTACGCACGCGTGCAGCATGACTCGTCGGAGCCAACCCGGATCATCTCCGGCAGTCATGCTGTGGTTTCCGTCGGCCGAGTCCGACCCCGCCGGTCCGGTAGACCGAACCGTCGTCGAGCCGACCCTCGTCGGTCGAGCACCCCCTCGTCGGTCGAGCCGCCGCGAACCCCCAGGGCGAGCGGCGAGTCGAGACCACCGCGGTGGAACTGCGCGGCATCAGTCGGTCCTGTCGCGGAGGGAATGGCACGGACGGGCTCACCCGGCCAGAGATATCACCGACGTCGGGCGTCGTCATTCGGATGCCCGAACCCCGATCAACCCGCCCGGGCCGTCGTCGGTGACATCCCACCGCACCCGCCGCCCCGTCCGGAACAGTCGCCCGCCACCCGGTCCGGCCACGAAGCGTGATGCGGTGAGCGCCGGATCGCCGATGTACCCGCGGGCCAGTCCGGTCCCCACCAAGTACAGTTCGCCCACCGCGCCCGGCGCGCCCGGCTCCAACGAACTACCCAACACCACAGCACCCATACCCGCCAACGGATTTCCGATCAGATCGGGGTCGACGCCACGCCGATACCGCACCACTGTCCCGATGACGGTGGCCTCCTCCGGGCCGCGGATGTGGTCGAGGACCGCCGTCGCCGACCACGCGTCGGCCAGCTCGGCGGGCAGCGCATCGCCGGTGACGAGCACATGCCGCACCGCGGGCAGCTCGACGGGCTGAAGCGTCTGCAGCACAGCGGCATTGGCGATGATCACCGAGGCGTGCGCACCGCGCAGCCAGTCGGCGAGTTCACTGTCGTCGCGGGCGGCCGGAGCGACGACGACGGGCGCACCGCCGACCGCGGCGAGGATCAGGCTCAGCACCGACAGGTCCGAGTCAGGGCCGGTGGTCAACGCCACCCGGTCGAGGACGTCGACGCCACCGATACGCGCCAGGCGATGCAACCCGCGATGGGTCACTCCGACACTCTCCGCGGCGAATCCGTCACCACGGTCAGCAGAGCGGACCACGACGTATGCCAACGCATCGGGCGAAACCCACGGATCATGTGACGCGGCAATCGGTTTGGTGGGCAGCGGCGGAATGTCGCTGTGGGTCAGCGCAAAGGGCGTCGCGCATGCCTCGAGCACCCCGGCCAGATCCTCCGTCTCCGCGGCACCGTCGACCATCACGCACGTCGCCCCGACGCGCCCCACGGCCCAGAAGGCGACCACCCATTCGGTGGACCGTTCGATCAGCAACGCCACCCGATCACCGGCGCCCACCCCGTTGTCGGTGAGGTGCCGAGCCGTCGCCGACACCCACCAGTCGAGTTCGTCGAATGTCAACGTGCGGTAGCCATCGTCGACGGCGATGAGGTTCGGAAAACGACGCACCGCGGTCTCGAACAGCTCGGACAACAGCGGCGGGTCCGCGTCATCCGGGGCAGCCCCGGCCCGGGTCGCGATGAACGCCTGCTCTGCGCGGGTGAGCAGCATCCGTGATTGCACCGGCTCACCCGGATCGCCGGTGAGCACGCGCAGCGCCTGCCCGATGCGGGCGGCCAGCAGCTCGATGGGCTTGTGGGAGAACAGATCCAGCGGATACACCAGGTGGATCTGACGGTTCTCCGGGTTCGGGTCCACGACGACCCGCAGGTCGTATCCGTGGGCATTCGCCTCGACGGTGTCGCCGACGGCGAACTGCACCTGAGTCACCGGGCGCGTTTCCGCGGCAACGGGCAGGTCGAGTTGTTCGACGATGTCGGCGAGGTCGATCTGCGCGTGGTCGGCGGCGGCGACGTCGGCGTCGCGGACGGCGTCGATCATCTCACCGACGGTGAGCGATCGGGGAAATCGGGTGCGCAGCACCACCGTTGCCGGTTCGGCGTCACCCTCGCCCGGTCCGATGGGGGTGACGACGGCGATGTCGTCACGGCTGGTGTGCACGCTGAGCGCGAAAGCCGTTGCCGCATGCAAGATATGAACGACGGTGGCGTCGTGGCGACGGGCGGTGCGGTCGATGAGTCCGACGAGGCCCTCGGTGATGGTGCGGGAGATGACCCCGGCCGACGGTTTGCGATCGGCCGGCCGACGGTCGACGAGACCGAAGTTACCGGGATACTCGTCGAGGGTCTCCGCCCAGAACCGCAGCAGCGCATCATGTTCGGATTCGTCATCGGTGGGCACGGTCTCCGGCTCGGCGGGAGCGTCGTCGGCGACACCGACAGCAACGTCAGCCGGATCGGGCTCATCAACGACAGGTCCATCGACGACAGGTTCGTCGACCACCGCCTCGACCGCGCCCTCTGCAACGTTGACAGCGCTCGTTCCGACGTCGACAGCGCCCTCTGCGACGTTGACAGCGCCCTCGTCCCCGTCGACAGCGCCCTCGTCCGCGTTGACAGCACTCTCGTCCGCGTTGACAGCACTCTCGGGCGCGCTGACGTCGACGTCATCGACGCCCGCACCAGCGCCCCCGGGCTCCACCACCCGCCCGTCCTCGTCGACGGCGACGATCTCCCCGGTGCGGAACATGCGGCCGCCGACCTGGTCGGGGTCGGCGACGAACCGGGCCGCGGTCTGAACCGGATCGCCCCAATATCCGCGCGCCAGTTGAGTTCCGGAGAGATACAGTTCGCCGCTCTGTCCGGGCGCCACCTCACGCCCCTGGTTGTCACGGACCGACCAGTCGATCCCGTCGAGGACGGCCCCGCGGACACCGGTGCCGGCGGTGGGGTCGACCTCCCCGCCCACCGACCACCCACCGGTTTCGGCGTGACCGCGCAGCGCGACGAGCCGCAGGTACGGGTGGGCGGCGAACCAGTCGGCGTGCGCGATGGGTGTCGGGTCACCGCCGGTGACGATGCACCGCAGGGCGGGCAGGTCGGTGGCGATGGCTGCTGCGGCGGCCGGGTCGGTGAGGCCGGTCATCTCCGTCGGGGTCTGGGTGACGATGGTGACGGCATAGGTGTCCAGGGCGGCGACCAGCAGCGTCGGGTCCGCTGCGGCGGCGGCGTCGATCACCACCACCCGCCCACCGGAGGCCAGCGCACCGAACACCTCCCACGCCGACTGCAGCGCGGTGAGCGGGTGCGCCCAACTCCACACGTCGGCGGGTCCGGCGGCGACGACGTCGAGGCCGGCGCCGAGCATGGCGGTGAGGTTGGCGCGGGTGACGCCGACCCAGCGGTCGGTGCCGGCGACGGGTAGCAGGTACGCATCGCCCGGTTGGGGTGCGCCGGCGTCGTCGCGGTGCCAGTCGATGGTGAGCCCGGCACTGATCGTCGCGACCGGTCCCGCGGCCGGGCCGTCATCGTCGGAGGCCGTGTCAGCGTCGGAGTCGAGGGCCGGGTCGAGCGGGATGTAGGCGGCGCCGGCCATCAGCACGCCGACCATCGCGACGACGGTGTCGGCGCTACGGGGCAGGCGTAGGGCGACGCGGTCGCCGTAGCGGATGCCACCCTTGCCGAGGTCGATGGCCAGGCGTCGGGCACGTGCCGCGAGCTGCGCATACGACAGCACGGTGTGCCCGTCGCTGACGGCGGTGGCCGCGGGGGTGCTCACCGTGTGCGGGATGAGCGCGCGGATCGGGTCGAGGGTCGGCGGACGACGGACCGGTGTCACCGACGACTCGGCCGCGTCGATCTCTTCCGGCGTTTCCGCTGGACCCGTCACCGATTCCTCCACCACCTCGAACTCCCTCGGCCCACCGTGGGCGCCGTGCACCCCACGACCAAGCGTTCACACCACAGAAACCCTATGTCACGGTGGTCGTCGGGGCATGGGCGTGTCGAATGGGGGGCGGCAGCGCGACCGGCAACGGTGAAGTACCGAATGGTTGTCCACACCGAGCGTCGGCCGGCACTCAACACCCGCGCAACGGTGGTACTGATCCGTCCCCGGGTTTCCGGAGGGCTCCTCTCAAGGGAGGATGAAACCTATGGCAGCGGGATCGAAGCGGTACTCGGCTGAGTTGCAGCGAGACGCCGTGGAGATGGTGGCCCAGTTGGTGGCGCAAGGGTCGGCGGAGTGGCCAGCGATGCGCAAGACCGCAGATCTGCTGGGGGTGACCTCGGCGGAGACTGTTCGTCAGTGGGTTCGTAAGGCCCCGGCCGCTGATGCTGAGGGCGCGACCGCGAAAGCCGACAACGAGGAGATCCGCAGGCTCAAACAGGAGGTCGCCGAACTCAAACGGGCCAACCGGATCCTGAAGGCGGCGTCGGCTTTCTTCGCGGCCGAGATCGACCGGCCACACCGGTAATTGTGGACTTCATCCGCACCACCAAGGACACCGGGTGGGTGCGGATGGTCCTATCTGGGGAGTCGATTCGATGTGCGCCGTGCTGTCTGAGCACGGCTGGCGCATCGCCGGAGTCCACATACTACGACCACATCAACCGCGGGCCGAGCGTGCGGATGCTCACCGACGCGCAGGTCATCGATGCGATCTTCATGCTCCGCAAGAACAAACCCCTGACCCGCGTTCTGGGTACACGAAAGACGTGGATAATGCTGCGTGGCACCGGATTAGATGTTGCTCGGTGCACGGTTGAGCGGGTCATGCGGGAGATGGGATGGCACGGCGCGATCAAGAAGAAGCGGGTGCGCACGACCATTCCTGACGCGGCGGCCAAGCGGCCGACGGATCTGGTCGACCGGCAGTTCTATGCCGCGGCACCTAACCGCCTGTGGGTGGCCGATTTCGCCTACTGCCGCACCGAATCTGGTTGGGCCTACACGGCATTCGTGACTGACGTGTTCGCCCGCAAGGTCGTCGGCTGGAAGGTGTCCACGGAGATGACGGTGAACTTGGTGACCGATGCGATCAACAATGCGATAGATAACAGAAA
Organism: Gordonia sp. NPDC003950; assembly: GCF_053605205.1. Taxonomy (NCBI): domain Bacteria; kingdom Bacillati; phylum Actinomycetota; class Actinomycetes; order Mycobacteriales; family Gordoniaceae; genus Gordonia; species Gordonia sp. NPDC003950. Next base: position 6,979 of record NZ_JBSGIT010000034.1, on the reverse strand, counting down.
GCGTTGCGGGGTGGTCGATTTGAGCAAGCTCGTCCATCACAGCGATGCCGGATCGCAGGGTGGATTCAATCGGTCGTCGCAACACCTCGATGACGGAGGTGTGCGATGGGACGCAGCAACAAGCAGACACGCCAGGCGCCGGTGGGTGCCCGCCGGCAGTGGGCGGCGGATCGGGCGTTGCGCCCGTCGATGCGGTCACCGGGGAGACCGGAACCCTCGCGTGCGGTGCAGCGCGATTTCTGGCGGCCGATCGCCTCAGGAGCGACGACTGCCGACGCCGCGGAGGCCGTCGGCGTGTCGTGGCCGGTCGGGTCCCGGTGGTTCCGTCACGCTGGCGGCATGCCGCCGATCAGCCTGGACGAGCCCACGGGCCGCTACCTGTCGTTCACCGAGCGTGAGGAGATCGCACTGTTGCGCGCCCAGGATGTCGGCGTGCGGGAGATCGCCCGTCGGATCGGACGCGACCCGGGGACGATCTCACGCGAGCTGCGCCGCAACGCGGCGACCCGCAGCGGCACGCAGGTCTACCGAGCCGGAGTGGCGCAGTGGAAAGCGCAGCAAGCCGCGAAACGCCCGAAAACGGCGAAGCTGGTAGACAACGACAGGTTGCGTGAGTATGTGCAGGAGCGGCTCTCCGGGGCCGTCCGCCGGCCCGACGGCACCGCCGTCGCAGGCCCCGACACGCCCGCGTGGAAAGGACTGAACAAGCCGCATCGGCAGGACCGACGGTGGGCGACGGCATGGAGCCCGCAGCAGATCTCGCACCGGCTGAAAGTTGATTTCCCGGAGGATGAGTCCATGCGCATCAGTCACGAGGCGATCTACCAATCGTTGTACATCGAAGGTCGAGGCGCCCTGAAACGGGAGTTGGTCACATGCCTGCGCACCGGCCGGGCACTGCGGGTGCCCCGTAGCCGATCGCAGAACAAGCCGCAGGGACATGTCACCGCGGACGTGGATCTCAATGCGGGTGCGCAAGGATGGGCCAGCTGGTGGATGCGGGGCGACTCTTCTGCTTGGTGGCGTGCCTGGCGGTCGCTAGTCGGCCTGAAAGAATCTGGTGATGAGGTCTGCTGTGGCGCCCCAGTCTCCGTGACGAAGAAAATGACTCAAGTCGACCTTTACGAAGACCGCTTCTGCGGCGAAATAGGTTGTGTCGCCGACAGTACCGTTGGCTTCGATGAAGAGCGCGCGGTCGGTTTCGTCGACGAGGGAGGCGGTGATGTGCACGGGGGTGTGCAGTGGGACCGGGCGTCGATACTCCACGGTGAGGGTTCGGGTGACTGCGGGTGTCTCGGCGATCCACAGGGTGAAACCCATGATGTCATCGCATGCCGCTGAGATGGCTCCGCCGTGGGCGAGTCCCGGGGCTCCTGAGTGGCGCTCGTCGAATTGCAGGTCGGCGTAGACGTGGTCGCCGTGCAGGTGTACCTCGAGGTGCAGGCCATTGGGGTTGTCTTCGCCGCATCCCATGCACCATGGTGCGTGTGCTGGTAGTGGTTTGTCGCCCCTCATAAGTGACCTTTCTGAGCCTTCAATCGGTACCGCCACTGGCAGTTTCGCTCTGTTACCGACGGTATTGTTGTGCAGTCAGGGGTTCGTGATTTTGGCTATATAGGGAGTGGCCAGGTGGAAACCATCGATTCCGACGATGTTGACCCGAGGCGGGTTCGGTCGCGTCAGCGTTTGTTGGATGCTGCGGTGACCTTGCTGAACAGTGGCGGGGTCGAAGCCGTTACCGTGGAGGCGGTCACTCGACTGTCTCGTGTTGCTCGCACCACCTTGTATCGTCACTTCGAGAGCTCCACAGATCTGGTGGCGGCTGCCTTCGAGCGATTGTTGCCTCAGGCCGAGACCCCCGAGACGACGACGTCGATCCGTGATGACCTGCTGAAGCTGATGCAGCGGCAGGCTGAGCTTATTGAGCAGGCACCGCTGCAGTTGACGACGCTGGCATGGTTGGCAATGCTTCCCGAGCAGCCCCGGCAATCCGGGCAATCCGACGGGGATCAGAACGCGCTCGCGCCACTGCGTCGTCGAGTCGTCGAGTCGTCGAGCAGTATCGAGAACCATTCGATCGAGTTTTGACGAGTGACGTGGCCACGGCGGAGCTCGGCGACCTCGATTTGACCATGGCAGTCACTCAACTGGCGGGCCCCCTTGTCTTTGCCAAGCTCACGGGCATTCGGTCGATGACCGTTGGCGATCTCGAACAGCTTGTCGACGATTTCCTCATGGCCCACCGGCGACACCAAACCTCCTGACCTCCTTCCCCATCTACGGTACTGCTAGTACCGTAACGATACCGTCGGTTTCGTAGACGGGCTGGGTCGAGGGTGAGGTGCTGCGTATGGTGGTCCAACGTCCAAGTGGTGGGCGCTTGGCGGCGCGCCGGTTGGCGGAACGCAGCGAGTACAGCACGACATTGGGGCGGTTGGCACGGTTCACCTTGGCGCACAGATTCCTCGTCATCGGGGCGTGGGTGGCTGTGGGTATCGTCTTGGCGATACTGTTTCCCCAGCTGGAGACGGTGGTGCGGCAGCAGTCTGTTGATCCGATCCCTGCTGGGGTTCCATCGTTTCAAGCACTCGATCAGATGGGTGGTGCGTTCGGTGAGAAGGGCGCCAAGACCACTGTTTTCGTGACCATGGAGAACCCGAACGGGTTCACCGACGTGGCGCGGGAACGCTACGACATGCTCGTTCTGCAGTTGCGCGAAAATTTCGACGATGTGCAGTCAGTGCGGGATTTGCTCTCCGATCCGACGACGGCCGGCCAGGCCTTGAGTGAGGACGGGCAAGCCTGGTACTTGCCTGTCGGGGTCACCGGAACTTTGGGAGGGCCAACGGCCACGCATGCTGTGGAGACCGTGCGCCAAACCGCGCAGCGCGTGTTTGACGGTACGGACACCACTGTCCATGTCACCGGGCCGACGGCCACTTTCAGTGACCAGATCGTCAGTGCTGAAAGCGATTTAGTCGTGATCACTGTGGCGACGGTGGCGCTTATCGCGATCATTCTGTTGATCGTTTACCGATCGCTGTTCACCGCGCTGGTGCCGTTGTTGGTGATCGGTGTCAGCCTCGGCGTGGGCCGCGGGGTCTTGTCCGCACTCGGCGAACTCGGTATGCCGGTATCGCAGTTCACCGTCGCGTTCATGACCGTCATCCTGCTCGGAGCCGGGGTCGACTACTCAGTCTTTTTCATCAGTCGCTATCACGAACGGCTACGCCAGGACGCTACCACTGAGGTTGCGCTCGTGGACGCGACAGCAACTATCGGACGGGTCATCCTGGCTTCAGCTGCCACGGTGGCGCTGGCCTTTTTGGCGATGGTGTTTGGTCAGCTGAGCGTGTTCTCCACCTTGGGTCCGGCATGCGCGATCGCCATCCTCATCGGATTCCTCGCCACGGTCACCCTGCTACCACCGGTGTTGCTGTGGGCGGCGCGATTCGGCTGGGGCGCACCCAGACGAGATCTGACCCGAAAGTACTGGAATCGCGTCGCCGTGCTCGTCGTGCGGCGTCCTGTGCCTCTGCTGGCACTAACCCTGGTCGGGCTAATCGTGCTTAGCGTCTTCGCGATGGGCATCCAGATCACCTTCGACGATCGTGAGGGGCAGCCCGCGACAACCGACAGCAACGAAGGCTACGCGTTGCTCGACCGTCATTTCCCTCAAGACGTCACTATCACTGAGTTCCTCGTTGTAGATGCACCGATCGATCTCCGTACTGCCAGCGGGCTGGCCGATCTTGAGCAAATGGCCTCACGTGTATCCCAGATCCCCGGAGTGACTCGAGTCATCGGTGTTACCCGTCCCACCGGGGACAAGCTCGAGCAAGCCGAGCTGTCCTGGCAGAACGGTCAGATCGGGGACCGGCTGGCGGGTGCGGTCGACGATGGCCAGAACCGCCGAGGTGACCTCGAACAGCTCCGTACCGGCGCATTCCAACTCGCCGACGGGCTTACTCAGCTCGACACCCAGGTACGCACCAACTTGGCCCCCCTGGCCGGCATCCTCGATCAGGCAAGCACAGCAGGGCAGCAAATTCAGCAGTACCAGCCGATACTCCGCCAACTCGCCGCATCTGCACCAGCGCTCGATCGCGCTTCTCAGAATGCCCCACAGCTGGCCGCGCTCACCCGCCAAACATCTGCAGCCCTGGCAACAGTGACCTCGATCCTGCCCATCCTCGATAATGCGCCCTGGTGCACCCAAGTCCCGCAGTGCGCAGCTCTGCGCGCGCAGACCCGCAATCTCGACGCCCTACTGAGCAACGGGACCCTCGACCAGATCGCCACGCTGTCAACACAACTCGCGCAGCTGGATACACCGATCTCAACAGTCACCGACCAACTCACTTCCACCGTCAACTCACTGGGCTCCACGCTGGGAAGCATCAGCAGCCAAGACCTTCCCGGCAAGCTCACCCAACTGCAAACAGGTATCAGTCAACTCGCGGCGGGATCACGCCAACTCGCCGCCGGTGTATCCGCGCTGATCGACAGCAACCTTCAACAACTCGCCGGGATGGCCGCGCTAGCCACACAACTACAAACCTCCGCCCGCGAGACCGCCGGAACAAACTCAGCAACCGGCTTCTACCTCCCACCTCAGGCCAACGCAGACCGCCGTTTCGTCGACGTCGCTCGCCAGTTCGTCTCGCCCGACGGCCATACCGTGCGCTACGCAATACAAACCAGCTTCGACCCCTACAGCACCGAGGCCATGCAACTGGCCGACACAATCACCGATGTCGCACTCGCCGCCAGACCGAACACAACCCTGCAGGACTCCAACATCGCGATAGCCGGGTTCCCCGCCATCAACGCCGATCTGCAACGTCTACTCACCGAAGACTTCCGACTCCTAGCGTTGGCCACCCTCACCATCGTCGGCCTGATCCTGATACTCCTACTCCGAGCACTCATCGCGCCGCTATACCTTCTGGGCACCGTCATACTCAACTACACCGCGGCACTGGGTATCGGTGTCCTGATCTTTCAACACATCCTCAAAACCGATATCGCCTGGCCCGTACCACTACTGGCCTTCATAGTCCTCGTCGCGGTCGGCGCCGACTACAACATGCTTCTTATCTCTCGCCTACGCGAAGAATCCCAAAACAACATCCGCATCGGCGTCCTGAGAACCGTCACCAACACCGGATCAGTCATCACCTCGGCCGGCCTCATCTTCGCTGCCAGCATGTTCGGACTCATGGCCGGATCCATCTCGATCATGACCCAGGTCGGACTCATCATCGGCATCGGCCTGCTGCTCGACACCTTCATCGTCCGCACCATCGTTGTGCCGACCATCGCCACACTTGTCGGCAGAGCAAGCTGGTGGCCGAGTACCCGAACCGACACGCATCCAGTGTCCCGCTAGTACGCACGCACGTGCCGAGATCTGACCGGCCCCGCCAGTCATCCAGCCATCGCGCCCACCTCATCGACTGACACCCGCTCGACGGTCGGCCGCGGCAACCACACCCTACCGTCGCGGATCAGTGCCCAGACCACGTCAACCAGACGTCTAGCGAGAGCGATGAGAGCGTGGACGTGGGAACGCTTCTCGCGTCGTTTGCGCTGGTAGAACTCGCGGGACGGGCCGTCGCGTTGCGAGCTGTTGAGTGCGGCCATGTAGAACACCTTGCGAAGTCCTCTGTGGTAACGCTGGGGTCTACGCAAGGCTCCCCGGCGGTTACCGGAGTCGTGCGGTACCGGAGCAAGACCGGCGTAGGCGGCGAGTCTGGCGGGCGAGCCGAACGAAGTGAGGTCGCCGCCGGTGATCGCGACGAGCTCAGCGCCGCTTCGGGTGCCGATGCCTGGCACGGATTCGAGAATCCGTGCGTGACGGTGGCGGCGGAACACCTCGGTGATCTGCTTATCCAGGTCGGCGATCTGACGGGTCAGCATGACCAACGAGGTAGCCGCGTGTTGCACCAGTAGGGCTGTGGTCGCCTCGCCAGGCAGGGTGACGGTCTGCGCGGCCGCCGCGGCACGGGCTTTGTCGATCATCTTCGGGATCGTGGGTCGGCGGACGCCGTGACTGCGCAGGTGGTCGTAGATCTCGTCGTCAGAGACCGCAGCGATCGCAGATGGCGTGGCGAAGCGGGTGAGGAACGTTAGACCGGTCAGTGTCGAGTAGTCGAAACACCGTTCTAGTGCAGGGAAGATGCGGGTCAGCAGGCCGCGCAGGCGGTTGATGCCTCGCGTACGTTCAGCGACGAGGTCGTTGCGATGTCCGGTCAGCAGGTCGAGTTCGATCGCGACGTCGTCGGGCGCCGAGACGGTGGCGAGATCGCCACGTAGGCGGGCTGTCTGGGCGATCACGACCGCATCGCGGGCATCGGTCTTGCCCTCACCCGCGAACGCACCGGTCATGCTGTGCACGACCCGGCCGGGCACGTAGCGGATCTGCTGGCGCCGCGCAGCCAGCACACCCCTCAGCAGCGCCGATTCCGGTGCGGTCATGTCGATCGCCCACACCACGAATTTCATGTCGGCGACCCGGTCCATGAGCGCTTCGATCGCCGGTTGATCGTTGGGAAGCCGCCGAGACCACAGCACCGTTCCCGCCTCATCGACCGCGGCGGCGTGATGCGCATGCCGACCGACATCAATTCCTACCCAGATCTTTTCGTCCATACTGTCCTTCCGTGTGCGGTTGGCTCGTCAGGGTGGTTTCGCCGGCACACCTTTACACAGCGACAAGTTCGCGAACACATCTCAATCAGCGGCCGAAACGACCCGTCACGGTCCGGGGTGACCTTCCACGCCAAGCCACCAGCGACAACAGGTGATTGTCGAGCCACGCCCCGAACCGCGGACGAACGTCCGAGGCGACCGCCCCGGACGTACTCCAACGTAAAGGTGATTGTCAGCGGACATGAAAAACTGCCCATGGGCGGTCACGAAAGTGCCCGCTGACGGCCAATAAGGACTGCCCATCGGCGGTCAGGAAAGTGCCCGT
>NZ_JBSGIT010000033.1:0-49208 GCF_053605205.1 Gordonia sp. NPDC003950 | reverse complement strand
AACGCGCGCGCCTTGACCTCCGGATCGATCTTCTTGGGCATGTGCTCATCCTTCCTGACTCAAAAGGAAGCGGCACGAAACCTAGGGGGATTCAGTAGTGGGTGACGTACAAGCGCGTTCCGTCAGGGGTCAGGGCAAGATCGCTGGCAGTCGCGGTGGTGGTCGGTACGGTGGCCATGATCTGCTTGTATGTCGGACTGGCGGGATCGACATCAACGACCGATATCGCCTGGCTGCTTTGACTGCTGACGTAGAGCCTCGAGCCGTCCGGACTGATCGCGGCCCCGGTCGTTGCGGGAATCGCGATCGTGCCCACCACCTGCCGATATGTCCCGCTGACCGGATCGTTGTCGATGACGTAGACGCTACTTCCACCAGTGAGGTAGAGCCGGGTGTTGTCCGGGCTGACCACTGCTCCGGTGACAAACACACCCGGCAGATACGTGGCCGTCGGTGTTACATGGTCCGGGCCACCGGAAATGTCGAAGGCACGCACATCGGACGTCGTCGCGACATACAGCGTGTGTCCGTCCGGGCTGATCGCCAGGTCACCGGGGAAGGGCCCGAGCGATAGGGTCGTGATCGCCGTCGCCACACCTGGATTCGACGGATCCACGGCGAACACCGACACTGTTCCCGGCGAATACATGTTGGCGACGTAGAGCGTGTGCCCGTCGGGCGTTGCAATAACACCCGTTGCGTACGGTGAGGCGATGGTGCCGACGATCTCGTTGTAGGTCGCACTCGTGGGGTCGGAGTCTATGATGTAGACCTCGCCGGCGTTGGTACCTCCGACATACGTGAGGAGGCCGTCGGAACCGACAGTGACGGCGTTCGGGGTGGTCGACGCCCCCGTGGCGATCACGTCGGCCACCGGAGTCACCGAAGACACCGTCAGGGTGGGCACCATATTCGTCGGGGTGATCGAGGGAGTGAGCGACGAGGAACTCTGACCTCCGTGGTGGTCGGTAACGGTGACGGTGAACGAATCTTCTCCCGCGATGCTCGCCCCACCCGCACTCAGCGAATGCGCGTAGTTCGGGTCCGGGGTGTAGATGATCAACGGCCCGCCCGCCGCATCGGGAATGACGGTCAGGGAACCATGCTGTGGCTCAACCGAGATGGCCATTGTGGTCGCGTCCCCGTCGGCATCGACCGAGGTCAACACGTACGTCGTCGACCCATCCGCGTTCGCCCAACTCGTCACCACCGACACCACCGGCGACACATTCGTCGGCGCGATCGACGGAGTCACCGTCACCGAATCCGCACCACCATGCCCATCACCGGCACCGAACACGATCGAATCGCTCCCCGCAGTGGTCGACCCACCCGACGAAAGATCATGTGCGTAACCGGCATTCGGCGTATACGTCCACGTCCCATCACCATTGTCGACAACAGTTCCATGCGCGGGCGTCGACGCCGACACCGTCACCGGATCACCATCGGCGTCACTGGCGGCGACCGTGTACACCGTCGAGGCACCCGACGGCGACGAACCCACCGACAGTTCCGGATCGACATTCGTCGGCAGAATCGTCACCGCGACCGTCAACGTACCCGAGGACCGCTCTGTCGCCGAAAGCCAGTGCAGGTGCGAACCGTTGACCGCGGTGTCGTCGCTGACGGAGACGGTGAACGAATCCGATCCGGACGCGCTACCACCATTCACAGACAGTTCGTGTGCATACTCCGCATCCGGGGTGTAGACATAGGTTCCGTCGGGGTTGATCACCACGGTCCCGCGCTCGGGCGCGGTGACCAGGGTGTAGGTCAGCACATCTCGATCCGGATCGCTGGCACCGAGCGAACCACGCACCGTCCCATCGGAATTGGTTGTCGGTGTCGACGGCGACAGCACCGGATACGAATTGAACACGCGACGGTTGATCTGCTGCCACAGACCCCACGCGAACACCAATGCCGGTGACGGGACCGTGGTCCCGCCGGCGGTGTCGGCAAACGGGTTGAATCCCAGGAATCCCAGCACCGTGGCGACGAACTTCGTCGGTGCGTTCACCACCGGCACACCGTCGACGATCGTGAGAGGCGCGGGTGTCGAACCGACCACGGTCAACGGCCCGGCGGCCACCGTGGGCGGCGCCTCGACGTCCAGCAGGGCCGCCGCGCGGGATACCGCAGCAGGCTCCGAATCGTCGGGCTGAGCGTCACCGGTCGAGGGTGTGTGGTCATCGACCGATCCCTGAGGAGATACGCCTGGTGATGCGGGGGCTTCGACGGACGTAACCGCTTGCACATCAGCAGGTTCGGAGATAGCGGAGGGTTGGGAGGCAGGTTGCTCGTTTTGCGCGAGGGGGCCCTGCGCCGCTTCGACTTCTGTGACCGGCGGTGTCACCGCAGGTTCCTCGGAAGTTGCCGGCGCGGCCGGTTCCGTCACCGTCGCCCCGGCGTCGCCCGATTCGGCCGATGGTGGCGCCACAGACTCGGGTGCCACCGGTTCGGACTCCACCGCCTGACCTGCGGTGTCGTCCGGCACATCCGCCGCGTCTGTCTCATCGTCGGAACCGGGCACCGCCTCCTGCGTTGCGACGGCCGACGAGTCGTCGGGCTCGGCATACGCCCAGCCCGTCATCGTCGCTTGGCCACCCCACCACAGCACCGCCCCGATTCCCACGCCGGCGGCGGCCACCCTGGCGCCCCGGACACCACCCGAAGCTCGTGAACTCGTCATCGCCGATCTCCTTCACGCCATGAGTGTGTGCGCCGGTCAACAGTCCGGCGCTTCAACACCTCTGACGCTACGAAGCCGTCACGATCTCCGACAGCCCCCTCTTTGGGGGGCATCCAGCCAAGCGACGACGAGGACGATCAGCCCATCCCACGATGCGGCATCGGCAGCCACCCGTCCTCGACGGCACGCTTGTAGAGGTCGGTCTTCGTCGGCGCATCACGATGTGCCTCACGGTATTTCGTCCGAATGCGGTCGATGTACTCACTGACCGTGTCCGCCGACAGCCCGGTCACCCGGGCAACATGACCGGCCGACCCGCCGGATGCGTAGAGTTCCAACACCTCTCGCAGACGCGGCGAGAGGTTGACGAAGCCGGGATCGGAGTCGAGGGCGGCCGCCCATTCCATCGACGGCACCGTCGACCCCGACGCGGCCGCGCGGATGGCCGCGCAGACCTCGGCCTTGGCGGCGCTCTTGCGCACCACTCCGAGGGTGCCGGCACCGGCGGCCTCACGAACGAGGTACGGCTCATCGCCGGAGGTGTAGATCAGGGTCGCCATCCCGGCGTCGGCCAACGCGGCAATGTTGTCGGCGGGTGTGGTGCCGTCGTTGAGTCGCAGATCCAGCACGACGAGGTCGAGCCCGTCGTCGCCGAGCGCCGTCAGCAGCCCGGCGACCGTCGGAGCGCCCCGCACGAACTCGACGTCGGATGAGTCGCCCAGAAACGCCCGCACGCCCTCGATCACCGATTCGTGGTCGTCGACCACTCCGATGCGCCACGTCATCGTCCACCTCCGCATGTCATGTGTCCTCTATCGAAACCAATTGTCATGTCATTCGCTCAGAGTCCGAACGAATTCATGCCGACATCGGGATAATTCGCACGGTGAGCTCACCCAGGTCCCTCACCCGGCTCGTGATGCCGATGACCGGGCCTGCCGACACCAACTCCGCCGTCGCCCGCACCCTGCGCCACTACGGCATCTTCGCGGGCGTGGCCTATCTCGTCTTCCTCCCGTTCCTGCTGCCCGCGGTGGCGCAGGCCCGGGCCGTGTCGGCGTTCTGGTGGACGCCGGTCGCCATCGCCATCGTCGTGGTGCCCGGCCTGGTCGTCGGCCTGTACGGCGCCTTGTCCTGGGATACGACCTGGCTCCGACGCTGGGCGCGGGTCGGTACCCTCGGCATCCTGGTGGCCGTGGCCCTGTGGTGGGTGGCCTGGGACGGAACCCATCTCGATGACGCCACGGTGTTCTGGTTGGGCCCGTTCGTGGTGCTGGGCAGCATCTGCGCGATGATCGCCTGGCCACCGGCCGTGGCGGCCGTCTACCTGCTCGCCATCGCCGTCGCAATCCGGTTGACCAGCAATGTGGCACAGAGCTTTTCGGGGATGGCGACGATGCTCACCGACGCGGCGTGCAGCGCAGCTTTCGCCGTGGTCCCGCTGGCCCTGGGTATCTCGGGTCTGCGCACGGCCGCCGAGCTCGATCGGACCGAGGCCACCGCGATCGCGCTCGCCGAGGACACCGCCGCCACCACCGCCCGTTCCGCCGAACGCACCGTCGCACGGGCGCTGACGCATGACGAGATCATGGCGAGCCTGCTGGAGGCCGACCGCAACCCCGATTCGGCGCATCTGCCGCGGCGCGCCGCGCGTGCCCTCGAGGCGCTTGATTCCACCGTTCGCGCGACCAACGCCGGACTCGATCCGGATGCGGATCGCGTCGCGGCCGCGATCGCCGACGCCACGCGGCACAACGATCCCGAGATCGACGTGACCACCGACGTGCGAGCGCACGCTTCCTCGACCTATCCGGTGAACGCGATCGCCGCACTGGTCGGTGCCACCGCCGAGGCCACTCGCAACTGTTACCGGCATGTCCCCGCCGACCGACCGCGTCGCGCCCACATCAGCGTCACCGATCATCGGGTCACCGTCACCGTCACCGACGAGGGCGCGGGCTTCGATCCCGCCGCCACGCCGCGGGAACGACTCGGGATCGCGTTCTCCATCCGCGAACGCATGCGCCGGGTGCGCGGTGGCGACGCGGTGATCACCTCGTCGCCCGGAACCGGCACCACCGTCACGGTGTCATGGCGCGCGACCGACGTTCCCGCCGCCGTCAACACCACCGATCTGCTCGGCATTCGGTCGCCGACCGGCCGCCGCCTCGGCGCACTGGTGGTGGCGGTGATCGCGGCATCGGCGGTGGCCACCCCGGGAGCGGTGCCGTGGTGGGTTCCGGTCGTCGTCATCGCCGCTCTCGCGGTGTCGACCGCCTTGCTGGTCACCGGCGATTCCGACCGGCCACCGCGCCTGCCGACGCTGATCATCGCGGCAACTCCGGCATTCATGTGCGCCACCTACCTGTTCTCTCTCGACGACGGCATTCAGGCAATTCCACTGTGGGTGAGCGGACCTCCCGCGCTGGTGGTGTCGATCCTGGGGATGCGCCGCCGCTCATATGCCGCGATCATCGGGTTTCTGGCGGCGCTGATGGTGGTCGGCACGTGGTCATTCGTGCGTGAGGGCACAGCGCTGCCCGGGATTCTGCTGATCGGCCCGTCGGGTGGTTTCGTCGCCATCGCGATCGTCTTCGCGCGGGTCAACCGGACGTTGGCGCGCAACCTCATTGACGCACGTAGCCGGGCGACGAGGGCCGCCGCCGACGCGGCCGCAGCCCAGACCGCGGCGCATGAGCGAGAACTCCAGCTGACCCCCGTCACCGCCCTGGCGCGCCCACTGCTGCTGCGGCTGGCGGAGGGTGCTCGAATCGACGAGGCCACCCGAGCGCAATGCGAGTTGACCGAGGCGCGACTTCGAGACCTCCTGCGTGCCAGGGGTTTGTGTACCCCCGACGTCGACGCGGCCGTCGTCGATGCACGCCGACGCGGGGTGACGGTCACCCTGCTCGATGACCGTGGTCTCGACGGGAACGACACCGATCGATCGACTCCGCTCGACGACGCCACGCGTCGCGTCATCGTGAACGCTCTGGCCGCCAACCGGGCCGGCACGGTGCGGATACGTAGCCTGCCACCGGCCCGATCGATGGCGGTGACCGTCGTGACCGAGGACGGCGATCGCTGCGAATGGATCGACATCGATCGAGCCGGGCACGTGCGATCGACGGTCACTGAGATGGCCACCCAGCAACCTCGATGACGCACCCGCGTCGGGTATCGGCGCACGCGCCGCGGGACTCGCCTCACAGCGCCATGCAGAGACTGCCCAGGTTGATTCCGGTGGCAACATCGACGGTCTCCTCCTTCGACGTAGAGCCCTGTTCGAGTTTCAGGGTGTATTTCCCTGCGGTCGACGGCGTCCAGGAGAACGCGACACCGCCGTTGATGGGCAACGCATTCGCTCCCACCGGGACGAACACCGCCGAGCCGGGGGCCTTCTGGAGGAAGCTCACCGGAGAGTTGCCGGTCGCCGCACCGACGACCCGATAGGTACACGAACTCGCATACGAACCCCCGAGGGGGTCGGCGATGGCAATCGACTCGACGTCGGCGTGTGCCGGCGCTGCCATCGCCGCTGCTGCGGCGACGGCGAATGCGGACGCGGAGACGAACCTCGTCAGTTTCATCAGGGCCTTCCTTCGATCCAATTCACGCTGGTCACACGGGTCTGTCCGTGTCACCACGAACGCTAGAGAGTTCCCGATCCGGGCACATGCCCCATCTTTTGGGGGCACCACCGGCCGTGACGACGGCCGCCGGGCTAGACTCGCCTCGTGCCCTCCTTCAGCCCCCTGGAGTGGCCGGTCTTCCGGCAATTGCGCTCCGGCGACACGTTCGGCCGTGGTCCGGCCGTGCAGTCGGCGCGTACCCGCGCGGTGGTGCCGCGGACCGCGACGGCCGACGCCGTGGTGCAGACTGTCTGCCCGTTCTGTGCCGTCGGCTGCGGGCAGAAGGTCTACGTCAAGGACGGGCGCGTCACCCAGATCGAGGGTGATCCCGACTCCCCGATCTCGCGCGGTCGACTGTGCCCGAAGGGTGCGTCGAGCGAGCAGCTGGTCAACAACCCGTTGCGGCAGAAGAAGATCCGTTACCGCGCGCCGTATGCCACCGAGTGGACCGACCTCGATCTGGACACCGCGATCGACATGATCGCCGACCGGTTCGTCGAGTCACGACGCCGGACCTGGCAGGACGTCGACGATCAGGGCCGAATCCTGCGGCGCACCATGGGAATTGCCTCGCTGGGCGGCGCGACACTGGACAACGAAGAGAACTATCTGATCAAGAAGCTCTTCACCGCGGCAGGTGCCGTCCAGATCGAGAATCAGGCGCGTATATGACACTCCGCCACTGTTCCCAGTTTGGGAGCCTCATTTGGACGCGGCGGCGCCACGCAATCACTGCAGGACATGGCCAATTCGGACTGCATCGTGCTCATCGGCGGCAACATGGCCGAGGCACATCCGGTCGGATTCCAGTGGGTGGTGGAGGCACGCTCGCGGGGAGCGCGCGTCATTCACGTCGACCCGCGGTTCACCCGGACCTCGGCCAACGCCGACAAGCACATCTCGATCCGCGTCGGCTCTGATGTGGTGTTGCTCGGTGGCCTGATCAACTACATGATCACCCACGAGCGGTACTTCCGGGATTACGTTGTCGCGTATACGAATGCGGCGACGCTGGTGTCTCCGGAGTTCCGCGACACCGAGGATCTCGACGGTCTGTTCTCCGGTTTCGATCCCGAGTCCGGCAGCTATGACCCGTCGACGTGGGCGTATGACCGTGCCGAGGGCGGTGACGACGCCGGTTCCGGCCGGGACCGCTCCGCACCCACCGAAGGTGAACGCGGCGTGGGTGAGTCGCACGGTTCGGGTGGTCCCGCCCTCGATCCGTCGGGCATCTATCGGGACGAGACGCTCACCCATCCGCGGTCGGTGTTCCAGATCCTTTCGCGCCATTTCGCCCGCTACACACCGGAGATGGTGCGCGACATGTGCGGCATCTCCATCGAGGAGTTCACCTATCTCGCCGAGTCGATCGCGGACAACTCGGGACGTGAACGCACCACCTGTTTCGGGTATGCGACCGGCTGGACGCAGCACACGCTGGGCGCCCAATTCATCCGCACCGCAGCGATTCTGCAGTTGCTGATGGGCAACGTCGGACGGCCGGGCAGCGGCATCATGGCGTTGCGCGGGCATGCCAGCATCCAGGGTTCCACCGACATCCCGACATTGTTCAATCTGCTGCCGGGGTATCTGCCGATGCCGTCGGTCGGCAAGCACGACAGCTTCGGGGACTACCTCGACGCCGTCGGGTCACCGCATCAGAAGGGCTACTGGGCCTACGCCGACGCGTATATGGTGAGCCTGCTCAAGGCGTGGTTCGGAGATGCCGCGACCGCCGAGAACGATTGGGCCTTCGACTATCTGCCGCGGCTGAACGGGCCGGCCGGGACGTACCAGACGACGGTCGCCATGCTCGACGGCACGGTCGAGGGGTACTTCGTGCTGGGCCAGAATCCGGCGGTCGGGTCGGCCAACGGACGGCAACAACGCCTCGCCATGTCCAAGCTGAAGTGGCTGGTGGTCCGCGACCTCAACATGATCGAGTCGGCGACCTGGTGGAAGGAGGGCCCCGAGATCGATTCGGGTGAACTGCGTTCCACCGACATCGGCACCGAGGTGTTCTTCATGCCCGCGGCCACGCACGTCGAGAAGGCCGGGTCGTTCACCCAGACCCAGCGCATGGTGCAGTGGCGCCATCAGGCGGTGGCACCGCCCGGGCAGGCACAGAGCGAACTGGACTTCTTTTACGAGTTGGGCAAGAGGATTCGGGAACGACTCGCCGACTCCACCGACGAACGCGACCGCCCGCTACTGGACATGACGTGGGACTATCCGCTCGACGAGCACGGCAATCCCGAACCGGAGTCGGTGCTCTCGGAGATCAACGGCTACTTCACTTCTGGGCCGGAGCAGGGCGACAATCTCACCTCCTACACCCAGATGCGTGCCGACGGGACCACGGCCGGTGGCTGCTGGATCTACACCGGCGTGTACGCGCACGCCAGTAATCAGGCCGCGAGACGGGTTCCGCAGGGCGGGAATTCGGTGAGCCAGCACGAGTGGGGCTGGGTGTGGCCGGCAGATCGGCGCATCCTCTACAACCGGGCATCGGCCGATCCCGACGGCAAACCGTGGAGTGAACGCAAACGCTACCTCTGGTGGGATGCGCAAGCGCGTCGCTGGGTCGGCGACGACGTCCCGGACTTCCCGGTCGACAAGGCTCCCGATACCCGACCCGACCCGGAACTCGGTGGCGCCGACGGACTCTCCGGTGTCGATCCGTTCATCATGCAATCCGACGGCAAGGCATGGCTCTTCGCGCCGAAGGGTCTGGTCGACGGCCCGTTGCCGGCGCACTACGAGCCGCAGGAATCACCGGTGGCCAACGCGTTGTATCCGCAGCAGCAGGCGCCCGCCCGGGTGATCTTCGCGCGCACCGACAATCTGGACGCACCGAGCGCCGACTCCCCGGGCAGCGAGGTGTATCCGTTCGTGTTCACCACCTACCGGCTCACCGAACATCACACCGCGGGTGGGATGAGCCGCTGGTCGCCGTTCCTGGCGGAGTTGCAGCCGGAGATGTTCTGCGAGGTGTCACCGGAACTCGCCGCCGAACGCGGACTGGTGAACGAGGGATGGGCGACCATCATCTCGCCGCGTGCGGCCATCGAGGCGCGGGTGCTGGTGACCGACCGGCTCACCCCGCTGCGGATCAACGGCCGCGACGTCCACCAGGTGGGCCTGCCCTATCACTGGGGGGTGGGCTCGGACGCCGTGGTCAGCGGTGACGCCGCCAACGATCTGATCGGTGTCACACTGGATCCCAACGTCCAGATCCAGGAATCCAAGGTGGGTTCCTGCGATGTGGTCGCCGGTCGGCGGCCACGTGGGCAGGCACTGCTGGATCTGGTGGCGGAGTATCAGCGTCGTTCGGGGACGACGGTCGAGACCGACAACGTCCGGCTCACCGAGCGGGAGGAGGAGTAGATGGGGCAGCTGTCCGGACCCACCGATCCGAGTGCCGACGCGCATTGGGGCGATCGCGAGCGTCCCCGCAAGGGATTCTTCACCGACACGTCGATCTGCATCGGCTGCAAGGCATGTGAGGTGGCCTGCAAGGAGTGGAACCGCAATCCCCGCGACGGCGACCTCGAGCTGACCGGCATGTCCTACGACAACACCGTCGCCCTGGGTGCGAGCACCTGGCGGCATGTCGCATTCATCGAGCAGGATCGCGAACGCATCGAGACCGCCCGTGAATCCGGCAGGCAGCTCACCGATCTCGGGATGCCGATGCCTCCTCCGATGGCGCCGGATCCACCCGAGGCACCCGCGGCCGTCACTCCCGACACCCCCGAGTTCCGGTGGCTGATGTCGTCGGATGTGTGCAAACACTGCACGCACGCGGGATGTTTGGACGTCTGTCCGACCGGGGCGCTGTTCCGTACCGAGTTCGGCACGGTGGTGGTGCAGCACGACGTGTGTAACGGATGCGGCACCTGCGTGGCGGGTTGCCCGTTCGGGGTGGTGGAGCGACGGGCCGACGGCACCGCCGCCCCCACCACCCGGCAGGGTGAACGCAAGGGTGAACAACCCGAGGTGCCCAGACGTGGTGTGGCACAGAAGTGCACGCTCTGTTACGACCGCCTCGTCGACGACGAGACCCCGGCCTGCGCCAAGACCTGCCCGACCACGTCGATCAAGTTCGGCGATCACGACGATCTCGTCGAGAACGCCCACGAGCGCGTCGCACAGTTGCACGCCCAGGGGATGACCGAGGCACGGCTGTACGGCGCCAACGAGAACGACGGTGTCGGCGGGACCGGTTCGGTATTCCTGCTGCTCGACGAACCCGAGGTGTACGGCCTGCCACCGGACCCTCGGGTATGTACCGCCGACCTGCCGAGCATGTACCGTCGCGCCGGAGTCGCCGCGGCCGGAATGCTTGCGGCAGCGGCCATCTCGTTCCTGACCGGTCGACGGTGACATGACCTCCGACTACGACGCCACCCGGCCGCCCGAACCGTCGCGAAAGAGGCGCCGCGGCAAACGAATCGGCGCCCTCCGCCGCCCCGGCCGTGCCGATGGCAGCGCCGAGATGTCCATGGTTCCCGACGTCGAGGTCAAAAAGCTGACCGGCGCCGGCTATTACGGCCACCCGGTGGTCAAGCCACCACCCTGGGGTGACGAGATCGCGCTCTATCTCTTCCTCGGCGGAGTCGCCGGCGGTTCCGGTGTCCTCGCCGCGGGTGCCCAGCTGACCGGACGAGACACGTTGCGGCGCAACACACGATTGGGTGGTCTGGCGGCGGTCGGCGTGGGCGCGGTCGCTCTCGTCGCCGATCTGGGCCGCCCCGATCGCTTCTACAACATGTTGCGCACCTTCAAGGTCACCTCACCGATGAGTGTGGGGTCATGGATTCTGTCTGCCTTCTCCGGTGCACTCGGCGTGGCCGCGGTGGCCGACATCGATCGACTCACCGGAGAACGACTCCCGTTGGGGCCGTTACGATCTGTGCTGCGAACCGTCGAAGCTCCGGCCGGGTTGGCCGCGGGTGGCGTCGGGCCGTTCCTCGCGGTGTACACGGCGGTGCTGCTCGGCGACACGGCGACACCGACGTGGAATGCGATGCACCGCGACCTGCCGTTCGTCTTCGTCAGCTCGGCGAGTCTCGCCGCGAGCGGTTTGGCGATGGTGACCACACCGCTCGGCGAGGCCGCACCCGCACGTGTCCTCGCAGCACTCGGTGCCGCCGGCGATGTGGCGGCCACCCGCATCATGGAGTCGCGGATGGATCCCGTTGCCGCCGAGCCGTTGCACCACGGGACGCCGGGCACATTGATGCGCTGGGCCGAGCGTCTCGCCGTCGTCGGCGGGATCGGCGCGGTGGTGTCGGGCCGCTCACGCATTCTGTCCGCGGCGTCGGGCGTGACGCTGTTGGCGGCGTCGGCGTGTACCCGGTTCGGGGTCTTTCACGCCGGTATCGAGTCCGCCAAGGATCCCCGGTACACCATCATCCCGCAGAAGCGGCGTCTCGCCGCCCGTCGTGCCTCCGGGATCGTCGACGACTCCATCACCACCGGGTACTGAATCTCGGGGCAACACCCACACCGGGATTCGGCCCTCGACGGAGGCGGGCGGGTCGTCGGCTGCGGCAACCTGATTGCCGCCCTGCATCTTTGCGCGATACATGGCCCGGTCTGCCGTCCTGATCAGCTCCTCCAGATCCCAGCATTCGGTGACGGTGGTGACGCTCACGCCGATGCTGACGGTGACCGGGGGGTGAGATGTGGTCGGCGATCACCGCGCAGAGGTCGGATGCGGCGGCGCATGCCGAGGCGAGGTCGGCGTCGATGATCATGACGAATTCCTCGCCGCCGGTGCGCGCGCTGATGACGTTGCGGTTCTGCGACTTCAGTTTTGCGGCGAGATCGGCGATGCGATTGGCGACCTGCACCAGCACCGTGTCGCCGACGGCGTGACCGTAGGTGTCGTTGATCAACTTGAAGTCGTCGATGTCGACGAGAACGGCGGTCATGTGGCGGCCGGGCTTGGCGGATGCTCTGGCAAATGTGGTGAGCCCCCGACGATCCGCCAGTCGAGTCAGCGGATCGTCATGAGCCACCAGGGCATCGGAGCCGAGCAGCGAGAGGATGTAGTGGCAGACCGGGAAGATTATCAGGACCAGAACCATCGGCCCGGCGCCCTTGGAGATCGCCAAGGCGACCTGTTCGGCACCGCCATCGGCCAGTCGCACGGTGAGGATCGCGATCACCGTGGCAGCAACCAATGCATGCACGAGGTGGGTCATGGGATTGCAGTAGAAGGCGATGAAGACGCTGATCAGGAAGAACAGCGCGGTTCCGGCCAGACCTATCGCGGCGGAGGGATGATCGAGGCAGGCCGCCGAGATACCCGCGGTGCTCGCCAGTGCGGCCACCGTTGCGCCACCGCTGCCGGGTAACGGCGAGGTCCACATCCGGAGTGCGTAGAGGACTGCCGCGACCGCGCTGACGACCATTGCCGCGCGCACTGGTGCACTGAACTCGTTCGGCGGCGAAAGCGCCGCCGTCGTCGATGTCAGTGCCAGCGTCGCGGCGCCGATCGACAAGACCACGCGCTTCATGGTCGACTTTCCCCGACGGGCGAAGAACGGAGCCCCCCACTCCACTTCGCCCCGACGAAAGAACCACGCAGCAAGACCCGACACACTGTTGGGCATCAAAGTCCCCCTCTACGCCCACGTGAATTGCTGCTGGGAGTATAGCGAATCTGCTATCAGGTCGCCGGGTGTCTATCGGACGACGATGCCGGGCGCCTCGACGATCTCGCCGATCACCGGATAGCCCGGCACCTCCCCGACCAGGAGGAGCCCACCGGAGGTCTGGGCGTCGGCGAGAAACAGGAGATCCTGCTCGTCGATACCGGCGCCGGCGTGCAGGTGGGGGCGGACCCAGTCGAGGTTGCGTCGGGTGCCGCCGGAGACGAATCCCTCGTGGAGTGCGTCGAGGGCACCGTCGACGGCGGGCACCGCCTGACGCTCGATGATCGCGCCCACACCCGAGGCGCGGGCGAGCTTGTGGAGGTGTCCGAGCAATCCGAAGCCGGTGACGTCGGTGCCGGCTCGGATCCCGGCGGCCAGGGCGGCCTCCGACGCCGGGCCGTTGAGTGTGGTCATCACCTCGACCGCGGCACCGAAGGTCTCGCCGGTCTGCTTGTGCCGGTTGTTGAGGAGGCCGACCCCGATCGGTTTGGTGAGTGTGATGGGCAGTCCGGCGACCGCCGCGTCGTTACGGATCAACCGGTCCGGGCGGGCGGTCCCGGTGACGGCCATCCCGTACTTGGGTTCGGGGTCATCGATGCTGTGGCCACCGATCACCGGACATCCGGCACGGCCCGCGACATCGAGTCCGCCTCGCAACACCTCGGTCATCAGTTCCATGGGCAGGACATCGCGTGGCCAGCCGACGAGATTGATCGCCACGACGGGCTGCCCACCCATGGCGTAGATGTCGGACAGGGCATTGGCCGCCGCGATCGCACCCCAGGTATACGCATCGTCGACTACGGGCGTGAAGAAATCGGCGGTGGACAGAACCGCGAGGTCATCACGCACCCGCACGGCCGCGGCATCATCACCGTCGTCGAGTCCGACGAGGATGTTGTCCCCGCTCTGCCCGGTCAACCCCGCGACCGCTTGCTCGAGCTCGCCCGGCGGAATCTTGCACGCGCATCCCCCGCCGTGGGCAAATCCGGTCAGTCGCAAGGTCCGCGGGTCATCGATGGCACTCATGCCTCCGATGGTAGGCGCCGCGAACTCTGTTGCACCGCCGATTCACGCCCACCATCCCAACGACAGCGCCCTCCCCTTCACTGACAGCGCTCTCTATTCCGTTGACAGCGCTCTCCTCGTCACTGACAGCGCTCTCATCCCCACCGACAGCGCTCTCTATTCCGTTGACAGCGCACATATTACGGTCGAGTCGGTCCCATCCCGCCGGTCGAGCCGACCCGGAGCGCAAGCGGAGGGTCGGTCCGCCGGGCCGAGCTTGTCGAGGTCGGGACCTCGAATATGACACTGAAACCCCCACCACTACACCACCTTCCGACAAGAGAGCAGTCCATGCCGCGCCCCGCCGACAAGAAGTCCCGTCGACACCACGTTATCCACAGACCACATATTATGCACAGCAACGGATTTGGAGAATACTGTCCCTTGCTACGACCGCAAACCCGGCGTACTGCGGTGGATGACATCGGGGGAACGTGAGCTGTAGGAACTCCTGTGCACCGCCACACCTCGTTGGGCACACTCTCGGCGAACACGCCGACGCCATCGTGAGAGGACTGACACACATCGAGAAACGATCCGGACAACCCGTCACCGCCGAAGAACGCGACGCACACAGCATCGCCCTGCTCGGACACGCCACCGCCCGCTCCACCCCCGCCGACATCCGTGACTACGCCAAAAACCGAGGCAACCAGCAAGCCGACGACACCGACGGACTACCCACCGGCGAAGACCGCTCCATCAACACCCTGGACCTCCGCGATTCCGACCACGGACGCCTCACCGTCGCCGGCGGCCTGCACGCCGTACTCGGAGAGAAACTCAGGACCGCGATCGACGTGCTGTCTACGCCACGACCCCAACCCAACGGATCGACCTCACCGGCACAATGGCCTAAGTTGGTTACGGCATGGAGGCGTCAGGGTTCCTGGTGGTCCCCCCGGTCTTCAAAACCGGTGAGGTCGAGTATCTCGGTCTGGCGGGTTCGATTCCCGTCCGCCTCCGCCACGACCAAGGAGGTTCGGTGACGCCTGCAGATCCGCGTCGGCAGATCCCACGCACCGATCAGCTGCTGGCCGAACCGAGTGTCGTCGATGCCCGGAAATGTCTGGGTGACAACGTCATCCGAGACGTCATCCGCGACGCACAGGACGCTGCCCGACGAGGCGAGATCGCCCCCACCGACGTGGCGGAGGTGGTATCCCACAATCTGGCGGTCCGACTCCCGCACAGTCTTCGACCCGTCCTGAACGCCACCGGTGTCATCGTGCACACGAACCTCGGCCGGGCGCCATTGTCACCGGCAGCCCTCGCCGCGGTGGTCGCCGCCGGCGGATACGTCGACGTGGAGTTGGATCTGAACACCGGCACCCGGTCACGACGCGGCACCGCCACCCGCCAGGCACTTCTCGACGCGTGTCCGGCCGCGGGTGACGCCCTCGTCGTCAACAACGGCGCCGCCGCGCTCCTGCTGACCACCACCGCATTGGCCATCGGCCGCGAAGTGGTGATCAGTCGCGGCGAGATGATCGAGATCGGCGCCGGATTCCGGCTCACCGACCTCATGATGTCCACAGGTGCCCGCCTCCGCGAGATCGGCACCACCAACCGCACCCACCTGCGGGACTACGCCGACGCCATCGGCCCCGACACCGGATGCGTACTGAAGGTGCACCCCAGCAACTTTCGGGTCCACGGGTTCACCAGCGAGGTCGGACTCACCGAACTCCGCGGACTGTGCACCGAACGCGGCATCCCTCTCGTCGTCGATCTGGGCAGCGGACTCCTGCAACCCGACGGGATGCTGCCCGACGAGCCGGACGCGACGACGGCGCTCAACGCGGGCGCCGACCTCGTGATCGCCAGTGGTGACAAGCTTCTCGGCGGACCACAAGCCGGGATCATGCTCGGCGACGCGGAGCTGATCACCCGACTGTCCCGACATCCGCTCGCCCGGGCGGTACGAACCGACAAGCTCACCCTCGCGGCGCTGGAGGCCACCCTCATCGGCGCAACCCCACCGGTCGCCGCCTACCTGCACGCCGACCCGGCGCGCCTACGTGCCCGCACCGAACGACTGGCCGCCGAACTGAACGTACCGGTCGTCCCCCACGATGGCCGCGTCGGAGGTGGCGGTGCGCCCGGAGTTCCGTTGCCGGGCTGGGCACTTCAACTTCCAGAGTCAGCCGCCGCGCGCCTGCGCAGCGGCGAACCCGCGGTACTCCCCCGCGTCCACGACGGCGCAAGTCTCATCGACCTCCGATGCATTCCGGAAGCCGATGACGACATCGTCCTGACCGCACTCCGCGCCGCCACCGCATCCCCGTCCAGCGTCACACCCACCCCCGGTTCATAGTGTTCGTCGTCGCGACCGCCGGACATGTCGATCACGGCAAGAGTCGCCTGGTTCACGCCCTCACCGGGATGGAACCCGACCGCTGGGAGGAGGAACGTCGACGCGGCCTCACCATCGACCTCGGATTCGCCTGGACCACATTGCCTTCCGGCGCCGACGTGGCATTCGTCGACGTACCCGGCCATCAGCGATTCCTCGGCAACATGCTGGCCGGACTCGGTGCCGCACCCGTCGTGATGTTCGTCGTCGCCGCCGATCAGGGTTGGCAGGCCCAATCCGAGGATCACCGGGACGCGGTCGCCGCGCTCGGGATCGACCAGGGCGTCATCGTCATCACCCGGTCCGACCTCGCCCCCGACGATCGGATCACCCAGACCATCACCGACACCCTGACCGGATTGTCCTCGACCGGACTGGCCTCCGCACCCGTGGTGATCACCTCGGCGGCAACCGCGAGAGGTTTGGACGAGCTGCGTGCCGCACTCGACACCGTTCTCGCCGAAGGCCCGTCACCGTCACCGTCGGCACCCACCAGACTCTGGGTCGATCGGTCGTTCACGATCGGCGGTTCCGGAACCGTCGTCACCGGAACCCTTTCCGCCGGAACCATTCACACCGGTGACCGCCTCGAACTGTCCACAGCCGCCAACCGAACCCGGACCGTCACCGTCCGCGGACTGCAGAGCGAGGGGCACCCACGCAACGAGATCGGCCCGACCCGTCGAACCGCGGTCAACCTGCGTGGCGTCCACACCGGCGACGTCGCACGCGGCGATGTGTTGCTCACCCCCGACTCCTGGCGACACACCGCCATTGTTGACATCACACGGGTCAGCGGTGACGACTTCAGCAGTGTTCCAGAACATCTCGTCGTCCACATCGGCACCTCCGCGCAACCGGCCCGCCTCCGGCCATTCGGCGCCGACCACGCCCGGCTGTATCTCGACCATGCGCTCCCTCTGATCGTCGGTGACCGAATGGTGTTGCGCGATCCCGGAACCCGGATCGTCGGCGGGGCACGCATCCTCGACGCCGATCCGCCGGAACTGCGCCGCCGCGGCGACGGCGTCAGGCGTGCAACCCAATTGGCATCCATGCAGTCGGTCCCCAGCGTAGAAGCCGAGGTGTCCCGACGGGGCGTCGTCCGGGTCGATCACCTCCGCCGTCTCGGGCTCATCGGCACCGACGACACGCCAGACGATCCGCCACCGGAAACGGTGCGCGCCATCGGCGAATGGTGGGTCGACACCACCGTGCTCGACGACTGGGCACGCCGCCTGCGCCTCGCCGTCGACGCGACCCACCGCGACGACCCGCTCTCGCCCGGCCTGTCGCGCGCCTCGGTCCCCACGCTCCTCGACATTCCCGACGACGCCGCACTCGTCGACGCGGTGATCGCCCAGTCCGGCGTCGATCACCAGAACGGGCACCTCGCGACCCGGGAACGCACCACTGACCTCGGACCGGCCGACGATGCCGTCGCCGCACTGGAACGGCGTCTCGCCGCCGACCCGTTCGCCGCACCCGAAGCCGACGACCTCGCCGCCCTCGGCCTCGGCGACCGGGAACTCGCCGCCGCCGAACGCGCCCGACGGCTACTGCGCCTCGGCGCCGGCGTCGTCCTGGCGCCCACGGCCCCGGCACTGGCGATGCGCACCCTGGCCACTCTCGAGCAACCGTTCACCACCAGCGCCGCCCGCCGTGCCCTGCACACCACCCGACGGGTCGTCATCCCGCTTCTCGAGCATCTCGACGCCCGGGGCTGGACGCGCCGCATCGACGCCGGCCACCGCGAGGTGCTCCACTGACGGCGGGCCACTGCGGTCTGTCCACAACCGCCACCGCGCCTGAGCCGACTTGTCGGAGGTCGACCGTAGTCTGATCTCCCGTGGCTAAATCCAAGTCGGTTTTCCGGTGCAATGAGTGCGGCTACCAGGCACCCAAGTGGCTCGGGCGGTGCCCCGAATGCCACGCCTGGGGAGCACTCGACGAGGTCACCACCATCACGTCGGCGGGCGGCGCCACGACGGCGACCATCACCCCGACCAGCCCGGCCGTTCCGATCACCGCGGTCGACGCGGCGACCTCCTCGGCCGTCCCCACCGGGATCGGCGAGTTCGACCGCGTCCTGGGCCGCGGCGTGGTGCCGGGCTCGGTGATCCTGCTGGCCGGTGAGCCCGGCGTCGGCAAGTCCACGTTGCTGCTCGAGACGGTCAAGCACTGGGCGCAGTCGGGTCGTCGCGCGCTCTACATCACCGGTGAGGAATCCGCGGGGCAGGTCCGGATGCGCGCCGAACGCACCGACGCCGTGCACGAGAACATCTATCTCGCAGCCGAATCCGATCTCGCCACGATTCTCGGACATGTCGATGCCGTCCATCCGTCACTGATGATCGTCGACTCGGTGCAGACGGTCGTCGCCGCCGGGGCCGACGGCGTGACCGGCGGGGCCACCCAGATCCGCGCGGTCACCACCGCGCTGGTGTCGTTGGCCAAGAACCGGGGCCTCGCGGTCATCCTCGTCGGGCACGTCACCAAGGACGGCGCCGTCGCCGGCCCGCGGTCGCTCGAGCATCTCGTCGACGTGGTGCTGTCCTTCGAGGGCGATCGGCACTCGTCGTTGCGGATGGTGCGCGGCATCAAGAACCGATTCGGTGCGGCCGACGAGGTCGGCTGCTTCGAACAACGCGACGACGGTATCCATCAGGTCACCGACCCGTCCGGCATCTTCGTCCACCATCACGCCGCCGACGTCAGCGGTTCGGCGACGTTGATCACCATGGACGGCAAACGGGCCCTCGCCGGTGAGATCCAGGCGTTGACCACCCCGACCACGATGGCCACCCCGCGTCGCGCCGTGTCGGGGCTCGATTCACCGCGTGTGGCGATGGTCCTCGCAGTCCTGCAGAGCCGAATGAGGATCGAGGCGATCGGCAAGAGCGAGGCCTACGTGTCCACCGTCGGCGGGATGCGGGTGACCGAACCGGCGGCCGACCTGGCGATCGCACTCGCGGTGTTCTCCGCCCTGCAGAACAAGGCGATCCCGCGGAGCACCGCCGTCATCGGTGAGGTCGGCCTGGCCGGTGAGGTGCGGCGCGTGTCGGCGGTCGCGCGCCGGGTTGCCGAGGCCAAACGCCTCGGATTCGGCCACGTCCTCATCCCGTCCGGCACCGACGAGAAACTGCCGAAGGGAATTCGCATCACCCGCGTCGCGAACCTGGCCGAGGCCACCGGGAAGGCCTTTGCGGCATCGACCCTGCAGGTTGTCGAGGCGCCATTCTGAGCAGCTCATATGAGCCGGCCCACGGGGAGACCGATTGGCGCCGAATGCACGCTTCGCACGGGTAACGATCCGGCAACAGGTGGCGTAGGGTATCGGCGTCGGGTGGCCGGGGTACGCGGCTTCATCACTTCGTCGGGAAATGAGTCTCATGCCATCGAGATCTGGCCACGTCACGGGCGTGCGTCGTCTGGTGTTCACGGTGATCGCCACCGTCGTCACCGTCGCCGCGCTGCTGACAGGTGCGGCCACCGCCACCGCCTGGGGGCCACCGGCCGCGAAGGTGAAGGGCTTCATCAACGAGAAGATCAACAACTATGGCATGGACGACCCGGTGTGGGTGCGTGCCTGGCCGTCGCAGACCACCCCGCCGGCCAACGCCCCGACCGTCATCTTCCTCGACGGCCTGCGCGCAACGAATGACTACAACGGTTGGGAACGCGAGACCAACGTCGCATACCTGTCGCAGCACGGCTACAACGTCGTCATGCCGATCGGCGGGCAGTCGTCGTTCTATGCCGACTGGAATGCCCCGAGCACCAGCGCCGGTCAGGTCAACCCGTACCGCTGGGAATCGGTCCTGAAGAACAGCCTTCCCCAGTTCCTGGACAAGCACGCCTTCCACAACCGCACTCTGGTCGGCCTGTCGATGTCGGCGAGCCAGGCGGTGATGATCGGTAACCAGCGACGTGACCTGTATTCGCGGGTCGTGTCGATGTCGGGATTCATGAACATCGTCGCCACCGGCATGCAGACGATGATGCGTCTGGCCGCGTGGGACGCCGGTCGGTACAACCTCAACGACATGTGGGGCTGGTTCCCGAATCTGCAGGCCTTCAACAAGTCCCCGATCGAGAACCTGCCGTGGATGAGTGGGCTGCACCTGTGGATGTATGCGGGTACCGGCATCTGGGGTGACCATCAGCCGGCCGGCGCCAACAATGCCGGCTTCCTGTTCACCGGTTTCAACTCGACGGCGATCGAGGCCGTCGCCGGTGAGCAGAGCCGTTCGTTCGCGCTGCTCGCTCCCGCATTCGGGGTCCACCTGCGTACCGACTTCCCGATCACCGGCACCCACGCCTGGGGCTATTGGCAGCAGGGCATCTGGAACATCGAACGCGCCGGATGGTTCAAGAACGGCTGACACTGATCATCGGCGGCGTCCGTCACGGACGGGACAGGCGCTGCCGGTATTCGTCGGCCATCTGACTGTTGTCCAGGTGGTCGGCGAAATGCTCCCGGGCGTTGATGGTCACGAAGATCGAATGCCCGATCGCCACAACAGAATCCGGGTCACCGAGATGCGCACTGGCCGCGACGTAGACCTTGCGGCGCTGCCGGCCGAGCAGGCGGGCGCTCAGGTGCAGGGTCGAGCCGATCGGGATCGGTGCGATGAAGTCGACCTCGAGGTGCACGGTGACCGCCGACGGCCCGACGAGCAGCGGAGCGGTTCCCATCACCTCGTCGAAGGCGGTGGACAGGATGCCGCCGTGGATGACGCCGGGACCGCCTTCCATCCACGGCTCGACCAACATCTCGGTTTCGACCGAGAAACCGTCTGCGACATCCGCGGGTCCGGCCCGCACCACCAGATGCAGACCGCGCGGGGCGTCCTCGCCGCAGCCGAGACACATCGGATTGTGCATCCGGATGGGTTGGTCCGGCCCGGCAGCCTTCGGATGCCGCTGCATCGGTTCGAGATCGTCGGGTATCGCCATGCCGCGCTCAGGCGCCGGTCCGGATGGGGTGCTCACGCAGCGTTACCCTAGGCCATGTCACCACTCGCAGTGGCACGGGTGGATCCGCATGATCGAGAGGATGCACCAGCATGGTCGACGGAGTCAGGTCGGATCACGGCCGCCCCGACGGCGGACGATCGGAACTGTTGAAGGCGACGCTGGCCCGCGTCGCCCCCGGCACCGGCCTGCGCGATGGTCTCGAACGCATCCTGCGCGGCGGCACGGGCGCCCTGATCGTGCTCGGTCACGACTCCGACGTGGAACGCATCTGCGACGGCGGCTTTCACCTCGACGTCGAGTTCGCGCCGACCCGCCTGCGGGAGCTGGCCAAGATGGACGGTGCGGTGGTCCTGTCCACCGACGGCAAGCACATCGTGCGTGCCAACGTGCAGCTGGTGCCCGACCCGTCGATCCCCACCGAGGAGTCCGGGACCCGGCACCGCGCGGCCGAACGCACCGCCATCCAGACCGGTCATCCGGTCATCTCGGTGAGTGCGTCGATGTCGATTGTCAGTGTCTACGCTGACGGTGTGCGGCGGGTGGTGGAGAGCCCGGACCCGATCCTGTCGCGCGCCAACGTGGCCCTGTCGACCCTCGAGCGCTACAAGGCCCGCCTCGACGAGGTGATCTCCGCGCTCGGACGTGCCGAGATCGAGGATTACGTGCTGCTGCGCGACGCCATGTCGACGGCCCAGCGGATGGAGATGGTGCGGCGCGTCGGCGTGGAAATCGAGGAGTATGTCCTCGAACTCGGCGTCAACGGCCGCCAGGTGAGCCTGCAACTCGAGGAACTGATCGCGGAGAACGACGCCGTCCGCGAATTGCTGGTCCGCGACTACTACGCCAGCCCCGAACCCGCGACCACCGAAGAGGTACACAGCACCCTCGAGACCATCGAGGCGTTGTCGGACGCCGATCTCCTCGATCTCACCCTGCTCGCCGGCGCGTTCGGTTACCCCACGACCATCGAGGCACAGGACACCGCGATGAGTCCGCGCGGTTACCGCATGCTCGCCCGCATCTCACGGTTGCAGTTCGCCCACGTGGACCGCCTGGTGCGCAGTTTCGGCACCCTGCAGGCACTGCTGGCGTCGTCGGCGGCGGACCTGCAGGCGGTCGAGGGGATCGGCAGCATCTGGGCCCGCCACATCCGCGAGGGATTGTCGCGGCTGGCCGAGTCGAGTATCGAGCGGTACGACTAGACGCTATTACGACCAGACCCTGTGACGACCGGACGGTGTTACGGCGTCGCCGGCGCCACGAAGTTGAAGGTCACCGGCTCGGATTCGCGTTCACCGATCTTGCCGATCGCCTGATACGAACCGGCGGGAACCGGCTCGCGCGGCGTCTTGCAGCCGGAGGTACTGGTGGTGCCGGACCAGGTGATGGTGTCCTTGACCTGCTGCTGCGGCTGCAGGACCACGTTGTTGACGGTGTTGATCGGCGAGCAGTCGCGCGCCGACCACAGCGTCCGGGTTCCGTCGAGGGTGCGGACGACGACGTTCTGCGCGGCCTTGCCGACGTCACGTGTGCAGGCACTGAGGCCGGCGTTGGTGGTGACCAGGGTGAAGACCGGCTGGCTGTTGGTGGTGTAGGTCGATTTGTCGGTGTAGAGGACCACCGCGATGCTGTTGTCCGGGCACAGCGGGACGCCCGCCTCTCCGGCGACCGGGGTGGCACCGGGCGTCGACGGGGCGGCCTCGCCGGATGGCGCCGCGCTGCTCTCCGAGGCACCGGCAGCACCGGCGTCACCACCTCCGCCACCGCCCCCGACCCCACCACCGGACGGTGCCTGCGACGGGTCGACGGATTCGTTGGTGGTGGCCGTCGACGGTGTCGTCGACGACGGGGTTCCGGTGGCAGCGGTGTTGGAGGTGTCGTCACTTCCGCCGCTCTGCGTCCACACGACCAGCCCGATCACCAGGGCCACGATGGCAACCAGCACTCCACCGGCGACAATGCGTCGTCGCCAATAGATTTCTGGTGGGAGCGGGCCCTGCGGTTCGATCACGCCACAACGCTAACGGCGATTCGGACAGGTCCCGGCGACCACGCGCGGCGTGTCGCATGAATTTGTGTGACGTGTGAGGTATCGGGCCCAACGCCTATGCAGGTCTGAGCCGGTCAGGCCTCAGGCGGATTCGGCCTCGGGGAGAGCGGCCGGCTTGACCACGGTCGGGACTACCACGTCGGCCGACCCGATGTCGCCGTACACGCCGCGCAGCTGCACGGCCCCCTCGCTCAGTGCGTAGGTCAGGCCCACGATGGCGAGTTTTCCGGCGGCCACGCGGTCGGCGATGATGCGGCTGCGCTGCATCAGCAGCTGCCCGGTCTCCACGACGTGGCGGGCCTCGAACTCGTCGACGCGGGTCAGTCCCTCGCTGCGGCCGGCCAGGATGCTGGGGGTGACGCGTTCGACGACGTCGCGGATGTATCCACCCGGTATCTGCAGTTCATCGAGGGCGTCGAGGGTGGCCTTGACCGCACCGCAGCTGTCGTGGCCGAGGATCACGATCAGCGGTACCTCGAGGACCTCGGCGGCGTACTCCAGCGAGCCGAGCACGGCCGAGTCGAGGACGTGACCGGCGGTGCGTACGACGAACATGTCGCCGAGCCCCTGATCGAAGATGATCTCGGCGGCCAGGCGGGAATCGGCGCAACCGAAGAGCACGACGTGCGGATGCTGGCCGGCGACGAGGCGATGCCGGTCCTCGATACCCTGACTGGGATGTTGCGATTCGCCGGCGACAAAACGCCTGTTGCCCTCGAGCAGAACCTGCCATGCGCGTTTGGGGGTCAGTCCGATCATGGGGACTAGTCTGCCACCGTCGGCGGTTTTGAGTTGGTTCGACCGCAATGAACGTGATCTGCCATGGCGCGCCGGCGGGCTCTCCGGGTGGCAGATCCTGATCAGCGAGATCATGCTGCAGCAGACCCCGGTGTCGCGGGTCGTCGGCCCGTGGACGGAGTGGGTGCAGCGGTGGCCGACCCCGTCGGCGATGGCGACGTCGAGTGCCGCCGACGTTCTGCGGGCCTGGGGCAAACTCGGCTATCCACGCCGCGCCCTGCGCCTGCACGAATGCGCCAAGGTGCTCGCCGCCGATCACGACGACCGTGTTCCCGACGACGTGACGACGATGCTCACCCTGCCCGGCATCGGCGACTACACCGCGCGGGCCGTCGCCTGCTTTGCCTACGGACAGGCCGTGCCGGTCGTCGACACCAATGTGCGCCGGGTGATCGCACGCGCGGTGCATGGCCGCGCCGAACCGGGCAACGCGTCGAAGCGCGATCTCACCGACGCCGAAGCGCTGCTTCCGCGCGCCGCCGACGGCTCGTATGCGCGTAACGCGCCCCGTTACTCGGCCGCGCTGATGGAACTCGGCGCGCTGGTGTGCACCGCCCGCAATCCCCGCTGCGATGCCTGCCCGGTGACCGCGTGCACCTGGGTCGGGCTCGGCCGTCCCGCCCACACCGGTCCGAAGAAACGAGTCCAGAAGTTCGCCGGGACCGACCGACAGGTGCGGGGGTTGTTGCTGGATGTGTTGCGCGACAGCACGATTCCGGTTGAACGACCACGCCTGGACGCGGTCTGGACCACCGACGGCGGCCAGCGTGACCGCGCCCTGGATTCCCTGCTGACCGACGGACTGGTGGAACTGACCCGCGACGGACGATACTGCCTGGCCGGCGACGGTGACGCCGGATGACTTGACCGATGACGGCGCCGCCGGTCGGTCGGCCTGTATACCCACCGATGACATCAGCGTGGAAACTCTTCTCTTACGGTGCCGGTATTGCTAGCTTCGTCGCATGACAGAACCGCCCAATCAGGGTCCCGACTTCAACAAGCCGCAGACGCCCGGGCAGACTCCACCGCCCGCCAGTCCCGATCCGTACGGACAGACCCAATACGGGGCGCCCGGTCAGCAGCCCCCCGGATACGGGCAGCAGCCGCCGTCCTATGGGCAGCAACCGCCGAGTTACGGGCAGCAGCCACCGAGTTATGGCCAGCCACCGTCGGGTCAGCAGCCCCCGTCATACGGTCAGCAGGCGGGCGGCTACGGCCAGCCACCCAGCGGCGGGCAGCCGCCGTCGTACGGTCAGCCCGCGCCGGGGTATGGGCAACCCGGCGCGCCCGGCGCACCGGTTGCCGGTCCGCCGCAACAGGTGAACATCGGTGAGGCACTGAGCTGGGCGTGGGCGCAGTTCAAGGCCAATCCCGGTCCGATGATCGTGCCGGGTCTGCTGCTGTTCCTGATCGGCGGTATCGGCGCGGGCCTGTACTTCGCCATCTTGGCTATCTTCGGGACGACAACAACGACCTCGGTCTCCGGTGATTACGGCTACAGCTACGAGGCGACGACGACCGGAATCGGTGCCGGCGGTGTCATCGCGGGCATTCTGCTGTATCTGATCGTTTTCGTGGCGATCATCTATCTCTCTGCCGGGATGATCACCGGTGCGCTCCGGGTTGCCGACGGCCAGCCGGTGACCGTGGGAACCTTCCTCAAGCCGGAACGTCTCGGCGTGGTCATCGGGACCGCCATACTCGTCGGTCTGATCACCGCGGTCGGGTTGGTACTGTGCGTCATCCCGGGTCTGATCGCGATCTTCCTGCTGCAGTTCTCGATCTTCTTCGTCATCGACAAGAAACTGTCGGTCACCGAGGCGATGAAGGCGTCCAGCCAGTTGGCACGGTCGTCGGTATCGAATTCGCTTCTGACACTGGTCGTGTCCTACGTGCTGTCCTATGTCGGCACGATCTTGTGCTACGTCGGCCTGATTGTGACCTGGCCGTTGGGTCAGCTCTTCTACGCCCACTGCTACCGGCGCCTGTCCGGCGGCTACGTGGCACCCGCCCCGCAGTAGTCACCCACCCCGAGAACGACCGAGAACACACGACGCCCCCGTCGCTACCCCCGCGTGAACGGCAATCCCGACAGGAATGCCTCGACCGCACCGCGGTAGAAGTCGGGGGCGTCGTCGTGCACCAGGTGCCCGGCTCCCACAGCGGCGATGTGGGTCGCGGAGTCGTTGACCGAGGCCATCTTTCGCATCTGTCCCGGTGGGGTGACGCCGTTCCCGGCTTCGATCAGCAGCGTCGGCACGCCGACGGCGCGCCACTGGCCCCAGAATTCTCGCTGTCCCCACTCCTCCGCGATGGCCGCCCACACGTCGAGGTCGCCGTGCAACCGGCCATCGTCGAAGGCGTCGTAGAAGTAGCGTCCGGCGACCGGGCCGAACAGTGCAACCGCATTCCGTTCGTCGTCGAATCGCTCGGGCCACGACTGAAACCACGGTGTCCAATTGGCGGTGGTGCGGCCGCGGAAGTCCGGCGCCATGTCCTCGATGACGAGCGCAGAGATCAGTTCGGGGTAGGCGGCGGCGGTGCACCAGCCGTGCAGGCCGCCCATCGAATGCCCGATGACCACGGCCGGTCCGAGGTCGATCCAGGTGAGGATCTCAGCGAGATCGGCGACGAAACGTTCGGTGGAGATGTCTGGATCGGCCGAGGCATCACGGCCGGTATGAAATGCGGCGTCGAAGGTGAACACCCGGCCGTGCCGGCGCAGCCACGGGATCTGACGGCGCCAGGTGCGGCCGCGGCCCATCAGGCCGTGCACCAGGACGATGGGACCGACGCCCACGTCCGGATCGTCCACGCCGAGCCCACCATGATCGAGTAAGCCCAGGTCGGCGGCGGGAATCGGCACGCACCGAGGTTACCCGGGCGGTCCACACCTGCTCCGCAGCGCCACTCCGGGCCCTGGTGGCGGCTCCGGCAGCGACAACCGCGCCCCAAGGCCCTACTCGACGCAGCGCGGAGGTGATTAGGGTTGATGCATGGCAGTAGTGAAGATCAACGCAATCCATGTCCCCGAAGGCTCCGGCGAAGAACTCGAGAAGCGTTTCGCCCACCGCGCCCACTCCGTCGACGGCTCCAAGGGTTTCCTCGGATTCCAGTTGCTGCGCCCGGTCAAGGGCGACGACCGGTACTTCGTGGTGACGCAGTGGGAGTCCGACGAGGACTTCCAGGCGTGGGCCGCCGGACCTGCCCGCGAGGCCCATGCCGGTGAACGCGCCAAGCCGGTCGCCACCGGCGCGGATCTCCTCGAGTTCGAGGTCGTCCTCGACGCCAAGCCCAGCTCCTGAGCATCCTCAGCCCGATGTTCCCCCTCGGCAGCGCGCTGCTGCCGGGGGAACGTCTACCTCTGCGGGTCTTCGAACCCCGCTATCGGCAGATGCTCGACGACTGTCTGTCCGCGGAGGCACCGCCGTCGCCTCTGGTGCCGGATGACGCGCACGGCTTCGGTGTCGTGCTCATCGAACGCGGCCACGAGGTGGGCGGCGGCGACACACGGACCGGCATCGGCACGTTCGCGACCATCGACACCGTCGTCCGCGATCCCGACGGCCAATCCCTGTTGTCCTGCACCGGGACCTGGCGGTTCCGCGTGAATCGGTGGCTGCCCGACGACCCGTACCCGCGCGCCGACATCACGCCATTGCCGGAACCTCCCGCCGACGACGCCACCACCGCGGCCCTGGTAACACTCGGCTCACGCATCCGTTCCCTCATCGAGGATTCCTTCGCCCGCCGCGACCTCCCGGTCGGTGACGACATCCCCCGTTTCGACGCCGCCGACCTCGAAGAGGTCGGCATCTTCGGCTGGGCGGCGCGGCTGCCCTTCGGCGCCGCCGACCGCCAGGCCCTCCTCGAGGCCGGCGACGGCCCCGCCCGCCACCACGTGTTCGACGACGCCATCACCACCCTCGAGGCCCGAATCCGTTTCGGCGGGTGAGCGACTTCGTCATCCCCGTCGACTCGAATTAGAACGTGTTCTAGTATTGGTTGTGGAGTAGTTCACACCCCGCCGCGCGCATCGCCGCGTGCACGCGGACACAGGCATTAGGCGAGGAGCACCTTCATGACCGACACCGTCGAGGCCGTGCACACCGGCATCGGGACCGACCAGAGCGCGCTGTACATCGGCGGCACATGGGTCGCCCCGCATTCCACCGAGACACTGGAGGTGTTCTCCCCCGCCACCGGCGAACGTATCGGCTCGGTCCCGCTGGCCGACGAGACCGACGTCGACACCGCAGTGCGCACCGCCCGCGAGGCGTTCACCTCCGGCGTGTGGTCGGCGACACCGGCTGCCGAACGCGCCGATGTCCTCGATCGGGTCGCCGATCTGATCGACGCCCGCATCGACGAGATCGGTGCGGTGGTGTCGGCGGAGATGGGCGCCCCGCCGAGTGCGGTGGACATGCTGCAGAAGCTGCCCGGCACCGGCGTGCTGCGCGCCTACGCCAACGCCGCCCGCGAGTACGCCTGGGAGGAGTACCGCACCGGCATGTTCGGCACCACCCGCATCACCCGCGAACCGGTGGGCGTGGTCGGCGCGATCACCGCCTGGAATGTCCCATTGTTCTTGGTGTGCAACAAGTTCGGCGCCGCTCTGGCCGCCGGCTGTTCGGTGGTGCTCAAGCCCGCACCGGAAACCCCGTTGACCGCCAACCTGATTGCCGAGATCTTCACCGAGGCCGGCGTGCCCGAGGGCGTGATCTCGGTGGTACCCGGCGGCACCGCCACCGGCGAAGCGCTCGTCGCCCACTCCGAGGTCGACAAGATCACCTTCACCGGATCGACCGCCGCGGGCAAGGCGATCGGCGCGGCCTGTGCCCAGTCACTCAAACGGTGTTCGCTGGAGTTGGGCGGCAAGTCGGCGGCCATCGTCCTCGACGACGTTGACGTCGCCGCCAACATCGGCATGCTGGTGTTCCTCGGACTGTTCAACACCGGGCAGGCCTGCGTCGCCCAGACCCGGGTGCTGGTGCCGCGCAGCCGCAAGGACGAGATCGTCGCCGCGATGGTCGAGGCCGCCAAGGCGATGAAGGTCGGCCTGCCGACCGACCCGGAGGTCCAGCTCGGCCCGGTGATCAGTGATCGGCAACTACGGCGGATCGAGGGTTACATCGCCGCCGGCAAGCAGGCCGGAGCCACCGCAGCCCTGGAAGGCGGGCGGCCCGAGGGACTTTCCGCTGGCCACTTCCTCACCCCGACCATCTTCACCGACGTCACCAATGACATGGTGATCGCGCAGGAGGAGATCTTCGGTCCGGTGCTGTCGGTGATCACCTA
The DNA here is from genome assembly GCF_053605205.1 of Gordonia sp. NPDC003950. NCBI lineage: Bacteria > Bacillati > Actinomycetota > Actinomycetes > Mycobacteriales > Gordoniaceae > Gordonia > Gordonia sp. NPDC003950. The sequence goes on along the minus strand of NZ_JBSGIT010000033.1, from coordinate 19,663 downwards.
CGACGACGTCGACGAGGCGATCGCCATCGCCAACGACTCCGACTACGGTCTCGCCGGTTCCGTGTGGACCTCCGATGTGGAACGCGGCATCGAGATCTCCGGCAAGATCCGCACCGGCACCTTCGGCATCAACTTCTACGCCATCGACCCCGGTTCACCGTTCGGTGGGTTCAAGAGCTCCGGCATCGGCCGCGAATGCGGCCCCGAAGGGCTCGAGTCCTTCGTCGAACACAAGTCGACGATGCTGCCGATGGGCTACGACCCGCAGTGACGTCGAGTGGGCGCCCGTCTCCGTCGAGTGGGCGCCCATCCCCGTCGAGTGGGCACATTACTTCTGTAGTGCCAGAACCTCTTTGGTGAACTCGCCCTCGTCGATGCGCGTGCTGCGGCCGTCGGCGACGACGACCTGCCCGTCGACCATCACGGTGTCGACGATGCGGGGTGATCCGGTGGTCAGCACCGAGGCGCCCGGGTCACGGACCGGCAGCGTCGCATAGTCGCGGTCGAAGCGGATCAGCGTCAGATCCGCCGGATCGCCGACACTCACGCCGCCGATGATCTCCGGCAGCCCGAGGGCGACATTGGCTCCGCCGCAGGCGATGTCGAGCATCTCGCCAAAGCCGAGCAGGTCGGCGCGTTTGTGCATGGCACGCTGCAGGTAGGCGGCGACCCGGAAGGTCTCCAGCATGTCCTGGGTGTCGTTGCTGACCGCACCGTCGACGCCGAGTCCCACCGCGAGCCCGCGGTCGAGCGTCTGCGGGATCGGGGCCACCCCGCTTCCGAGACGCATGTTGGACAACGGGTTGTGCGACACGGCAACTCCGCGTTCGGCGAGAATCCCCTGCCCCACGTCGTCGAGTTCCACACAGTGCACGGCCAGCACCCGATCCCATAGAAAGCCTGCGCCGTCGAGGTATTCGACGGCGCCGACGCCGGCGTGTTCAAGGCACATCCGGTCGTCGGTGGGGGTCTCGAGCAGATGGATCGACACCGACATGTCCCGCACCTGCGCGAACTCCCGTAGGTGCGTCATCCCGTTCTCGGTGAGCGAGCGCGGATTCGGCACTGCGAGCGCCATGCTGATCGGTGAACCGGCCACCTGGTCCCGGAGGTGATCGATGTGATCGCACACCTCATCGAGCGGTTGCATCAATCGCGGTTCGAAACCCCACTTGCGCGTGGCATCGGGACGGTCGGCGACGCCACGTCCGAGCACCGCGCGAATCCCGGTGTCACGCAACGCCTGGATCACCGCACCGTGCACCTCGTCGTCGGGGTGCGGCCACATGTGCTCGACGACGGTGGTGGTACCCGAACGCAGCGCCTCGAGGCAAGCGGCCACCGCGGCGGTGTACGCCCGCTGCGGGGTGATCGCCACCGACTCCTCGCCGACGGCGAGCAGCCATTCGAGCAGCGGCGTGCATTCTGCGATGCCCCGCATCAACGACTGCTGCAGATGCGTGTGGGTGTTGACGAATCCGGGGATCAGATACCCACCGGAGCGGATGTCCGCGTCCGACGGTGTTGCACCGGAACCGGTCTCGTCGATCGACTCCACCACACCGCCGGTCACCCGGACGTCCCGATGCGACAGCCACATGCCGCCGCTGTACACGGTGACGTCGGAGAAAACGGTGTCGCTCATCGCTTCTTCTTGTCGAAGTTGGCCGACAGGCGTGCGGCGATGTAGTCGGCGGCGGTGATCGGCTCGTACTTGCCTGCCGCACTCTCGATCAGCACGTCGGTGTTGGCCTGCGCGAAGTAGGCGATGGTGTAGCGCGGCCCTTGGTACTCGCCGCGGCGCGGCGCGCACACCCGGTGGAAGTTGGACGGTAGCCGGTCATCGGACCAGCGCATCAGCATGTCACCGATGTTGCAGGTGATCGCCTCGTCGGATGGCTCGACCGGCGTCCACGCCTGATCGGCCGCCTCGGCGCCCGGCAGCACCTGCAGCCCTCCCTGACCAGCGCGCTGGAACAGCAGCGTCAAGGCGTCGAAGTCGGTGTGTGCACCGGCGCGCCACACGTTGTCCTGATCGAGCATCTCGTCGGGGAAGGCGTAGTAATGCAGCAGGCGCAGCGTCGACTGATAGGTCGACGACGCGGGATCGTGTGCGCGCGTGAAGAAGTCACGGTCGAAGCCGAGCTTCTCGGCGAAGCAGCCGAGGATGTTCATCGCCAGTTCCCAGCAGCGGTGTTCGAAGTCGAGCAACGTCGCCCGGAAGCCGGCGAGCTCGTCCTCCGACGGCCACAGCCCATCCATCCGGGGCAGGGTGACCTGATAGGACTCCTTCTGGTCCGGTGTCCCGACCGACGGCCGGACCTGGCTCATGAACTCCCAGCCCGCGTTGGTGCCCTTCTTCAGCGGGAACTGCTCCTTGACCTCGCGGGGCAGCGCGAAGAACGTCTCGGACATGTCGAAGGCGTGTTGCACCGTCGCCAGGTCGATGCCGTGATCGACGACCTGGAAGAATCCGATATCGGTTGCCGCCGAACACAGTTCGTCTGCGATTTGTGCACGCCGATTGTCGAAGTCGGCGAGGCTGATGCGCCGCACCTCGCGGTCGGTGGTTTCGGTACCCAGAGCACCCATCGCGGCTTCGCGATTGAGTTCGGTCATGTCGTATGAGGACGTATTCGTCATCGTGGTGATCTCTCTTGTGCGAAGAGAGCGACATGCGCTTTTCAACGCAGCGACCTGAGAGAAAGGCCGCGGCGGACGCGAACACCCGGACTCGTGCCGACTGCTACATACGCTCTCGTGGGGAACAGACTAGCCTGCGACGACCCGGCTCGCCACCCGAGGCCGCGACCCACGATGCACCCGCGCCGGCAAACAGCACCGGCGTCAGGGCGTCGGCGCCGTCGACGCCTCCGGAACAGCGGATTCGGGGACCGCCGGAACCGACGACGCCGGGGCACCCGACGACGCCGACGATGCACTCGGCGCGGGCAGCGGCACGGCGCCCGACGGTGGCGTCGACACCTGCGAGATCCGGCTGCGGAAGGAGTCGTCGGTGATGATGTCGATGTTGTCGATCAGCCAGCGGCCGTCGGTGCGGACCATGCTGAAGGTGAGACGGCTCGGATCGACGCGGATGAGGTCCTTGCCGCCACGACTGACCGACTGATTCATGAAGATCAGCACCGTCGCGGTGTCCCGGGTGTTGGTGACGACGCCGGCGTCCTGGATCACCGCCTGCGACACCACCTGCTGCTGCTTCACCCCGTCGACGAAGTTGATGTCCTGTCCGGGAATGGGGTTGGCGATCAGCTTGTCGTACTGGGACTTCGCCGACCCGGTGACCACCGACTGCGAGCGCGCCACATGGTCGGCAACATTCCCCGGATCGTAGCCGAACATCGTGGTGGCGTACGACTTTGCGGCATCCAGCGACTCGTCACGTGAATCCTCGGTCCAGCGTGCGTCGAGATACCGGTAGCCCAGGGTGACCGCCAGCGCGGCGGATGCGACGACGAGCAGCGCGACGACGCCGGCGACGACCTGCGAAACCCGAAGGCGCATCATGTCACCCACTCGAAGCTGGTCATCTTCAGCTCACCGTTGATGCGGGTGATGTCGATCTTCCACCGGAAGGTCTGAACGATGGTCTCCTCCTGCGGATTCTCCGGCTTCATCTGCCAGCCGTACACCAGGATGACGGTGCCCTCGTCGTCGGTGGCCTTGGTGACGGCGTCGCTGATCACCGTCGACTTCACATCGAGGTTCTGGTCCCGGATGAGGGAGACCGCCTGCGCCATCGAGTCCTTGAGCCGCTGCTGCGCCGCTCCACTGGTCCGGTCGGTCATCGTCTTCATCGCCGCGTCCACGTTGCCGGGATTGAGGCTGGTCATGGTGACGGTCATCTGCTGGGCGAAACTCGAGTACTCCGCCCGCAGGTCCCGTTGATGCTGGACACGTCCGTAGGCGATCGTGAAGACGGCGGAGGCGACCAGACAGCCGACGATGACCAGTACCGACAACGACATCGCGACCAGGTAGACAACCGAGCGGTCCGAACGCCGACGCAGGGCCGACACCTTGGCGACGGGTGCGGGTTCGGCGGGCTGGGCGGCGGTGCGTCGACGACGACGCTCCCGGTAGCTGAGCCCGGCCGACAGGTCATCGGGGTCGGTGGTGGTGTCCGCCGACCATGCGCGCTTGGTCAGATCGACGGTGGCCTTCTCGGGTGCGGTGGCCTCGACGTCGGCGGACTCATCCGCGGTCGGTTCGTCGACCGCGACATCCGCGTCGGGCTCGGCGACGGGCACCGCGTCGGGCTCGGCGGCCGGCGTCGTGGCGGCCGGGGCGCTCTTCTTGCCGGACTTACGGCGCCGCAGTGGTGCAGAACGGACCGGTGCAGATCTGACCGGTGCAGCCCGGACGGGCACCGGCGGGACCCGTGCGGCCTCGTCCGGTGCCGCACCCTCGGGTGCGGCGTCCTTCGTCGACGTCACCGGTCGGTCACCGCCCCGGTGATCAGACTCTCCCATGACGTGCCCTGTCCCTGCTCGTTGTCCTGCGTCCCGCTGCCCTGTGTCCCGCTGCTGCCCTGTGTACCGGTTGCCTGCGCCCCGGTGCCGGCGTTGTAGGTACGTCCGTCGGGGCCGATGAAATCTCCTGACTCCGGATCGTACGTGGTGCCGTACACGGCGGTTCCGTCCTGCTGATCGGACGGCGTTCCGGGAGTCACGTAGCCGGCGGGACGGGGCAACAATCCGGGAATGCCGTTCGGGAACGGCACCACCCGATTGCTCAGCGGCTTGTAGCCGGTGGCGCACTCGGCGGGTGTGGGCGCCCGCCGCCCGGGGAACTCGACGCACGGGAAGTTACGCGCACCGCGGACCGCGATCTGTGAGTTCTGCGGTACCCGGCACAGCATGCCGGGCGGCAGGTCACGCGCGGTCTGAACCGCCGGTGAACGCCATTCCGACGGCGGCAGATACCCGATGGTGCACGGTGGCGGATCCTGAAAGCCGAGCGAGAACTCGACGCTCGGGCCGTACCGTGGGTCACCCGCGTTCAGCGCGGTGAGCAGGGCATTGATCAGCCGCGGATAGATCACCAGGATCTGTTGCAGATTGGGCAGGTATACCGCGGTCGTCTTAGACACCACGTTCAGATTGGCCAGCAGCAGCGGCAACGACTGATCCATCGAGGCGAAGAACTCCTGCGCCGACGCCGCGGTCGCCGGACCCTTCTGCAGCAGGTCGGTGATCTCCGGATTGTTCGCGCGCAGTTGATCGGTCACCTTCACCGCGTTGGCGGTCCACGCCCGGATCTGCGCGGCGGTCGCCGACTGGGTGGCCATCAGCGGTCCGGCCTGACGCACCAGGTCGATGGTGACGTCGGCGTTCTTGTCGGCGTCGTCGACGAGCAGGATCATCGAATCCATCAGACGCCGTAGATCTTCGGCGGTCCCGTTGAATGCGGTGAACGCCTCGTCGATCAGTGAGCGCAGGTTGGTGTCACCGACCTTGTTGAGCAACGCGGTGGCCTGATCGAGGACCGCCGAGATCTCCACCGGTTGGTCCTTGGCCGACACCGTCGCACCATCGGCGAGGAAGTCGGTACTCGAATCCCCGCTCGGCGGAGTGAATTCCACATACTGCTCGCCGACCGCGGACACGCTGCGCACGGTGACCTCCGCATTCGTCGGGATGTCGGCCGAATTTTCGATGACCAGTTGCGCGGTGACGCCGTCCTCGGTGAGGCTGACCGATCTGACCTTGCCGACGTTGACGCCGCGGAAGCTCACGTTGGCGTTCTGGTAGAGCCCGCCGGTGTTGGGCATGTTCAGGGTGACGGTGTAACGCCCGACGCCGAACATCGCGGGAACGCGGACGTAGTAGATCGCCATGGCGACCATCGCGATCACGGTGATGATGGCGAAGAGGATCAACTGGATCCGGACGAAGCGGGTGATCTTCATCAGCGACCACCTGCCGGGGTGGATGGCGCGGTCGCCGGAGTGCTTGTCGGCGAGGGTGTCTCATCACCGGATTGCAGGGGCGAGGTGAACGGGTTGAGGCCGCGGCCGGCGGCACCGGCCGGTTGCCCGGCGACCGCCGACGGTCCGACGACTCCCACCGAGCGCAGGATGCTGCGCTGGAGCTTGGGAACGGTGAGGTCGAGCACGAGGTCGGAGTTGACGTAGTCCCCCTTGACGATGGTCGGGATCATCTCCTCGAGGAATGGGAAGGTCAGCAGAATTCGCAGCGACCCGGGAAGTCCTGGTCCGGCGTCGGCGAGACCCTGGAACGCCTTGGCCATGTTCGCGATGATGGTCTTGATGTCCTCGGAGTTGGCGTCGAGGACGTCGTTGGTGGTCGACGAGAGTTTTCCGACAGACGCGAGCGCCGAGATGAACTGCTGGCGTTCGTCGTTGAGCAGCTTCAGGATCTCCGGGCCGTCCCGCAGTGCCTTCTCCACCGTAGGCGTCTGCTGATTTATCACCGTGGTGAGCCGGTCGAGGCCCTCGGTCGCGCGAATGATGTTGTCGGTCTGTCGATTCAGATCGCCGACGAGCACCGTCAGCCGCGGGATCAATGCCCGGATCTGGGCGTCGCGCCCGTCGAAGATCTGACTCATCTCGTGCACGATGTCACCGAACTGCGAGAGGCCACCACCGTTGAGCACCACCGACAGCGCACTGAGCACCTGCTCGGTGGTCGGGTAGTTGCAGCCCGGAATCTGTTGTGCGGAGTTCACATCGGCGACGGCGTCGTCGGTGGGCTGCGCGATGTTGACCGGCGTCGGACATTTCGGCAGCGGTATCTGGTCGCCGGCCTGCAGGTAGCCGTTCTGGGCCTGTTCGGGTTCGACGATCTCGAGGTGGGTGGAGCCGAGCACGCTGGTCATCCCGACCATCACGTACGAGCCGTTTGGCACCTTGACACCGGGGTTGAGCCGGATGTCGACCTTCGCACTCCAGTTGGGCTCCACCGAGATGTCACCGATACTGCCGACCGTGGCGTCGTTGACGAGGACCGGCGCGTTGTTCACCAGTCCGGCGGCGCTGGGGATCACCGCGCTGATCTGATACGAGTGTTCTCCGGTGCCCTCCGCGCCGGGCACCGGCAGGCTGTTGACGCCGTCGAAGCCGCAGGCCGAGGCCAGCGCGGCGGAGGTGGCGACGAGTACCGCGGCCCGCAGACCACGCCCGCGACGCGAAGAAATCCGCGACGTCCTGCGACCCATCACCCCTCACCTCCCCACGGGACCAGCAGATCGGCAAGCGGCCCACCGCCGTTGGCCTTCCGCGTGGCCGCATCCTGGTCTCGGATCCCTTGTTGCGCACGCGCCTGTACGCTCGTGTTCTGATAGGTGATCTGGTCCGGGGTGGCGTTGATGCCGTTGACCGGGTTGGCCATGAACGGCGGATAGGCCACCACGATCGACTGCAGGATCGGGGCGAGGGTGTCGACGCATTTGTCGATGTCGACCTGACTCTGTCCGGGCCGGTTGTTGGCCTCCATGGTGCCGCACAGCAGGGTGATCAGGTTGTTGCCCATACCGAGTCCGAAGACGCCCGACAACGATCCGGTCAGCGGGTTGTAGATGTTGTAGAAGTTGGCGAGCTGATTGGGCGACGAATGCAGCAGCCCCCGCATCTGCTCGTCCTTCTCGGCCAGAATCCCGGCCGTCTGAGCCAGTTTCGACACGGCGCCGTTGATGGCGGACTGGTTGGTGTCGATGAACTTCTGCACGTCGGTCATCGCCGAATCGAGGTTGTGCAGTGCGCCGTCGAGGGATTCGGTGTTGTCGGCGAGGACGTCGGTCACCGAGGCGATGCGACCGTTGAACTGCACCAACTGTTCGTGGCTGGTGGACAACGCATCGGTCAGCTTCTGCAGATTCCGGATGGTGGCGAACAAGTCGTCGCGGCCGGAAGCCAAGGTGCCCATCACATCCGACAGTTCGGTGATGGAGGTGTTGATGGATTCCCCGTTGCCCTCGAGGTTCTGGCCGGCAACGTCGATGGCGCGGGCGGCGGTACCCGGGTCGGCACCCTGCGGCCCGACGGCCTCGGTGAGGCGCTGCAGTTGCGCCTTGACCTGATCCCATTCCATCGGGACGGCGGTGTGATCCATGGTGATGTCGGCGCCGTCGGACAGTTGCGGACCACCGGAGTACACCGGTGAGAGTTGGACGAAGCGACCGGACACCAGGCTCTGGGCGACCACCACCGCCTTGACGTCGGCGGGCACGTCGACGTCCCGGTCGATCTCCATGTCCACCTTCACATCCCCGGTGCGCGGCGTGATGGCGGTGACGCGTCCGACGTTGACGCCGATCACCTTCACCGGATCGCCCTCGTACAGTCCGGTGGTGGTGGCGAAGTAGGCGGTGAACCGTTTGGTGGTGGCGCGGTGAAAGCCGATGTAGGCGGCCGTCGCGAGCAGTGCGAGCAGCACCACGAGCGCGGCGACCTGCCAGAACCGCTTCCCCATCCCGAATCGTCTGGTCATCTCAACCACCTGACCTTGGCGTTGTATTCGGGGTCGCCGGCGGGGGCGTGGGAATCGTCGGGCTCGGCGCCGGCGCCGGGGCGGGGCGAGAGCCGGCACCCGGCGCCTGACTCCACGCGTTGGGCAGCAACGGGAATCCCGAATACGCAAACGCCTGAGCGACTTCCGGATACTTCTGCTGGAGCACCTTCATGAAGGTCGCCGTGTAGTCGCCGAAGGTGCTGACGCCGACGAGAGAATCGAAGTTGGGGCCGTTGGCGACCGATTCGCCGAGCGCGTTGGCGAAGGGCCCCAGGCGATCCACCGTGTTCTTCAGGTTCTCCTCGTTGTCGTTGAGGATATCGAGGACCGAGTTGAACTTGTCGAGCGCCGGGGCGAGTTCGGCATTGTTGTCGTTGATGAACCCACTGATCTGAGCGGCCACATCGCGTGTCCCGGTGATGAGCTGGGCGATGGCCGCACGCCGGAACTGCAGTTCGCCGAGCAGCAGGTTGGCGTCGACGAGCAGCTGGTTGATCTGCTGGTTGCGGGCGCCGAGGATCTCGCTGACCCCGTTGGCCTTGGCCAACAGGGCGCGCAGGGCGTTGTCGCGGTCGGCGACGGCCTTGGACAGTTTCGCGACGCCGTCGACGGCGCCCTGCACCTGATCGGGGGTGGCCGAGAAGGTCACCGACAGGGTGTCGAGGGCCTTGTTGAGCTTGGTGGTGTCGGTCTCGGCAAGCGTGGACGTCGCGTCGTCGAGCGCGTCGGTCAGCGAGTATGGGGCGACCGTGTTGCGGTAGGCGATCTCGCCGCCCGGTGCGATCCGTCCCGGCCCGTGCGGGATCACGGTCAGGTTGCGACGCCCGAGGACGGTCTCGGTCTTGATCGCCGCCTGCGTGTCGGTGCCCATCGACACGGTGTCGTTCATCCGGAAGCTCACCGCCGCCTTGGTGCCGTCGTCGGTATCGGCCAGTTCGATGCCCTCCACGGTGCCGACGGTCACGCCGGCGACGATCACCACGTCACCGGTCACCAGACCGCCGGCGTCGTCGAAGTAGGCGGTGTAGGTGCTGATCGGGGAGATGAGCGGCAGCTTGTCCATCTGCAGCGCGACGACGACCACCATCGCGGTGACCACGACGCCGATGACGCCGATCTGCCGGCGGGTGCGCCCACCACGCTTGTTCTCGCGTGCCACATCCGCCGAGTCCGACTCGGAGCGGTTGCTGCGGAAGAGGTTTCCGAATGATCCACTCATGATTGCGTCGCACACCTCCCCCCGGCCTTGGTGGTGTCGCCCATGACGTCGTTGGAGGTGAAGAAGTACTGCTTGCCGTCGGGTCCGCTGAGCAACAACCGGATCCGGCAGAAATAGATCTGCAGCCAGGCACCGTAGCTGCCGAGGTCGGCAAGCATCTTGTAGTCGGTGGGCAACCGGGGCAGCAGCGACCGCAGGTACGGCTCGGCCTGCAACAGCGTGCCCGACGCGGTGCCGATGCTGGTCAGCGTCTGATGTAGTCCGGGGCGGGTCGCCGCCAAGACGTCGGTCAGCGAATCGGTGACCTGCGCGGTCTGGGTGATCGCGTTGCCGATGGTGCCACGTTGCGCCGACAGCCCGGTGATCAGCATCTGCAGCTGATCGAGGCTGGTGTCGAGTCCGCGCCGATCCCCGTCGAGGGTGCCGAGCACGTCGTTGAGGTTGTCGATGACGCTGCCGATCAGTTCGTCGCGGTCACCGAGCTGATTGGTGAACGACGCGGTGTCGGCGAGGAGTTTGTTCAGCGCCGGGCCCTGCCCCTGGAAGACCGCGACGAGCGAGGTCGACAGGTCGTTGACCTCGTTGGCGTCCAGCGTCCGGAACAGTGGTTTGAACCCGCCGAGCAGTTTGTCCAGATCGAGGGCGGGCTCGGTCTGCGAGACGGGAATGGTGACGCCGGAAGACAATCGGTCGTCGGGATCGCCGGGTCCCTGCTGCAGTTCCAGGTACCGATCCCCGGTGAGGTTCTGATATCGGATCAGTGCCCGCACCGACGTCGGGACGGTGTACTTGTCGTCGACGCTGAAGCTCACCTGCGCCTCGTTGTCGGGGGTGAGTGACACGTCATCGACGGTGCCCACCTCCACGCCGGCGATCTTGACCTTGCTGCCGGGTTTGATCTGCGAGGCGCTGGTGAACAGGGCCTTGTAGTCATCCGAGCTGCCGGGTCGGTAGTTGCTGAAGACGACGACCAGCCCGATGAAGACCAGGACCATCACGATGGCGAACGCACCGAGTTTGATGAGGGTCGCGCGGAAGGCGCGGGCGCGGTTATCCAAGTGCCGGCTCCCCGAACAGCAGGTTGAACAGCTTCTGCCGGTTGACCTTTGGTGTCGTCCGCGGCTGATACGGGACCGGCGCGTTGTCGGTGACGTAGAAGTCGGTGTGCACGGTGGTGTTGGGATCGCTCAATCCGCCTGCGCACGTGGGTGGTGCGGCCGCTCCGACCTCCGGCAGGCTTTCGGGGTAGGTGTAGGGCTCCTTGCCGGGCAGCAGACCCGCGTACAGCTGAAGCATGCCGTTGTTGCCGCCCATCAACGGTTTGGCCATGTCCGCGGCGGTCGCAGCGGTCCGCAGGAAGCAGGAGATGCCCGGTGACTGATACCCCAGCAGTTGGGATACCGGGGAGAACTGCGTCAGCGTCGCCATCAGGTCGTTCTTCGACGGCACCAGCACGTCGTCGTTGATGGTGTCGGCCATCCCGGTGACGTTGATCAACAGCGAATCGAAGTTGGAAGCGTTGGCGCGCAACGTGTTTCCGGTGTACACCGCGTTGTCGACGGTGCGCATCAGATCACCCATCACGTCGCCGTAGACGTTCGTGACGGTCGCGGTCTGCCGGATCAGCTCATTCAGCTCAGGCAGATGCGGATTGGTCTTGCCCAGCAGATCCGACAACTGCGCCAGCGCGTTGCCGATCGCCTCACCGCGCCCGGTGAGCGCGGTGTTGACCGCACCGACGGTGGCATTGAGCTTCTCCGGTTGCAGATCGGCGAGCACCGTGACGAGTTGCTCGTAGACGGTGTTGAGTTCGACGACGACGTGATCGGCGTCGAGAACCTGGCCGGGTTGCAGCCGGCCTTCCGCCCCCGACTGCGGCACCTCGAAGTAGACCGACTTGGCGCCGAACACCGTGTTCGACTTGATGGCCGCGGTCACGTTGCCGGGGATCTGCGACATCTGATCGGAGTTGATATCGAGGACGAGCACCGCCTGATCGCCCTGTTCGGTAATCGATTTCACGCTGCCGACCTGCACTCCACGTAGGCGCACCTTGGCATCGGGGCTCATCACCAGCCCGGCGCGTGGTGCCTGCAGGGTGACGGTTTCGGTGGAGGCGAACCAGCCCAGGAAGGATCCCGATGCCGCTGCGATGATCGCGATGAGGGCGCCGACCATGATGACCGCCGCGATCTTGCGCGTGGTGTTGCTGCGTTGTTGTCGTTTCGCCATCGCTCAGCCCGCCAGATTGAACTTGCCGTCGGAGCCGTAGATGGCCAGCGAGGTGAGCAGGGTGATGATGACGACGACGACCAGCGACGCACGGACCGCGTTGCCGACCGCGACGCCCACGCCGACCGGACCACCGGTGGCGTTGTAGCCGTAATAGGTGTGGATGAGCATGACCGCGATGGCCATGCAGATGGCCTGCACGAACGACCAGAGGATGTCCGAGGGGATCAGGAAGGTGTCGAAGTAGTGGTCGTAGACGCCCGGGGACTGCCCGTAGAGGACGACGGTGGCGAACCGGCTGGCCAGAAATGACGCCAGGGAGGCCAGCGAGTACAGCGGGATGATCGCGATCATCCCGGCGACGATGCGGGTGCTCACCAGGAACGGGATCGAGGCGATGGCCATCGTCTCCAGCGCGTCGATCTCCTCGCTGACCCGCATCGCACCCAATTGTGCTGTCGCCCCGGCACCGATCGTCGCGGCGAGTGCGATACCGGAGATCACCGGGACCGCGATGCGGACGTTGATGAAGGCGGAGAAGAAGCCGGTGAGCGCTTCGACACCGATGTTGGCCAGCGAACTGTAGCCCTGCACCGCGATGGTTCCGCCGGTGAACAGGGTGAGGAACCCGACGACCACGACGGTGCCGCCGATCATCGCCAAAGCGCCTGTGCCCATGGAGATCTCGGCGATCAGCCGCAGGGTTTCCTTCTTGTAGAGGCGGACCGCGCGCGGTATGGAGACGATGCTGTCCCAGTAGAACAGCGCCTGATCGCCGATCTGGTTCCAGTCCTCACCGGCGCGTTTGACCGCGACGCGCGCGGTGCGCAGCCGGGTGGTGAACGGAAGGACCATCGATTCAGCCCGCCGTCGCCTTGAGACCGACCGCGGTGACCACCACGTTCACCACGAACAGCGCCATGAAGGAGTAGACGACGGTCTCGTTGACGGCGTCGCCGACACCCTTGGCGCCGCCCTTGACGTTGAGGCCCTGATAGCAGCCGACCATACCGGCGAACAGTCCGAACAGGGCGGCCTTGACCATCGAGATCATCAACTCGCCGAACCCGGTGAGCAGGGTCAGATTCGCGATGAACGCACCCGGGTTGACGTCCTGCAGATAGACCGAGAAGACGAATCCGCCGCCGATGCCGATGGTGCAGACCAGGCTGTTGAGCAGCAGTGCCACCCCGGTGGACGCGATGATCCGGGGGACGACGAGTCGGTGCGTCGGATTGATGCCGAGCACCTTCATCGCGTCGATCTCCTCGCGGATCGTGCGGGCCCCCAGGTCGGCACAGATGGCGGTGGCGCCGGCGCCGGCGACGATCAGCACGGTGACGATCGGACCGATCTGGGTGATGGTGCCGAGTGCGGCTCCGGCACCCGAGAGGTCCTGCGCACCGATCTCACGCAGCAGGATGTTGAGGGTGAAGCTGACGAGCACGGTGAAGGGGATGGCGACGAGAACAGTGGGCACCATCGACACGCGTGCGATGGCCCAGGATTGCTCGACCGTTTCACGCCACTGGAACGGGCGGCGGAACAACTCGCGCGTCGAGTCGACGCCGAGTGCGACGAAGTCACCCACTCCGTCGAGGGGTCCGGCCAGCTTGTTCAGCACAGCACTCCTCACGACTCGTACAGCACACAAAAGCTACCATTGAAGACCGCGCCAGTGGGACGATCGACCCACTGGATTCTCTCACCCCATCAGTCCGCTCGCCGAGAAGGTTCGGCGCGGGTCGCGGTCGGCGAAGTAGGACCCCAGGGTCTTCGCGAGATCGTGGGCGTCCCAGGCATCCCCGTCTGCGACGAACACATGGTCCACGCTCGGTGCGGCCATCACCATGACCCGAGGACCGTACACGACGAAGACCTGGCCGGTGACCGAATCGGAATCCGCTCCGGCAAGGAATTGCACAAGCCGGACGACGTGCTCGGGGTCGAGTGGGTCGATACCGTCGGTGGGCGCCTCCCCGAACACCGCCGCCGTCATCGCGGTCCGGGCGCGCGGACAGATCGCGTTGGCGCGGACGCCGTAGCGTACGAGCGCGCGCGACGCAGACAGCGTCAGCGCGGTGATGCCGGCCTTCGCGGCACCGTAGTTGGCCTGGCCCTCGGGGCCGAGGAGCCCGGCCTCCGACGCGGTGTTGATGAGGCGGCCGTACACGGGCGCGCCGGCGGCCTTGGATTGGGCGCGCCAGTAGGCGGCCGCGTTGCGGTTGAGCAGGAAATGCCCGCGCAGGTGCACGCGGATGACGAGATCCCAGTCGTCGTCGCTCATGTTGAACAGCATCTTGTCGCGGACGACTCCGGCGTTGCTCATCACCACGTGCAGGCCGCCGTGCTCTTCGGTGGCGGTGCGCATGATCTCGGCGGCGGTCGCCGAGTCGGAGATGTCGCCGGCCACCGGGATCGCGGTGCCGCCCGATGCGGTGATCGTGTCGATGACGTCGCTGGCGTCGAGTGCCGAGGCGAGGTCGTTCACGACGACGGTCGCTCCCTGTGCCGCCAGTCCCAGGGCCTCGGCCCGGCCCAATCCGGCTCCTGCGCCGGTAACGACGGCAACCTTGCCCTCCAACGATCCAGTCACGCGAGACCTCCCCTTGACACACACCGGCGAACAGAAACTAGAACCTGTTCTAACAGGTTAGTCGGTGCGGCCGTACCTCCGGGGCGGTTTCGTCAGAAACTCACTCCTCGATTGAGAGCGCGGATTTGGGGCAGCTCGCCACCACCTGACGGAGCTCCTCTTCCCTGCCCTCGGGAACCTCGTCGGAGAGAATGACCAGGTAATCGTCATCATCGAGGTCGAATATGTCGGGTGCCATCCCCACGCAGATGGCGTTGGACTCGCAGAGGTCGAAATCGGCCTTGATCTTCATCGCCTGACACTCCTTTTGCATGCGCCCGCTGGTTGACGGGCTTCGTCAAACAGGTTAGAACGTGTTTCAGATATTGGCGAGTGCCGTTGCATTCGCCGACTATCGGCGCCACCGATGAAGGAGCATTCCATGCGCATCGCCTACACCGACGCACAGGCAGACCTAAGACGCGAACTGCGCGCCTACTTCGCCGGCCTGATGACCGAGGAACGTCGGGCCGCGTTGTCCGGCGGTGACGGCGAACTCGGCGAGGGTGATGCCTACCGTGACGTCGTACGTCAGATGGGCACCGACGGCTGGCTGGCACTGGGATGGCCGGAGGAGTTCGGCGGCCAGAACCGCTCGATGATGGATCAGCTGATCTTCACCGACGAGGCCGCGATCGCGGGTGCGCCGGTGCCGTTCCTGACTATCAACTCGGTGGCGCCGACGATCATGCATTACGGCACCGATGAGCAGAAGTCGTTCTTCCTGCCGAAGATCGCCGCGGGCGACCTGCACTTCTCGATCGGTTACTCCGAACCCGGCGCGGGCACCGATCTGGCGGGGCTGCGCACCACCGCAGTCCGCGACGGTGACGACTACGTGGTCAACGGTCAGAAGATGTGGACCTCGCTGGTCGCCTATGCCGATTACATCTGGCTGGCGTGCCGCACCGATCCGGACGTGCTCACCGAGGAGGGTCGCGCCCGCGGACTCAAGCGGCATCACGGGATCTCGGTGCTCATCGTCCCCGCGGACGCGGAGGGTTTCAGTTGGACTCCGGTGCACACCATGTCCGGCGTCGACACGAGCGCCACCTACTATTCCGACGTGCGGGTGCCGGTCACCGCGCGGGTCGGCGACGAGGGACGCGGCTGGTCGCTGGTGACCAATCAGCTCAACAACGAACGCGTCGCCCTCTGTAGTGCCGCACCGATTCAGACCGCGTTGCGCGAGACCGTGGCATGGGCGCAGCAGACCAAGACCGGCGACGGCAGCCGGGTGATCGACACCGACTGGGTGCGGCAGAACCTCGCACGGGTGCACGCGAAGGTCGAGTTCCTGAAGTTGATCAACTGGAAGATCGCGTCCGCGGCCAGTTCCGGGGGCGCACCGAGCCCCGCGGATGCCTCGGCGACCAAGGTCTTCGGCACCGAATTCGCCACCGAGGCATACCGTTTGCTCATGGAGGTGATCGGTCCGGCCGCCACCATCCGCGCGGACAGTTCCCATGCCCGGCTACTCGGCCGGGTCGAGCGATTCCAGCGCACCTCGCTGATCCTCACGTTCGGCGGCGGCACCAATGAGGTGCAGCGCGACATCATCGCGATGGCCGCGCTCGGGCTACCGCATCAGCGACGCTGAGACAACCCCTACTTCGAGAGCAGGACAATGGATTTCACGCTGGATGAGGCCACCCTCGACATTGCGGGGTTGGCCCGTGACATCGCCTCCAAGGTCAGCACCGACGAGCGGGTCGCCGAGTTGGAGGCCGCGGGTCGTATGGACGACGTGCTGTGGCGGGAACTCGGCGCCGCCGGACTGTTGGCACTCGAATTGTCGGCCGACGCCGTCGATGTCGACGGGTTGAGCATCGTCGAATCCGTCACGGTGGCAGAGCAATTGGGACGTGCACTGGCGCGTGTCCCGTTCGGGACGCATGCGGTGGCAGCGCTACCGGTACTCGCGAAGACCGGATCGTCGACGCTACGCGAGTCGCTGCTGGCCGCCGCCGCGACCGGCAAGAAGATCCTGACGGTGGCGTTCGAGGAGGAACTCGGTGCCGATGTCCGTGCGCCACAGGCCACGCTGTCACGGAACGACTCCCGGTGGGTGCTGTCGGGCACCAAGGTCAACGTGCCCTACGCCGCCGAGTCCGCGGCCATTCTGGTGAACGCGGTCTCCGACGACGGGGTGCGGGTGGTCGCCGTGGCGAGTACCGCTCCCGGGGTCGGCATCACCGACACCCCGGTGACCGGCAAGACCCCGACATTCATCGTCGACTTCGACTCGGTTGTGATCGACGACGATCATGTCCTCGCCGGTGGTGGCGACACCGTCGCCGAGGTGGCCGACCGCATGACCTTGGCGGTGTGTGCCGATCAATCCGGAACGGTCTCTCGTGCAATGGAATTGACCGCCTCGTACGCCGTCGAGAGAGAGCAGTTCGGTCGCGCCATCGGGTCCTTCCAGGCGGTGGCGCAGCGTCTGGCCGACGGATACATCGACGCGCAGGGCTTGTCATTGACCACCACCCAGGCGGCGTGGCTGTTCGCCCGCGCCGACGACCTCGACGACGGTGACGACGTCGGGATGGCCATCGCGACCGCCAAGTTCTGGGCGTGCGACGCCGGACACCGCGTGGCCCATACCGCCGTCCACGTGCACGGCGGCGTCGGCCTCGACACCACGCATCCGGCGCACCGATACTTTCTGCGCGCCAAGCAGAACGAGTTCACGATGGGTTCGGCGCCGGTGGTCCTCGAGTCCATCGGCGCGGGGCTGGCATCGGCGCCGGCGTGACCGAAGCGGGGCAACTGACGGCGTCCACCGCGACGATCTCGTCGTTGCTCGCCGCACTCGCCGACGTCGACGACCGCGGGATTCATCACGAGAATGGCTTCACACCGTTCTCCCGGTATGTGTCGGACGCGCGCCTGTGCGCGGGCCGGTTGCGTGCGCGTCTCGATTCTGAGCGGCCACCCCATGTCGGCGTATTGCTCTCCAACACCATCGAATTCGCCGTTCTTGTCGCCGCCGCGGCGATCGACGGATTGGTGATGGTCGGACTCAACACCACTCGCCGGGGTGAGGCGCTGGCCGCCGACGCGGGGCGCGCCGACTGTCAGTTCGTTCTCGTCGACTCCGAGACGGCCGATCTGGTCGATGGCGTGGACATGGGGATGGCGGTTCTCGACGTTGCCGAGGTGTTCGGCGGCGAGTCTCCTGCGGCCGACAGCGTGGGTATTCGGGAAGTCCTCCCGGACGAGTTGCTGATGCTGATCTTCACGTCCGGAACCACCGGCGAACCGAAGGCTGTGCGATGCACACAGCGCACCTTTGCCGCTGCGGGTGTGATGCTGGCCGAGCGCTTCTCGATCGGCGCCGACGACGTCGTCTACCTGTCGATGCCGATGTTCCACTCGAATGCGATGATCGCGGGGTGGTCGGTGGCGTTGGCCGGTGGGGCGTCGATCGCGCTGCGGCGCAGGTTCTCTGCACGCGGATTCGTCGAGGATGTGAAGCAGTACGGGGTCACCTACGCCAATTACGTCGGCAAGCCGCTGCACTACATCCTGGCGACCGAGGAGCAGGACGACGACGCGTCGACCCGTTTGCGGATGGTCTATGGGAACGAGGCCTCGGCTGCCGACCGAGACCGTTTCGCGCGGCGCTTCGGTTGCCGCGTCGTGGACGGATTCGGGTCGACGGAGGGTGGTGTGGCGATCACCCGCACTCCGGACACACCCCCGGACGCGCTGGGACCGTTGACTTCTCCGACGCAGATCGTCGACCCGGAAACCGGTGCACCCGTAGCAGCCGGACAGGTTGGCGAGTTGGTGAACGGTTCCGGTGCAGGCCTGTTCAGTGGCTACTACAACGACCCGGAGGCCACGGCCGAACGGATGCGCGGCGGCGTGTATCACACGGGCGACCTCGGCTGGGTCGACGACGCGGGCTTCATTCACTTCGCGGGCCGCCTCGGCGATTGGATGCGTGTGGACGGCGAGAACCTCGGCACCGGCCCGATCGAACAAGTCCTGCTGCGCCACCGTCTGATCCGCCAGGCCGCGGTCTTCGGCGTACCGGTCGAGATCGGCGACGAGATCGAGGCCGTGCTGGTCTGCTCGGACCACCTCTCCGCCGCCGACTTCCGCGACTTCCTCTCCGCCCAGCGGGATCTGGGTCCAAAGCAATGGCCGCACCGGGTTCGGAAGGTCGAATCGCTCCCCGAGACAGCGACCTTCAAAACCGTGAAACGCCATCTACGCGAGACCAACACACCACCCACCTGGGTCCGCACCAACGGCCATTACGTCCCACCGGTCGAGTAGCGCGACCTTCCCACCCCGCGGATCGAGTGCGCGCAACCCGCGCCGGTCGAGTGCCGACAAGCTTGCGAGTCGGTGTATCCGTCGGGCCGAGCTCGTCGAGGTCGAGACCACTCCGCTATTCGGGAGCGAAACCGAACCAGCGCCAACCGAACCCGCCCCTGTGGACACCGATACTCCTCATCCCCAACCAGTTCCGCGCCGATCAGTTTTGTCGGTGGTCGTCGCTACACTTGACTGGAGTTCAGTTGAGCGACCGAGAGAGGGGGTGAACATCATGGCCGACACCACAATTCGCACGACTACCGCGCCGGAACTGTCGATGACCGCCGCCGACGCCACCATGATCGATCACCTCCCCGCCGAGCAGGCCACCGCCCTGGCCCGATCGTTGCAACGCCAAGAACGACAACTGATCGCCCGGAAGGTGCTCTCCGCAGCCCGGATCGGGCACACCGTATACGACGAGATGCTGCTCTCGGGCCATCAGACCAACGCGCACACCACCGGTGCGGTCGACAAAGCCGCCACCGGCAAGGTGTCCACCGCGCTGGGTGTGTCGGTACCGCAGGCAACGGCGTGGATGAGGTTGAGCTTCCTGCTGTCGACACTCCCGACGGTGACCGCGGCGTTCTTGGCCGGTGACCAGTCGCTGGAGCGTATCCGCATCATTGCCGACGAGATCGTCGTCCTGTCCGATGACGATGTGCGCGCGTTCGCCGAAACCCGTGCACTGCAACTGGCGATGCGTAATCAGGCGGATACGACATTGCGGGATCAGGTTGCCGAGATGGTGAT
>NZ_JBSGIT010000032.1:0-57650 GCF_053605205.1 Gordonia sp. NPDC003950 | reverse complement strand
GCCGAAATCCAAGGCCTGCCCGGCGCGTACCTGTCGTGTGAATGCGGGCGGGGTGACTGCTCGCGGGCGATCCCGTTGCCGGAAGAACCCAGTGGCCTGACCGACCGCGACATCGACCCCGACGCGGCTGATCTGTCTGTCGATGTCGATGCGGACGCCAATGCGGACGCCGACGTGACCGACGATCCCCAGTCGGACGTTGACGTCGCAGCCGCCGTGACCGATGATCCCGAGAGGATCACCGACGGCGACGCTGATTGTGCGGCAGCGGATACCGTCGAGGCGCAACCCAACACCGAATCTGACACCGACACCGAAAGTGATTCGCAGTTGTCGCTGTCGTTGATCACCGACCCGTCCGGACAGCGGGAAGCCCGGTTGGAGTACTTCGGCGTGGTGGACGACTCCCACGCCCGAACGCTGATCAATTCAGGACAGTTGGTCACCGTCAGCGAGTTTCCCACCCTGGACATACCCACCGTCAACACCGCCACCTCACTGGATCGGATACCGGCGGCGTGGCGTCGTCTCAACGATCCGTTCCCCGCAGCACCGATCGACCCGACCGGGCACGGCGGCTATCTGCTCCCGCCACCGGGTGCGTTGACATATCGGATACCGGCCTGGTTACGGGAGAAGATCATCGAATTGGATGGCACGTGCCGGTACCCGCAGTGCGGTCGGCCGGCCAGTGACTGCCAGATCGATCACGTGGTGAAGTTCGTGCACCAGGATCCGATCACCGGTGGCTGGACGGTGGAGTTCAACCTGATGCCGCTGTGCTCGCCGGACCACCAGCGAAAACACATGGGGCTGTTGATCCCCACCATGCTCGCCGATCGGGCGGTCATCTGGCGCGACCCTGTCACCGGGGAAACCATCACCACCTATCCGCGGTAGGTCTCGCGATCCCGGAGGTCGCGCAGTTCGCGTGCCTTGACCAATGCCGCGGACCGGCCATGCCGTCCGGCGATCGCGTCGAGTCCTGGCCACGTCACCGCCTCGATCGGTGCCAGGCCGCGTCGGTGAGCCTCGGCGAGAAGTGATGCGACGCCGAGAGATACGTCCAGAATCCCGTTCAGCCATCGTGGCGTCGGACCATCCATGGCGCCGGCGGCGCGCACCGATTCGGTGAGAACCGGCCACAGCGCATGCAACGTATCCGGCGACTTGTCGATGACCTTGGCGATCTTCGCCGGGCTCACGTCGGCTGAGGTGAGCATCGAGCGCATGGCCAACCGAACCGAATCCGCGCCAAAACGACCGAAGTTGATCATCCACCACACCGCGTAGGTGTCGGCGTAGGAATTGCACAGGTGGCTCAGGGCGATCGCCACCATCGACACCGTCAGCGGCGGTGCTGGATTCGGCATCATCGGCGGTGAGTCGGTCTCTGAGTCACGATTACGCCAGCGCGACAGCTCGATCCGATCGGAATCGGCATCCCAGTGCAGCCACGCCGGGCGAGACGTTGCCTCAGCGATCGGGTGCTCCACACCGGATGCCTGTCCCTCGTGCTCCAGCGGGTACAGCCAGGTGGTCGGCATCCGGAAGGTGCTGCCGGGAAACTGCGGATACGTGAGGAGCACCTTCATGGCCCGCCGGGTAGTGGTGGCGCCTTCCTCTCACACCACCGTGATGGTCGGCCGTCGTCGATGGCGGCCGGTGGCGCGATGTCGGGCGACCACACGTCGTCGACGGTATAACTGCCGAATCGATGCGGGTGCCGCAGGCTCTGGCGTTCGTGGCGAGGTGGTCACCTCCGGAAGCGTCCCGACGAGCGTTCGAGCCGCGGTCACCGCGACACCGGAACCTTTGCGAGCAGCCAACTTCCGCAATCCCGGCAGTGTGAGAGAACCGGCGGGGGCAGCACCGCCCTCGACAGCGACGCGCACCGACGGCAGCAGCGCGGCGAGGGTGTCGACGACGGCGTCGGTTCCGCTGAACACGCGTGTCGCCTCGGCGGCCACTGCGGCGAGATCGTCGAGGATCGGCCACACGACGCTGAGGACGCCGTCGTCGGCGAGATCCTTCAGGGCTCGTGCGAATGCGGCCACGTTCCGCGGCGTCTCGAACGAATCCAGGAATCGAACCTCGGCCACACCGGGCCGGAGGAGTCCCCGCGCGAACGCATCGAGAACCGCCTGGTGGGCTTCGGCTGCAGCGCGCGGATGCGGATCACGTTGTGCGCCGAGCATATTGATGGATGCGCCCGGTGGTAGAGGCGAACCACGACGGGCAAGCTGGCGCAGGATCTCACCTTGACCGGGGTCGGCCTCGTAGTCCCACCCGACCGAACCCATCGCCGCGTCGCCCCACGTCGGAAACTCCCAGAAGTTCCGTGAATAGCTGTATCGATCGCCGAAGCGCCCATAAAGATCGGTCAACGCGGCCGGTACATGTACATTGCCCGGATGCCAGCGGCCCTGCTGCATCACCATCGCGGGCTCGGGGATCGGCTCGTCGACGTACGCACCGACGATGTCGCCGGCAGACCGCGAGTTGCGTTTCCCGCGATGATCGACGACAGCAATGCCGCACCCCCGCAGGTCCGCCGCGAGCTCCGAGGTCACCGTCGCAAGATCCAGGCGAGTCAGCGCCAACGCCAGGTCTTCCTCGGACGCCGGAACACCATGCTGCGCATAGCTGTGCATTCGGTTCTGCCGCATCGATGCGGAGGTCATCCCAACTCGGTTGCGACAGGACGCATGAAATCTCGCCGAGCCGGCACACCACCGCATAGTCGCGGGCCTGGGTGAAGCCGTAGGGCTGGTAGGCCTTTCGCGGCAGTTGCCCCTGTCGCCACTCGCTGATCCACGCGAGACCGGAGCGTTCGGAATCCCGTACCCCGCGAACGGCGGTGCGTGTGGCAGCGATGTCGTCGCGTGCGCAGGAAACCGCCAACGAGAGGAACCGTTCCAGGTCGACACAGGCGAAATCATGCTCGGCCGAATCCATCAGTGGACGTATCGATTCGGTCAGATGATCCGGCGTCGCAGGTCCCGCATCGAAACGGGGGACCGCCCACACCTCGGGTGTCGGGGTCCACGCAACGATGTCGGCCGGAGCGTCGGCGACGCCGACCGACATCTCCCACGCCTGTGTTAGCGCCGCAAGGGATTTCACGTCGGCCGGCGAGGTGGCGACCTCGGCCAGTGTCGCGGATACCTCCGTGACCGTCGCGTCGGCGGGTCGGCTCCGGCACGCAAGGGCGTCGAAGATCCGGGTGCGAAGACGACGGGCCTTCACGCCGGGCACGGTGGCGGCCACGAGGTCGGCGAGTAGTTCGTCAGGCCCACCGGTGAACAGCGGCAGTCCGAGTCGCTCGATGACCTCCGGTGTTCCGGTCGCCAAGGCCGGTATCCACTGCTCGGCGCGGTCGGTGATCTCGTCGACGCTCATCGCAAGCTCGGTGGTGAGGAACTGTGCCCACGCCGCGCGATCACCGGGGCGACGCGCGGCATCGAGGCCGACGACGGCCAGATCGAGCATCTCGTCCCGGTCGACGAGACCGCGCGAGACTCCGGCGTGCAGGGCCGGACGCAACGGTCCCGTCATCGGTGCGCCGACCGCCACCGCCGCGCGGGCGTGTTCGGCGAAGCGGGTGACGATGTGATCGGCGGTGACGAGAGTCGCACCCGATCGGGTGAACCCCGCGGTGCCGCAGTCCAGCGCCGCGTCGGCGTAGGCCGCCCAATCGATGAGGTAATCGACGTTGTCCGGCACCGGAAGTTCGAGATCGAGGACCAGCCGCAGGGCGACGTCCGCGAACACGGTCGGCTGATGCGTCATGGCGCGCCGTGAGCTCGTGCAGACCCGGGCGATGAATTGTGTTGCGTAGGCCGTCCCACGTTCGGAGATCACCTGGAGCAGTGCGGCGCGCGGCGCCTCGATCGGCACGATGGACGCCGCCCGCCGGGCGTCGACCCCCACCCGGATGGCGAAGATCGAGAGGCGATTCAGGTCGGCATGGTCCACCTTGCTGATCCAGGTCCACACGCCGGAGTCGTCCTGGGCATACACCTGCAACGGCCCGGTCGCCAATCCGGTACGGGCACGGCGTCTCTGGTCGTCGGTACCGATATCGGCGGTGGCCAACCGGTCATACGGCAGGTCGGGCCAACCGAGTTCGGTGAAGATCGACACCGCGTCCTCACGGGATTGCGCGGTCACGGCCGGCCTCCTTGTGTCGGGTCATCGGGGCTCATTCCGGCGGCGATCCGCGCAGCAACCACATGTTTGCACGGACCTCGATCACCGCCGTGGCGCAGATACCAGGTACAGGTGCACCGAGATTGCGCGACAGCTGGGTTCAGGTGGACCCGGTACTCGGACACCGTCCACACATCGTCGTGTTCGTGGGTGACCGCATGCTCGGCGACGAGCTTCCGCGCCGCCCGCAACCGCGGATTGTCGCGCTCGATTCGGTTCGGATCGTCGGGCAGTTCACGATGAAACCACCTGTCTTCGTGGGCATCCCAACCGACACGCCCCGAAGCAGCAAGAACGGCGAGCGCGCCGGCTGTGCGATCGGCACCGATGTCGGCCTCACGTGCCAGGCGGGCGACGTCGATGACCGGGTCGAACGCCAGCAGAACCGAGAGCATTGCGGCATCGTCGAGTACCTGATCGCCGGACAATGCCGCCAGCAACGATCCCTCACCGGAGAACCCGCGCCACGGCTCACTGGTCAGCCCGAGCGTGAGCCGCGCACCGGGCAACGCCACCTCGAACACCGAGGGTGCACCGTCGCCACCGTCACTGACGATCGCTCGATAAGCCGTCAGTCCATCGACGTGAATCATCAAGCGCCGCAACACATCGAGCCGATTGATTCCATGGACGGAGACACCGTCGGACACCTCCCGGCGACTTAGACGGGCGCCGGTACGGTCGGCGACCACCCATCCCCGTTCGGCTCTTGCCGTCGCATGCGGCAGCGTTGCGATGAATCGTCGTGCCCGGGTGCGGTCGAGTGTGAACACCGGCTGCGCGCCGTGATGGAGGTGAGCGGCGTTGCCCAGGGCGCGGACCCACCGATCGGGCATGTCCACCGGACGTTCGACGGCCATGGCCGCCATCGTCGACGCGCGCAGCCCGCCCGCACCGACGTCGAGGTGCAGGAGGTCGGTGCGCCGTACACGGCCCAGGGCGGTGCGGGTCGGCAGGTTGATGTCGACGTTGGTGGTGCCGGTTCCGATCTCGCCGCCGTCGAGCCCCGAGCCCAGGACGTCGAGTCGGGCGTACACGCCGTTGCATGCGGAGAACACCTCGGCGCGCAGCCGGTCGCGATTCGCGGTGAGGACCGGATCGCGCTGACTGGCCGGGGTGAACTGGAAGTAGCGGGTGCCGGTGACGTCGGCGAGGGCCAGCAGTCCCTGGGCGACGACGACCGGATGGGTGGCGAATCCGTGGAAGAAGCTCGGGTCGGTGTCGAGGCCGCCGGGAACCCGGGCCGGTGCGAGGGCCAGCGCCAGCCGGTCCGCCTCGAGCGTGGACGCCCCCACGAACATGCGCTCACTCATCGCCCCGCACCATATCGGACCGGCGAGGGACCACCGCGCGGCGTCATTCACGGGAACGCCGAGCGACAGCTCCCCGCCGCGACTTTCACCCACCCCGAGCAAGAAACCCCATCGCCTCTGGTCCCGACGCCGCAACTGTGGCACACTTGTCGCCGTGATCAAGAGCTGTCAGGAGTGTTGTCAGGGCTGAGCCCGCGTCGTCGTTTCTTCACGACACAGCGGTGGCCCCTCGCCAACCCTCCCGCTCGTTTCGATCACTTTCGAGGTTTCCTCCCATGACCGCATCGGTCCAGCTTCTCGCAC
The DNA here is from genome assembly GCF_053605205.1 of Gordonia sp. NPDC003950. NCBI lineage: Bacteria > Bacillati > Actinomycetota > Actinomycetes > Mycobacteriales > Gordoniaceae > Gordonia > Gordonia sp. NPDC003950. The sequence continues at coordinate 51,822 of NZ_JBSGIT010000032.1, read as the reverse complement.
CGGTTTCTGCTCCCACCCCCAGCGCTCCGCTGTCGTTGCGCATCGCCGACTACCGCAACGCGCTCGCCGCCGGTGCCACCCCGATTGACGTGCGCAGTCAGCGCAAACGCCAGGCCGACGGCGCGCTGCTCGGCGCGATCGCCGTCGACGCCGCCGAGGCGATCGACCTGCTCACCCCCGGCTCGCCGACCGCCCTGCGTATCGCCGCCGGTGATGCCCGCTGGATTCTCGTCTCCGACGACGGCCACGAAGCCGAGTGGCTGGCGTGGCATCTGCAGGCCCGCGGCGTCACCGGGGCGGTGTTCGTGATCGGCGGATATCGCGGTCTGCGTCGCGCCGGGATCAACGGGCAGATCAGCCAGGGTGAGCTCGACGTTTTCTCCGCGCACTGATCGCGCACGCCGGCCGGCTGTGGCGCAGGCGACGCAACTTGGCCGACGCCCCGACCACCGAATACCCTCACGTGCGTGAGTGACGCCCAGACATCCCAGGCCCCCGCCTCGTCGGCCGACGACCAGACTCCCGAGCAGCTGCGTATCCGCCGGGAGAAGCGGGAGCGGATTCTCGGAGAAGGACGCGACGCCTACCCGGTGTCGATTCCGCGCACCCACAGCCTCGCCGAGATCCGCGCGACGTACCCCGACCTGGAGGCCGGCACCGAAACCGGTGCGATCGTCGGCGTGGCCGGGCGCATCATCTTCCTCCGCAACAAGGGCAAGCTGTGCTTCGCGACGCTGCAGGAGGGCGATGGGACGCAACTGCAGGCGATGATCTCCTTCAACGGTGTCGGCGAGGATTCGCTGGCCCGGTGGAAGGCCGAAACCGATCTCGGCGACATCGTCTTCGTCCACGGCGAGGTGATCAGCTCCCGCACCGGCGAGTTGTCGGTGATGGCCGACTCCTGGGAGATGGCGTCCAAGGCGCTGCGTCCGCTGCCCGTCGCGCACAAGGACATGAACGAGGAGACCCGCGTCCGGCAACGCTACGTCGACCTCATCATGCGTCCCGAGGCCCGGCAGATCGCCCGCACCCGCATCGCGGTGATCTCCGAACTGCGCAAGGCCCTCGACCGCCGTGACTTCCTCGAGGTCGAGACCCCGATGCTGCAGACCTTGCACGGCGGTGCCGCGGCGCGCCCGTTCACCACGCGCTCCAACGCCTTCGACATCGACCTGTTCCTGCGGATCGCGCCGGAACTGTTCCTCAAGCGTTGCATCGTCGGCGGAATCGAGCGGGTCTTCGAGATCAACCGCAACTTCCGCAATGAGGGCGCCGACTCCACCCACTCGCCGGAATTCGCGATGCTGGAGACCTATCAGGCCTACGGCACCTACGACGATGCCGCGGTGATGACCCGCGAACTCGTGCAGGAAGTGGCGCAGGGCGCGCTCGGCACGCTCACCCCGACGATGTCCGACGGCTCGGTCTACGACCTGTCCGGTGAGTGGACCTCACTGTCGATGTACCCATCGCTGTCGGAGGCCCTCGGCGAACAGATCGTGCCGATGAGTGACTCCGGCGGCACCACCGTCGATGAACTGCTCGCCATCGCCGCGCGTGTCGGCCTGGAGATCCCCAAGGACAAGGGCTACGGGCACGGCAAGCTCGTCGAAGAACTGTGGGAACACATGGTGGGCCAACATCTTTCGCGGCCTGTCTTCGTGCGGGACTTCCCGGTCGAGACCTCGCCGCTGGTGCGCGCCCACCGCAGCACCCCCGGCGTGGTGGAGAAGTGGGACCTCTACGTCCGCGGCTTCGAATTGGCCACCGGCTACTCCGAACTCGTCGACCCGATCATCCAGCGGGAACGTTTCGTCGACCAGGCCCGCCTCGCCGCTGCCGGCGACGACGAGGCGATGGTCCTCGACGAAGAGTTCTTGGCCGCAATGGAATACGGCATGCCGCCGACCGCCGGTACCGGCATGGGCATCGACCGGCTGCTGATGGCGCTCACCGGTCTCGGCATTCGCGAGACCATCCTGTTCCCGTTGGTGAAGCCGCTGCGGGACTGAGCCTGCGAGAGCAGTTCAGAATCTGCTCAGCAGCCGTCGGGCGGTGAACGCTGTTCCGCCGATGCCGAAGGCGATCCCGAACACCGACCCGATCGCGATCGCCGCCGATCGCAGCGTCCCCATCGAATCTGTCCGTTTCGACCCTGCCCGTCCGTTGCCCGACCCACCCGATTGGTTGTGTCACACCCATTCACCGCGACGCAAGTACGCCGCGTACCGCGTCGACCGAATCACCGACCGCGTCGACGCGGTGCCACCGCTCGTCCGGTGTCTCCAAGGTCCGGGTTTGTCGCCGCGCCACGTCGGCAGTGGCGTCGGATGCATCCGGACCGCGATGCTCGATGCGTGAGATACGTTCGCTTTCGGGGAGTTCCAGCCATACTCCGGTGAATGCGCAGCCCGCGTGCTCGGCCACATCGGCGATGACACCGGACTGCGAGCGCCGCCCGAACACCGCATCGGCGATGACGCTCATCCCGTTCGCCAGGTCAAGGCCCGCCAGCCGAAATACCTCGGTGTAGACGCCGGCCCGTGCCTCGTCGGTGTAGGCCGAGCGGGGCAGCGGCTCATCGACGGTCACCCCGGCGAGCCGTTTGCGGAGTACGTCGGTGCGCAGAATCCTCGCACCAGGGGCCGGTGCGAGGTCACCGCCGATGGCCCGCGCCACTGTCGACTTTCCGGTACCCGACCCGCCGCCGATCGCGACGAGCCGCGGCGCGACGGGCTCGGTAAAGCCCAGCGCCAGCGAAAGATACGAGTTGGCCCGATCGGCGGCACCCTCGGCCGCGGCGACATGCGCACGAACCGTCGCCCGCACGCCGAGGATCAACGGCAACAGTGCGAAGCCGACCTCATCGTCGGTGGAGAGATCGAGGTAGGCGTTGATGACGACGTTGGCCTCATGCCGTAACCCGCGGGCCCACAGGTCCATCACCAGGAAGCCGATGTCGTAGAGCACGTCGGTGGTGGCCATCTCGGCGTCGAACTCCAGGCAGTCGAACGGAATCGGCTCGCCGTCGACAACGGCGATGTTGCCCAGATGCAGATCACCATGACCGTGCCGGACGCGCCCGGCCCGTGCGCGAGCGTCCATCAGGTCGGCGTGCGCGGTGATCATGGCGGTCAAACGATCGGTGAGTTGTTGTGCCAGTGCGGGTTCGAGGATCTCAGGAAACGCCGACATACTCGCCAGATTCCCGTCCACGACCTCCTTCAATCGGGCCGCGCCGTGCGGATCGTCGGACACCTGTGCGTCGCGGTGCATGTCGACGACGCGTGCGGCGAGGTTCTGCAGCAGGCGGTCATCGAGGGCTCCGGCGTCGGCCTGCCGGCTGAGCAGGGCATCGTCTGCGAAACGCGTCATCTCGAGAACCCAGTCGACGGTCTCACCGGGCCCATCCAGTGACGCCGATCCGTCGTCGGCGCGCCGCAGTGCGTGCAGTCCGAGGTAGATGTCGGGAGCGGTGCGGCGATTGAGGTCGAGTTCGGCGGCGAGGGCGTCGTGTCGCAGGTCGGAGGTGGAGAAGTCGAAGTAGCGCAACCGAACCGGCCGCTTGAGCTTCCATGCGCGATCGCCGTTGAGCAGGATGGTCGCGCCGTGCGTGTCGATACGGGTGGTGGGCGCAGCGGGGTCGAGGGCACCGGTCTGGGCCAGCAGGTCGGTGCTCTGGGTCTCACGGGTCCGCGCGGAAGTCACGCGTCAAGCACATCACAGGTGGGGGAGGTCGGCTAGATGACGCGTAAGGGCTCGGCCAACGCTCATTGGTAGCGTCGCTACTCATGGGGACGTGGGCTGCTGGACCGTTCGGCAACGATAAGGCGCTCGACTTCGTCGGTGACGTGGTGGACCAGCTGACCGAGCCGATCGCCGAGTTCCTGGAGTCGCCGTCGATCGCCGAGACCTTCGACGAAGCGTTCGGTGCCCTGGCCCTGCTCAACGAGGTGATGGAACGCACGCCCGTTCGGCCGTGGGGTAGTGACGGTCCGTCGGCCGGTGATCTCCGCGTGGCGTTTCTGCGGTGCTATGACGACCAGATCGGTGAGATGGGTGCGGGCGAGGAGTTCCCGGCCGATCAGCGGGCTGCGCTGGTCGCCGAGCTCGACCGGTATGCCGGGCTGATTGGCGAATGACTGAAGTCGTCCCCGTCAGCGGTTCTCACCGGAAGTATCCGGTGAGGTCGCCTCACCGGGACGTTTGTGGGCATTCCTCGTCGGCACCCCCGCTCGCCGCAACTCCAGTGTGAGGCATGCGAGATACGCACGGGCATAAGGGATCAATCCCGGCTCCATCGAGCAACGCCTCGCTGTCCGACACGCCAAAAGTGGGGGAGGAATCTTCTTCCCCCACCCTTTGCTTCATTCCCCAACAGTTTCTTGCCGACGAAACGATCTTCGGGGGAGGAAACGTTCTTCCCCCACTTCCGGCCCGCTCACGTCAACTCCCGTTTGAGGATCTTTCCCGCGGCGTTCCGCGGAAACGCGTCGACGAACACCACCGAGCGCGGCACCTTGAAGTTCGCGAGATGCTCACGCGCATAGGCGATCACATGGTCCTCGTCGAGGTCGGCGTCATCGCCTACGGTGAGATAGGCCCGCCCCACCTCGCCGAGACGCTCGTCGGGCACCCCGATCACCGCGGATTCGGTCACCCCGTCGAGTCGGGCGAGGGTCTGCTCGATCTCGGCGGGATAGACGTTGAAGCCGCCGCAGATGTACATGTCCTTCAGGCGATCGGTGATCGTGAGGTTGCCGCGCCCATCGATGGTGCCGATGTCGCCGGTGTGCAACCAGCCGTCGGCGTCGATGGTCTCGGTAGTGGCCTGCTCGTCGTCGAGGTAGCCGCGCATCACCATCTTCCCGCGGGCGAGGACCTCGCCCTGATCCGATAGTGCGATCTCCATACCCGCAAACGCCCGGCCGCAGGTATTCGCAACCGTCTCGTCGTCGTCATCGGGGGTGCAGGTCGAGACGAATCCGCTGGCCTCGGTGAGGCCGTACGCGGTGATGACGGTGTCGACGCCGAGATCGGCCTGGATCCGTTCGATCAGGACGACCGGCACGATGGCCGCACCGGTCACCACCAGCCGCAGCGACGAGAGGTCGAGGCCGTCGCGGGCAGGATCATCGAGGATGGTCTGGAAGATCGTCGGTGCCCCGGGGAACACGGTGATGCGATGGGCGGCAATCCGGTTCATCGCCTCGCTCGGTGAGTAGACGGCCAGCGGATACATGGTCGAGCCGAACAGGGTGCACGGCAGGATGCCGGCCTTGTAGCCGAAGGTGTGGAAGTACGGGTTGACCATCAGATAGCGGTCATCGGGGGAGAGCCGGCCGTTGGCACCCCAGGCATGTGAGCCGGCGAGAGTCTGCTGATGTTCCGCCAGAACACCTTTCGACTTTCCGGTCGTACCCGAGGTGAACAGAACGTCGGAGATGTCGTCGGGCGCAACCGCTTCGGCCCGGTGTTGTGCCTCCGCCCGGGTCTCGTCGGTGGCGCGGGCCAGGAAGGCGTCCCAGTCCAGAACTCTGTCGAGGGGTTCAGCGCCGGCCGAGAGCGGAATCCGCACGACCACCTGGGGAAGCGCGGCAGCGTGGTCCCGGATCAGGTCCGCGGCGTGATCCGCCCCGAGGAACTCGCCGGACACGAAGACCGCCTGCGCATCGGACCGTTCGATGACGTCGATCGCCTCACCCGCGGTATAGCGCGTGTTCAACGGAACCAGCACCGCGCCCGCGTGATGGACGCCGAGTGCGGCGACCGGCCAGTGATGACTGTTGGGTGACCACAGTGCCACCCGGTCGCCGGGCCGGATGCGCGACGCGATCAGTGCGGCGGCGACGTCGATGACCCGCTCCCGCAATTGTGCCCACGTGAGCGCGACGGGCGTGCTCCACTGGGTGTCGACCAGGGCCGGACGATCCGGCCACGACGTGGCGGCCCGCGTCAGCGCGGCGGGGGTCGTCGAGACGCTCTCCATGCTCCCAACCTAGCACTTGCTTGGTGGGCTATGCTAGCGATCATGACCTCAATCAATCTGGCAGACAGATCTCTGGATCTGGGCGAATGGGCAGCTCAGACGCCCGACGCCACCAGGATCTTCGCCAAGGCGGTCCGCGACTGGCTGGCCGAGAACCTCGTCGGCGACTTCGCCGACCTCCGGGGCCGCGGCGGGCCGGGCAGCGAGCACGAGTTCTTCGCAGAGCGACTCGAATGGGACCGGCACCTCGCTCGCGCCGGCTGGACCTGCCTGGGCTGGCCGACCCGCCACGGCGGTCGCGGCGCCACCCTCGAGCAGCGGATCATCTTCCATCAGGAGTACGCCCGAGCCAACGCGCCCGCCCGCGTCAATCACCTCGGCGAGGAACTCCTCGGCCCGACACTGATCGAATACGGAACTCCCGAGCAGCAGCAGCGTCTCCTGCCTGGCATCGTCGACGTCACCGAGCTCTGGGCGCAGGGATACTCCGAGCCGGGCGCCGGATCGGACCTCGCGGGCGTGTCGACGTCGGCGCGACTCGACGACGACGGCCGCTGGCATCTCAACGGCCAGAAGATCTGGACCTCCCTCGCCCACGTCGCACAGTGGGTCTTCGTCATCGCGCGCAGCGAACCCGGCTCCAGTCGGCACCATGGACTGAGCTTCCTGCTGGTCCCCCTCGACCAACAGGGGATCACGGTCCGGCCCATCCAACAACTCACCGGCACATCGGAATTCAACGAGGTCTTCTTCGACGACGCCGTCACCGACGCCGATCTCATCGTCGGCGAGCCCGGCCAGGGTTGGTCGGTCGCGATGGGACTTCTGCAGTTCGAACGCGGCGTGTCCACGCTCGGTCAACAGGTGGGCTTCGCCCGCGAGCTCGACTCCATCACCGAGATCGCCCGCACCAACGGCGCCATCGATAATCCGGAGATCGCCACCCGAGTGGTCCGCGCCGACATCGGCCTGAAGGTGATGCGTGCCCACGCGCAACGCACCCTCGACGGTGACGTCGTCTCCCAGGCGGGTGCGGCGTCGGTGGCAAAACTGTTGTGGGCCAATTGGCATCGCGATCTCGGTGCACTCGGCATGGACGTTCTCGGTGCACCGTCGCTCATCGGACCCGGCGCCACCGTCGAAGGCCGACCCAACGACATCACCGACCCCGAACACGTCGAACTCGACGAATGGCAACGACTGTTCCTGTTCACCCGCGCCGACACCATCTACGGCGGGTCGAATGAGGTGCAGCGCAACATCATAGCCGAGCGAGTCCTCGGCCTACCGCGGGAGGCACGCGCATGACTGTATCCGACACCCAGGCCGACCAGACCGGCCGATCGTCACTGGCCGATCCGCCGGCGGAGACGCCCGGGCACGGACTCCTGTTGGGCCGCAAGGTGGTTGTCACCGCGGCCGCCGGAACCGGCATCGGTTTCGCCACCGCCCGCCGCGCACTACTCGAGGGTGCCGACGTCCTCATCTCCGACTGGCACGAACGTCGCCTCGCCGAGGCGCACGACGCACTCGCCGCGGAGTTCGCCGACCAGACCGTCACCCAAGCGCCGTGCGATGTCTCCGACACCGACCAGGTGGACGCGCTGATCACCCGCGCCGCAGACGAACTCGGCCGGGTCGACGTCCTGGTCAACAATGCCGGTCTCGGTGGTGAGACGCCGGTCGCCGACATGACCGACGACCAATGGGATCGTGTCCTCGACATCACCCTCAACGGCACCTTCCGTGCCACCCGCGCCGCACTGCGCTACTTCCGCGCCGTCGAACACGGCGGCGTGATCGTCAACAACGCCTCCGTCCTCGGGTGGCGCGCCCAGCGCGGCCAGGCCCACTACGCCGCGGCCAAGGCCGGGGTGATGGCACTGACCCGTTGTGCCGCAGTCGAAGCCGCCGACTTCGGGGTGCGCATCAACGCCGTCGCCCCGTCTATCGCCAAGCACCCGTTCCTGGCGAAGGTCACCAGTGACGACCTTCTCGACGAACTCGCCTCCCGCGAGGCCTACGGCCGCGCCGCGGAGGTCTGGGAGGTCGCGGCCACCATCGCGATGCTCGCCAGCGACTACACCACGTACCTGACCGGCGAGGTGGTCTCCATCTCCAGCCAACGCGCCTGAGCGCAACCAGAACCGAACCAGGAGAACAGATGTCCGCACCACAGGCCTACATCGTCGACGCCCTCCGCACCCCGGTCGGCAGACGCAATGGCGCCCTCGCCAAGACCCATCCCGCCGACCTCGGTGCGCATGTGATCACCGCGATCCTCGATCGCACCGGCATCGACCCGATGATCGTCGACGATGTGGTGTTCGGCTGCGTCGATGCGATCGGCCCGCAGGCCGGCAACATCGCGCGCACCGCATGGCTCGCCGCCGGTGGACCACTGGCCATTCCGGGGACAACCGTCGACCGCCAATGCGGTTCCAGCCAGCAGGCGATCCACTTCGCCGCGCAGGGCGTGATGAGCGGCACCCAGGACGTCGTCCTCGCCGGTGGTGTCCAGAACATGAGCGCCATCCCCATCAGCCAGGCCATGATCGCCGGGCAGGAGTTCGGATTCACCACGCCCACAGCCGAATCCGCGGGCTGGCGGGAGCGCTTCGGGGATGCCGAGATCTCCCAGTTCGCCGGCGCCGACGCGATCGCGTCCAAGTGGGACATCAGCCGCGAGGACATGGAGGCGTGGGCGCTGCAATCGCATCAGCGCGCCAAGACGGCCATCGCCGAAGGCCGTTTCGACAAGGAGAACGTGCCGCTCGGCGACTGTGTCGTCGACGAATGCCCGCGCGAGACCTCACTGGAGAAGATGGCCGGTCTGGCGCCCCTCGCCGAGGGGTCACGGCTCACCGCTGCCGTCGCGTCACAGATCTCCGACGGCGCGTCGGCGGCGCTCGTCGTCTCCGAACGGGCACTGAAAGAGTACGGACTCACCCCGCGGGCGCGGATCCATCACCTGTCGGTGCGCGGCGACGACCCGGTGATGATGCTCTCGGCTCCTATCCCGGCCACCGCCTACGCGCTGGCGAAGACCGGGCTGAGCATCGACGACATCGACGTCATCGAGATCAACGAGGCCTTCGCGTCGGTGGTGCTGGCCTGGCTCAAGGAGACCGGTGCCGATCCGGCGAAGGTCAATCCGAACGGCGGCGCCATCGCCCTGGGCCACCCGCTCGGCGCGACCGGCGCCAAGCTGTTCGCCACACTGCTCAACGAACTCGAACGCACCGGCGGTCGCTACGGACTGGAGACCATGTGCGAGGGCGGCGGCACGGCGAACGTCACGATCATCGAGAGGCTCGGCTGACACTGACAGCGTCGTCGTCAACGGGGAGGCGAGCGCTGTCAACGCTGGTGAGGGCGCCGTCGAACCATCTGAGAACATCTGTAGTCACATGCCTGTGATGTGTCGCATACTATGGTGGAACGAATGGGCGTGAACGTCTCAGCGGTGCCCGCCGCGAGCGTCGCCTGATGATCGACCAATCTGGAGGCGGCGATGACCAAACCTGCTGACGTGTCCACCAAGATCGAGGGGAACGTCTCCTCGGAGGCGCACTCGATGACCGAACTGCTGGAGATCCAGCGAGCCGCGTTCCTGCGCGACGGCATTCCGGATGCGAACACCCGCATCGATCGGATCACCCGACTGACCGCCCTGCTGCTCGACCACGGTGACGAGATCGCCGAGGCGCTGACCGTCGACTTCGGGTCGCGACCCAAGGAACTCAGCATCGCCTCCGATGTCGCGGGTTGCATGATCGACCTTGCCCATCAGCGTCGCGGGGTCAAGGAATGGATGGCCGAGTCGCCGTCGGCAAAGGTCCAGGGCCTGATGGGCTTCAAGCAGCGCGTCCGTCACGACCCGCTCGGTGTCGTCGGCATCATGGGGCCGTGGAACTTCCCGTTGCAGCTCACCTTCGTGCCCGCGGGATCGGCCTTCGCCGCCGGTAACCGCGTCCTGATGCGCCCGTCGTCGATCACCGCCCGCACCACCGCGGTGATCGCCAAGTACGCACCCGACTACTTCTCCATCGAGGAACTCGCCGTCATCACGCCCAAGCATGGGTCGGGTTCGGATTTCGCGAAGCTCACTGTCGACCACATGTTCTTCACCGGTTCGCCCGACGTCGGCAAGTCCGTCGCGCAGGAAGCCGCCAAGAACCTGGTGCCGGTCACCCTTGAACTCGGTGGCAAGAACCCGGCTGTCGTCGACGTCTCGGCCGACATCGACAAGGCCGCGAAGATGCTCGCCGATGCCCGCATGGTCAACGGCGGCCAGGTCTGCCTCTGCCCCGATTACGTCTTCGTCCCGGAGGCCAAACTCGGCGAGTTCACCGACAAGGTGATGGCCCGTTGGACCGCGAATTTCGCGACCATCTACGACAATCCGCAGTACACCTCCACGATCAACCAGAAGAACTACGACCGCATCGTCGACCTGATCGACGACGCCGTCTCGCTGGGCGCGGAAAAGCGTCAGGTGATCCCCGGTGGCGAGCCGCTGCCGTCGGCCGAGCGTCGCAAGATCCCGCCGACCCTGCTCACCGGGGTGAAGGCCGGCATGAAGATCGCCGACGACGAGGTCTTCGGTCCGGTCCTGTCGGTGTACCCGTACCGCGACCTGACCGAGGCCATCAACCACATCGCGAGCAACCCGCATCCGCTGACGATGTACTGGTGTGGCGACGACAACGACAACCTCAAGCGTCTCGCCGACAACACCCGCTCGGGGTCGATCAACGGCAACGACTTCGCCCTGCACATGTTCGGGGCGGAACTGCCGTTCGGTGGCGTCGGCCGCAGCGGCATGGGTGCCTACCACGGCAAGACCGGCTTCGACACGTTCAGTCACGCACGCGCCGTGGCATATTCGTCGATGCCGTTCACCGTGGCCGAGATGATGTCGCCGCCGTTCCTGCCGCGTGACACCAAGATGGGCAACGCACAGATGAAGCTGTGGGGCTTCTTCAACAAGCGTGCGCAGAAGAAGGTGCGTAAGTAGCGCCGGATCGCCGAAACCGACTGGGCCACCCCCATACCCAAGCGCTTGCTAGGGTATGGGGGTGGCGCCACGTAACGGTACTTCCCGTCGCGACGAACTGCTGACGACCGCGAGTGCGATGTTCGCCGAGCAGGGACTTCGCTCGACCACGGTTCGCGACATCGCCGACGCCGCCGGCATCCTGTCGGGCAGTCTGTATCACCATTTCGACTCCAAGGAATCGATGGTCGACGAGATCCTGCGCGGCTTCCTCGATTCGTTGTTCGGTCGGTACCAGCAGATCGCCGACGCCGGACTCTCGGCCGCCGACACCCTCCGGCAATTCGTGATCGCCTCCTTCGAGTCGATCGACGCCGACCACAACGCCGTCGCGATCTATCAGGACGAGGCCAAACGGCTTGCGCCACAAGATCGTTTCGCCTACATCCGAGAACGCAACACCGAGTTCCGGACCCTGTGGCATGCGGTGCTGACCCGTGGTGTCGCCGACGGCGAGTTCCGCTCCGACCTTGACGTCGAACTCGTCTACCGCTTCCTGCGTGACACCGTGTGGGTGGCGGTGCGGTGGTATCGCCCGGGCGGCAGCATGGGTGTCGAGCAGATCGCCGATCAGTACCTGTCGGTCGTGCTCGACGGGATCCTGCCGCGCACCTGAGCAAGGGAGACTTAGGCTACCCTTCCTTTTGTTGCGCGTAGGCGTTAACGTACGCGTATGACATCCACCGCGGAGGCCCCGCCGAGTCCGATCGCCACGGCACCGGACGCCGACACCGATGCCCACGCCAGAGCCCGGGAGAACTCCGGCGCGCTCCGGGAACTGCTGGCGCCGGTCCGATCCCGGGTCAGGCTGGGCCAGTCGCTGCAACTCCTCGCGTCCGCGGCGACGGTCGTGCCCTTCATCGGCGTCGTCGAACTCGGTCACACGCTGCTCGCGCCCCGACCGGTCGATGAGTCGCGCGTCTGGGTGATCGTGGTGATCGTCGTCGCCGGGCTCGTCGCGCGGGGCTTCTTCGGTGGCGCCGCGCTCGGGGTGACGCATTACGCGGACATCGACCTGCAGGCGGTTCTACGCCGACGCATCGTCGCCAAACTCGGACGCCTCCCGCTGGGCTGGTTCAGTGCCAACACCTCTGGAGTCGTCCGCAAGACGGTGCAGCACGATGTCGGTGAACTCCACTACCTCGTCGCGCATGCGGATGTGGAAACGACTGCGGCCGTAGCGACTCCACTCTTCGCGCTGATCTACTGCTTTGTTCTCGACTGGCGTCTGGGCCTGCTGGCCATCGCGACGCTGCCGCTGTACGCGATCGCCTACGCCTGGATGATTCGCGACAGCACCGCACAACAGGCGAAGATGAATGCGTCGCTGGAGAAGATCAGCGCCACCATCGTCGAGTTCGTGACCGGGGTGGCCGTCGTCAAGACCTTCGGACGCACCGGACGCGCACATCAGGCATTCATCGACGCCGCAGACGAATTCAACGACGACTTCGAGGCATACATCCGCCCGATGCTGCGCATCGAGGCGCTCGCCGGTGTGATGCTGTCGGCGCCGCTGATTCTGCTGGTGAACCTCGGCGGTGGATACTGGTTCGTCCGCGAGGGATGGGTCGCCCCGATCGACATGCTGGGGGCGACGCTGATCGCCATGGTGTTGCCGAGCACTCTGATGGCCGCAATGATGGCCATGCACAATCGGCAGCAGGCCGCCGCAGCGGCCGGACGCATCGTGGACCTGCTGACGTTGCCGGAACTGCCGATCACCGCACATCCCGTTGTCCCCGAGAATAACTCGGTGGTGATCGACGCCGTGAGCTACACCTATCCGGATACAGGGCAAGGTAACGGCGTGACGGCCCTGCGCGAGGTGAGCCTCACGCTGCCCGCCGGGAGTCTGACCGCGGTCGTCGGTCCCTCGGGCAGTGGGAAGTCCACTCTCGCGACACTCATCCCGCGCTTCGTCGATCCCGATGCCGGCCGGGTCACCATCGGTGGCGTCGACGTGCGCGACATCGACCCCGAGGTGCTCTACCGGCACGTGGGATTCGTGCTCCAGGATGTCGCATTGCTCGAACTGACTGTGGCGGAGAATATTCGGCTCGGGCGGCCCGATGCCTCGGATGCGGAGGTGGAGGCGGCGGCACGCGCCGGACGGATCCACTATCGAATCGTCGCCCTACCGCGCGGATATCACTCGGTGATCGGGGTCGACGCGCACCTGTCCGGCGGTGAGGCGCAGCGCGTCACGATCGCACGCGCGTTACTGTGTGATGCGCCGATCCTGATCCTGGACGAGGCCACGGCATTCGCCGACCCGGAGTCCGAAGCCGATATCCAGCAGGCGATTTCAACCCTGATCGCCGGTCGCACCGTCCTGGTGATCGCGCATCGTCTCGGCTCCATCACTCATGCCGACTCGATCGTCGTGCTCGAATCCGGGCGGATCGCCGAACGCGGCACTCATGATCAGTTGCTGGCCGCAGGCGGGCCGTACGCCGCGCTGTGGGCCGCCTGGCAACGGGGCGCCGTCCCGGAGAGTGCCGAATCGACCGAAGAGGCCGGGTCGACCGAAGATACCGGGGCGACCGAACAGAATGACGGAGAGACAGCATGATTCGCGGATACCTGACCATCCTCGGTGACGAGCGTCGCCGGTTGTATGTGGTCCTGGCCTGGGCCGTCGCCTACGGCGTGGCCCAGGGTGTGTCGATGCTGCTCTTGGTGCCGATCACCCGCGCACTCTTCGACGGCGACGTCCGCACCGCCGGAGGATGGTTGCTGCTCCTCATCCTGGTGGTCGCACTGTGCTGCGTAACGTTCTACCTGCAATCGTTGTCCGCCATGCAGATGGCCGTACACACGATGCGTGCTCTGCATCATCGCCTCGGTGACCATCTGGTCACGTTGCCACTCGGCTGGTTCACTCGAGACAAGACGGCGGCGGTCTCCCAAATAGCGGTCAAGGGAACGATGTTCGTCGGAAGCGCCGGAGCACACCTGATGACCCCGATCATCACCAACCTCGCCGGATCGGCCACCGTCGTGGTCGGATTGTTCTTCTTCGACTGGCGGATCGGACTCACCGCCGCCGTCGGAGCGATGGTGCTCTGGGGAGTGGGAGCGCGTGCCAGCGTACTGATCGCCGACGCGGAGTCGCACAACCATGACACCGCCGTGGCAGTGAACGGCCGGGTCCTCGAGGTGGCGCGACACCAGCCGACGCTGCGAGCCTTCGGGAGCGCCGGTGCCGACTACCGGCCACTGGAAGACGCACTCGAGCAACAGCATTCGATCGGTCGGGCGATGATTGGCGGATCGGTGACCGGTCTGCTGATCAACGGCCTCGCGGTGCAGGCGGTCTTCACCGCGATCCTCGTCGTCGGGGCAGCGCTCGCGGTCTCTGGTGACATCGAGGCGGCCGTGGTGATGGCGGTGTTCGGTCTTGCGGCCCGCTTCACCGACCCGATTTCCGAACTCGCCGAACTCGGTTCGGCGATGCGGATGTCCACCGCGGAGATCGATCGGATCACCGACATCCTGCACACCCCGGCGATGCCGCAACCCGCATCGCCGGTCGCCCCGACCGAACGCGGGTCGATCGAGTTGGTGGATGTGTCGTTCTCCTACAGCGGTGATCCCGACGGCAGTGATCCGGACGGCGGTGTTCCGGACGGCAGCGGTCCGGACGTCGCCGTCGCCACCGCGTCGACGCGATCACGGGTTGTCCTGCGCGACATCGGTTTCAGTGTTCCGAACGGGTCGATGACCGCCCTCGTCGGTCCGTCGGGCTCCGGGAAGACCACCGCCACCCGGCTGATCGCCCGTTTCTACGACGCCACGGCGGGAACGGTCCGCGTCGGCGGCGTGGACGTTCGCGATCAGGACACCGCGACACTGATGGCGCAGTTGTCGCTGGTGTTCCAGGACGTGTATCTCCTCGACGACACGCTGTGGGAGAACATCCGGATCGGTCGTCTCGACGCCACCGACGACGACATACGTCGGGCGGCCGCCACCGCGGGTGTCGACTCCATCGTGGAGCGACTGCCCGGCGGATGGGAGACGCGGGTGGGCGAAGGCGGTTCGGCGCTGTCCGGCGGGGAGCGGCAGCGCGTCTCGATTGCCCGCGCACTGGTGAAGAACGCGCCGATCGTGCTGTTCGACGAGGCGACGAGCGCGCTCGACCCGGAGAACGAGGCACATGTCGCGGCGTCGATCCGGGAACTGGCCCGAGAATCCACGGTGCTGGTGATCGCGCACAAGATCTCCACCGTCCTCGCCGCCGACCAGATCGTGGTGCTGACCTCTGACGGGCGCCTCGCGGACATCGGACGCCACGACGAATTGTTGGCCCGCGGCGGGACCTACGCCGACTTCTGGCGACAGCGCAACGCGGCGGCCGGATGGACGATGGGCGTCGCTCAACCCGCGGGTACCGCAGGTTGATGCGCCGTCGACGGTAGTGTTGCCGCCGGAGAAGTACCGGCGAGGCGGGGAGAAAAGCGGTGATCGAGCGATACTCCTGGGAAGCGCGACCGGGAGATGTCACACGGGCGGCGCGGATCGTCGCGCTGCGCGCCATGACTCGGCCCGTCACGGTCGGGATGCAAGTCCTCACCGTCGGAGCTGCGCTGCTCGCCGCAGCGATACTGGACGAGTGGGCCATCGCCATCGGGCTCTCGTGTACATCATCGCGCTGTGGGCGCTGGTGTACGTGCAGAAGTCGCGGGCCCTGCGCCAGTTGATGGCGCCCGGCATGCGGATCGACGTGGCCGTCGACGACGATGGCTTCGCGCTGACGACTGCCCTCGGGGACGGTCGCCAGAACTTCACTGCGATCGAGTCCATCTCGCGGATGGGTGGCGTCGTCTTCATTCGATCCGCCGGCGGCAGTGAGGCGGTGCTCGCGCTGCCGGCGGCGGTGATACCCGGCCACATCGACGAACTGTGGTCATTCGCCATCCAACGGGCCGGACTCATGGCGACGGGCCCGCGGCCCTCATTCGCCCCGACGCCGAGCGGATTGACACCGCAGTTGTGGTGGCAGGCCGCCGAGGATTCGGCCACGCAGATGACCATTGCGGCGCTGCGGTTTCAGTTCGTCCGGCCGAAAACCCTCGTCGTCACCTGCGTGTATGTCGCAGTGCTGATCGCTCTGGCGATATGGCTGCGGAGCTGGTTCGTCCTGGCCGCTCTACCGATGTGCGTGGCGCTCGTGATCGGGATCGCTTGGTCCCGCGCCCGGCGAATGGGTGCCGCGACGGCCGGTCCCGGGATGTGGATGGCCAGTGCATCCGGTGATGCGGAGTTCGCCATGTGGAGCGCTAGTGGCCAGTTCGCCGTGTCCACAACCGATCTGCATGACATTCGCGGCCTCGGTGAGTTCGCCGTCATCCGACGGCATCGGGGCATCCCGCTGCTCGTGCCGACCGCGCTCATTCCCGTCGGGCACCCACGCCTGAGGGTCCGGTGAGCCGTGCCCCTCTTGTCGTTTACTAGGACAACCTAGTAACTTGTGATGCCGGTAACAGCTGGCGACAAGGGAGTGCATGATGGCGGCGGATTTCAGTGAGACCGGCTTCAGTGAGGCCACCACCGCATCGATCGTCACCGCCCGTGAACACTCGATCGGCGCGCTCCTGCACCGCAGTGCCCGGCGCACTCCGGACAAGACCGCCATCATCAACGGCGAGGTCATCCTCACCTTCGCCGAACTCGACACCGCGGTGAACCGCTGCGCCAACGCCCTGACCGAACGCGGCCTGCGTCGCGGTGACCGGCTCGCCCTCGTCAGCCACAACTGCTGGCAGTTCGCCGTGCTGAACTTCGCCGCGGCGCGGATCGGCGCCATCCTGGTACCCGTCAACTTCGGCCTCGGCGCCGACGAGATCGCGTTCATCTTGTCCCACAGCGGTGCTCGCGGCGTCGTCGTCGAGGACGCGCTGGGTCAGACGGTCATCGACGCCATCGACCGGGCCGCCGCGGTCATCGACATCCAGGGCTGGATCGCGTTGTCCGGCATGCCGGCACCCGACGGCTTCCAGGACGCCACCGAATGGATGAGTTCCGGCGACGCCACCGCTGTCGGCGTGGTCATCGGCGACGACGAGCCGGTGCGGATGATGTACACCTCGGGCACCGAGTCACGGCCCAAAGGTGTTCTGCTGTCCAGCAAATCGCTCATCTCGCAGTACGTGTCGTGCATCATCGACGGCGGCATGACCGCCGACGACGTGGAGATCCACTCGCTGCCGCTGTACCACTGCGCGCAACTCGACTGCTTCCTGTCCACCGACATCTACCTCGGTGCCACGAGCATCATCCTGCCCGCACCCGACCCGGCAGCGATCCTCGCCACCATCGAGTCGGCGCGCGCCACCAAACTGTTCTGCCCACCGACGGTGTGGATCTCGCTGTTGCGGCACCCCGATTTCGACACCCGGGATCTGTCGTCGTTGCGCAAGGGTTATTACGGTGCGTCACCGATGCCGGTCGAGGTCCTGCGTGAACTGTCCCGCCGGCTGCCCGACGTGCAACTGTGGAACTTCTACGGACAGACCGAGATGTCGCCGCTGGCAACGATTCTGCAGCCACACGAACAGATCGACCGCGCCGGATCGGCCGGACGCGCCTCACTCAACGTCGAGACCCGGGTCGTCGACGACGACGGGAACCCGGTGCCCACCGGCGAGGTCGGCGAGATCGTGCACCGCAGTCCCCATGCGACACTGGGGTATTACCGCGACGAGGAGAAGACCGCGGCGGCGTTCGCGGGCGGCTGGTTCCACTCCGGTGACCTCGGCATCATCGACAAGGACGGCTATCTCAGCGTCGTCGACCGCAAGAAGGACTTGATCAAGACCGGCGGGGAGAACGTCGCCTCCCGCGAGGTCGAAGAGGCCATCTATCTGCTCGACGGGGTGGCCGAAGTGGCGGTTTTCGGTGTGCCGCACCCTAAGTGGATCGAGGCGGTCACCGCGGTCGTCGTGCCCAAGGAGGGTGCACAGCTGACCGAGGAGACCGTCGACGCGCACCTCGAGTCCATCCTCGCCGGGTATAAGCGCCCCAAGTACGTCGTCTTCGCCGACGCGCTGCCCAAGAATCCCAGCGGGAAGATCCTCAAGAGGGATCTGCGCAGCGAGCACAACGACATCGCCGGGCGCTGAGGTCTTTCGGCACCGCTCAGTAGCAAGGATTCCTCGCCGCCGGCACGCACCGTCACATCCGACAGGCGGATACTCCACGGCTGTGACGATGATGACCTTGTCGTGCAGGTGTTGCGTCCTGCAGGTGTTGCGACACTGACGTATTCCTCCGGCATCTCGACCGTCGACCCCCACCGGTCGATCGCCACGAGGGTCGATCGTATGACCGACAGTCAGCGCTGACCGCTCCGGTGTCATGCCAGGATGTCGGGTCGGCGGACTTTCACGAGCTCATTGAATCGGGGAAACCATGATCGGCATCGACAACTACGTGCGATTGCTGCGGCTGATGTCGGCGGCCGACCTCGGGGACTGGTCGGAGTTTCCGGTGCGCCGGTTCCTGGACAGCCAGGAGTGGTGGATCCCCGGTGACGATGCGTACCGCACGGCGGTCGAGACGACCCCGCCATGGCTCGGCGCGACGTTGACGTCGTCGAACCGCCGAGATGGGTACACGGCGTTGGCAGTGCGGGTTGCCGACAACGCGGACAACGGCGACCTCGAACGTTGCGTGCGCGCCACCGAAACCTTCTTCGGCGAGCCGGCCCAACTGCTCGGTGGCTACGACTCGATGTCCGGCGGCGTCTTCCGGCAGTGGCGCAGACCCGACCACGGGCCGACGGGAACCACCTACTCTGTCGAGTTTCTTTCGGGCCGAATCGAACTCGCGCTCTACCCGTCCAGGGAGTTTGAGTACGAGTGGTCCAAGAATGCCGACTTCGGTGACGGTGCCAATGATGCGCCGCTGTCGCCGCTGTGGCTGGTCACCGGGCCCGGACCGCAGGAGAACCTCGGCGGCATGATGTTCCCGGGTGTACGGGTCGTCACCAACTGGGCCGACCTCGTGGATTCGATCCGTTACTCGATTCGCACGCTGGCGCGGGATCTGCGGGTCCTCGGCGACGGCATGTCGATCATCTTCGCCCCCGAAGGCCACGGCGAACGCTACGTTCGGTTCCTCATCGACGACGAGGACGGCTTCCTGTTCGCCGAGGCGGCACGCGGATGGGGCGGCCCCGACGACGCGACGATGACTGCGCTCGGCTGGACCACCCTGAACAACTATCCGGACTCCGACTGGGCATCCATCCATCCCGATCCGCTGACCGATTCCCGGATGATCGCGGAGCGGGTGGCCGCGACGCTGAAAGCCTACGGCGCGGTGCTTCCCGAGTTCGGCGGTGACGAGTCGCCTGGTCTGCTGTTGTGCCGTACCAACTTCGTGTCTGAGGGCCCCTTCGGTGGTGGGCTGTTCACCATCTACGGCATGCATGTCTCGGAAGCCGGAGGCTGAACGGTCGGCTCCTCTGCCGCCGCTGGTCGTGTCGAGGTCAGACACCCCCCCGGGGGCGAGCAGTGAGCTGCCGGCACCGCCGACCACGCCGAGCGGGCACCGCCGGAGGTGACGGCCGTGGTGATCCCGCAACAAGCTCGGCCAGCCGATGTCCGCCGGGTGAGGTACTTGGCGTCATCGGATCTGCATCACGTTCGTAGTGCCGACAGTCTGCTCAAGAGGCGCGGGACTCCGGTCACCGCGCGAGGTGCTCCGGCGCCCACGTGTGACAGATCGACCGGACTCACGATTGTCAGGGGACAGTCGTGGTCGTACAGGACGTCGACGAGGTGCACGAATCGTTGTGCCGGTTCTCGTCCCGCGGAAGCCAGCGTCGGAACGCCGGTCACCATCCAGGTGTCGTGGCGTTGCACAAGTTCCAGATAATCGATCGCGCCGAACGGCCGGCCGCAGATCTCGCCGAAATCCGCGTTCACAGAACCGGATTCGGCGCTACCGATAGTCGCCAGGGCACGCCCACGCACCGTGACCCGGGCTCGTTCGTGCCGGTCCGGCGTCGACGATGCGACCAACCACCGACCCGAAGCGAACCCTGTGGCGTGGCGGGCGAACTGACGGTAGTCCACACCGGTGTCGAACTCGATTGTACGGCAGGTGGTATGGATGAGATCGATGGTCGGCAGGAACTCGTGATGAAACAGCGGATGCGGCATCAGGTCGTCGGGATGGGTGTTGGAGGTGAAGATCAACCGGACGCCGATGTCGCTCGCCTGCTGCATCAGACGGTGCAGGAAGATCCCGTCCGCTCGGTCATGGATGTGCACCTCGTCGAAACACAGTACGGCGACGCCGGCGAGCAGATGATGTATCGCACCGTCGATCCCGCCGTGATCGCGGATCAACACATGCAGCGTCGCGACGAACTCGTGCCAGTGGACGCGGCGTGGGGATTTCGGTGCAAGTGCGGTCACGTACGTGTCCATCAGCCAGGTCTTGCCCGATCCGGGAGGGCCGACCAGGTAGAGCCCGGCGTCGCCGGTCAGTTCCAGAGCGGCCCGGATCTGAGATGCGTCAAGTGCGAAACCGTCTCGGCGTGAGGCGAACTCGAACACCTCGAGGCCGATCCGGGGGATCGGGGCTCGTCGTCGACGGAGGTCGAACACGCCATAACTCTATCATCGTAGAGTTTGATTACACTGTGATCCATGCCTCGTCCCGACCGTCGATTGCTCATCTCCGACGCCGCTCTCGAACTCGCCGCGTCCGGCGGGACGCATGCGCTCACCCATCAGGCGATCGATCGTCACCTCGACCTGCCGAAGGGGTCGACGTCGTACTACTTCCGCACCAGGGACGCTCTCATCGGTGCCGCAGCGGACCGACTCGTCGCCGCATCACGCCGCGAGTTTCTCGAGAGTGTCGATTCCGGGAAGTCGGCACTCGATCTGATTGCCGACTACGCGGTCACCCTCGTCACCACGCGGCGTCGCGACGTTCTCGCTCGCCAGGCACTCCTGCTGGAACCCGGTCTGCCGACCGACGTCCGGTCACGGCTGGTCGGCTGTCTCTTCTCGATGGAGGCGGCCACCTCACTCACCACGACGCTCGGCGAGCCCGAGCCGGATGTGGCTGCGCGCGAGCTGATCACAGTGCTGGAAGGTGTTGTCTTCAGCCATACCCAGGGCGTGGATGCGCGCCGCGCCGCACGTTCGCGGCGGCGAATCATCCGGTCGTTGCTCGTCGACGTCTTCCCTCGGCTTGGTGCACGATGAAGACGCGTCGTGACGTGCCCGCGGTAGGCCGACCGCTCAGCCCAACGCGCCCAGCGCCTTCAACCGTTCATGCGCCTGACCCATGATCGACTGGATGAGTTGATCACAGCTGGGCAGGTCGTCGATCATGCCGACGACCTGTCCGGAGGCGAGCACTCCGGCATTGGTGTCCCCCTCGACCAGTCCGGCGCGCAGCAGCATCGGGGTGTTGCCGGCCATGATGATCTGTTGCCAGCTGCGTTCGCCGGACCTGCGCATCGCACGGCCGTCGCGCAGCATCGTCGTCCACTTCATCCCGGTCAGTTGCTTGAACTCGTTGGCGTTGCGTGCCGCTGCCACCAGGGCTCTGACGCTGCTGCCGCTCTCCAGGGCGTCGACCAGCGGTGTGCGCAGGACGCGGTGCGGCATCCCGTCGACCTTCACCGACACGACGGTGTCGCCGAGTCCGCGATGCAGATACTCCTGCTTGACCGCATCGGGCACCGCCGAATCCGAGGTGAGCAGGAAGCGGGTGCCCATGGCCACACCCTCGGCGCCGTAGGCGAGGGCCGCGGCCAGACCGCGGCCGTCGAAGAATCCGCCGGCCGCGACGACCGGCATGTCCGAACCGTTGGCGGCCAGCGCATCGAGCACGGACGGCAACAGCAGGGTGGTCGCGACCGGACCGGTATGTCCACCGCCCTCACCGCCCTGCACGATCACCGCGTCGGCACCCCAGGACGCCACCTTGACGGCGTGCTTGGCCGCGCCGATCGACGGGATGACCACCACCCCGTGGTCTTTGAGTTTGGCGATCAGTTCCTGCTTGGGCGCCAGCGCGAATGACGCCACCTTCACCTTCTCGCGGATCAGCAGATCGATGCGTGCCGGTGCGTCGGTGGCGTCGGCGCGGATGTTCACCCCGAAGGGCTTGTCGGTCAACGACCTCGTCTTGGCGATGGCCGCTTCGAGTTCGTCGTAGGTCATGGTGGCCGAGGCCAGGATACCCAACCCGCCGGCGTTGGAGGTCGCCGACGTCAGCGACGGCCCCGACACCCAGCCCATTCCGGTCTGCACGATCGGATATTCGATGCCGACGAGGTCGGTGAAGCGGGTCGACAATGCGGCGGCGCGTCCGGCGGCACTCATCTGGAGGGCACCTCCTTGTGGCGAACACCCTTGGGGTCGAGCACATCCCGGATCAGGGTGAGCTCGCTCTCCGACGGCTCGCGGGTCGGTGGGGCGTCGGCGAGACCAGTGATTTCGAATGACGTGTTCTCCGCGACCTCGTCGGCGCTCACCCCCGGATGCAGCGACAGGGCGCGCATCGTGTGATCGGGCCCGCCGAAGTCGAAGACCCCGAGATTGGTGACGACCCGGTGGATGTCGACGTCGTCGAAGGCAGGGTTGTCGGGATCGACTTTGTCGTAACCGATTCCGGCGACGATGTCGACGGAGTCGCCGAACACCCGCGCCGTGTGCCGGGGTACCCAGTAACTCGTCGGATGGTTGATCGTGTTACCGGGTGCCCCCCGCACCCCGAACATCTGCCGCGTGGGCTTCTGCAACGCCCCGAATGCGGACAGATTCTGGTTGCCGAAGCGGTCGATCTGGTTGGCACCCATGATCACATGACGCCGACCGGACGCGACGACGTCGAACACCTTGGAGAACGGCATCCAGCCCTCGATGGGACCGGTCTTCCCGATGGCCGGGGTGTCGGCGAAGATCAGTGCCTCACCGTCGGTGATCAACAAATCGGGCTCGAAGGTCAACCGCGCCAGGCGTGCGCCCAGAAGCGGGGTCGGAGCCATTGGGGAGGCCATGATCTCGCCCGCACCACGGAAGATCTCGGCACAGGCGACGACGCAGTACTCGGCGCGGGTCACCTCGATGACCTCGGTGGGAGCGGTGTTCGCGGTGGTCATTTCGATTCCTCCGGCTTCGCGTTCTCCTGTTCGGTGCGCCATGCGGTCACCTCACGCTGATATGTGGCCTCGTCGACGTCGAGGAAGCGACGATGAAACGCCGCCCACGCCTCGGGGTCCTTCGCCGATTCGACGTAGAACCGCTGGAACGACTCGTCGCGTCCGTAGTCACCGGCAAAGGTGAAATGTGCGCCGCTCGGTGCGTGCACCACGCGGTCGACATTCATCCGATTGAGCAACAACCTCTGGGTGGGAACCGATTTGACCAGCACCTCGGTGTCGACGAGTTGATCGGTCTCCAGGTAGCGGCGCGTGGCGGCCGCGCAGAACAGATCATCCATGTACGGATCGACACCGGTGTAGGCGGCGTTGCCGCGGGAGTCGGCGAGATCGAGATGGACGAACGCGGCGTCGAGTCGCAGCGCCGGCATGGCGATCAGGGTCTGGGTGCGGCCGTCGTCATCGGAGTAGGGCGATTCGACGGTCTTGAGTTCCCCCTCCCAGAAGGCGAGGACATCCGAACCGAGGCCGGCTCGGATCGGCAGGAACGGCAGCCGTGCGGCCGCGGCCTGCAGCCCGCACTTGACCATGCCCTCATCCATCTCACGGGCCTCGATGGCACCGGTGGTACGGGCGTGGGCGAACCACGGATCGTAGAACGGCGCCGAATCCAGCGAGACGAACCCGTAGTAGGCGCGGCGGACCTTGCCTGCGGCGCACAGCAATCCGAGGTCGGGTCCGCCGTAGGTGACCACGGTAAGGTCTTTCACGTCGGAGCGGGCGAGGGCCCGGACCAGTGCCATCGGTTTGCGTCGTGATCCCCATCCGCCGATGCCGATGGTCATCCCGTCACGCAATTCGCCGATGACGTCGTCGAGGGTGCTGGTCTTGTCGGTGGGTGTCGCAGTGGTGGGCGTCGCAGTGGTGGGTGTCGAATTCGCGGGTGCCGCCGTCATCTCAGGAATGTCCTGTCGTGTTGAGTGCTTTTCCGGTGGCCACGAACGCATCTCGATGCTCGTCGGCCACCCCGGCCAGGTTGAGCTCGAAGGTGTAGCCCTGCTCGAGCCGGTAGCTCGCCTTGACGTCGACCGGATCGATGTGGTTGATCGCCGACTTCGCGGCGCGGATCACCCGGGTGTCCTTCGCCGCGATCTTCTCGGCCACCTCGGTTGCGGCGGAATCGAGTTCGTCGGCGGGTACCACCCGGTACACCGAACCGAAGTGCAGCAACTGTTCGGCCGTGACGTTCTGCGCGGTGTAGTAGAGGGTGCGCATCATGTGCTGTGGTACCAGGCGGGCGAGATGTGTTGCGGCGCCGAGTGCTCCGCGGTCGACCTCGGGCAGCCCGAACACCGCCCCCTCGGATGCGACGATCACGTCGGCGTTGCCGACGAGGCCGATACCGCCACCGACGCAGAAACCGTTGACCGCGACGACCACTGGGACCGCGCAGTCATAGACGGCGCTGAAGGCGGCCGCACAACCATGATTCGCCGCGATCAGCGCATCGAAGCCGTCGGTCGCCTGCATCTCCTTGATGTCGACGCCGGCGTTGAAGCCGCGGCCCTCGGCGCGCAGGACGACGACGTGGGTCTCCGGGTGCTCACCGAGGGAGGTGATCTCCTCGGCGAGTTCGAACCAGGCCGCCGACGGCAGGGCGTTGACCGGCGGGAAGTCGACGGTGACGGTGACGACCCCGGTGGCGGTGCGTGTGGTGGTGATCGGCACGCGTGCTCCTCTCGGCAGAGCGGACTTGGGTCACCAGAACGATCTGGAGATCCAACCAAGCAAGTGCTTGGTTGTTTGGTAGGGTAGCACCCATGACGGCGACGGTGCGTGCGAGCAGCGGATTCGATCTGGGGCTGACCGGCAAGGTCGTCCTGGTCACCGGCGGTGTGCGCGGCGTGGGCCTGGGCATCGTGCGGGTCCTGGCCGAATTCGGGGCGATCCCGGTGGCATGCGCCCGGCATCGCAACGACGCCCTCGACGCGGTGGCCGGTGCCGGTTTCGCCGCCTGCGACGTGCGCGACGAGGATGCGGTGGCCGACACGCTCGCCGGGATCGTCGCCGAGCACGGTCGCGTCGACGGCGTCGTCAACAACGCGGGTGGGTCGCCGTTCGCTCTCGCCGCCGACGCGTCGCCACGATTCGCCACCAAGATCATCGAACTCAACCTCGTCGCGCCGCTGATCGTCGCGCGTGCCGCGCATGCGGTCATGCGTACGCAGGAGGGCGGCGGTGCCATCGTGAACATCTCGAGTGTGAGCGGGCACCGTCCGTCGCCGGGAACCTCCGCCTACGGGGCGGCCAAGGCGGGCCTGGACAACCTGACCGGATCGCTCGCCGTCGAATGGGCACCGCGGGTGCGCGTCAACTCGGTCGTCGCCGGTCCGGTGGAAACCGAACAGGCACACCTGCATTACGGCGACGACGACGGTGTCGCCGCGGTCGGGCGCACCATCCCGATGGGCCGGATGGCCCGGCCCGCCGACGTCGGGACCGCGGCCGCATTTCTGTTGTCGCCGTTGGCTGCTTACATCACCGGCTCCACCCTCACGGTGCACGGCGGCGGCGAGCGGCCGGCGTTCCTGGCCGCGTCCACCGCGGGTAACGACGGCTGAGGGTCGTCGGCACTCATACCTCGCGCGAAACATGCTCGAGCTTCAAGACTTTCCGGATGTCATCGAAAGGGAACAATCGTGGGTGATGCGGGATTGAACGCCGGACGGGTGGTCGTGGTGACCGGGGCCGGCCAGGGGATCGGCCGGGCGCACGCGCTGGCGTTCGCCGCCGACGGGGCGAAAGTCGTCGTCAACGACTTCGTGCCCGAGGCCGCCGAGGCCGTCGTCGCAGAGATCCGGGCGGCCGGCGGGTCTGCGGTGGCGGCACCGGGTGATGTGGCCGACTGGGAGACCGCGGCAGGCATCGTCGCGACGGCCGTCGACGAGTTCGGTGCGCTCGACATCCTGGTCAACAACGCCGGTTTCGTGCGCGACCGGATGCTGGTGTCGATGTCCGAGGACGAGTGGGACGCGGTGATCCGCGTGCATCTCAAGGGGCACTTCGTCATGCTGCGTCACGCCGCGGAATACTGGCGGGCGCAATCGAAGTCGGGTGCGCCGCGCGCCGCGCGGGTCGTCAACACCTCGTCCGGTGCGGGTTTGTTCGGGTCGGTCGGGCAGGGCAATTACGTTGCGGCCAAGGCGGGTATCGCCGCGCTCACCGTCCAGGCGGCCGCCGAGATGGGCGGGTACGGGGTGACGGTCAACGCGATCGCGCCGGCGGCGCGCACCCAGATGACGCTCGGGGCGGGCGAGGAGATGGCCGCGCAGATGGCGGCGCCGGCCGACGGCTCCTTCGACGCGATGGACCCGGCCAACATCTCGCCGCTCGTGCTGTGGCTGGCCTCGCCCGAATCCGGGTCGGTGACCGGCCGCGTATTCGAGGTCGAGGGCGGCAAGATCTCGGTCACCGACGGCTGGCAGCGTAGCGTCGAACGCGACAAGGGGGATCGGTGGTCGCCGTCGGAACTGGGGCCGGTGATCGCCGAGATCCTGGACAAGGCACCGGTGCCGATGCCGGTGTACGGCGCGCGCTGACCGGCAGGGCGCGCTGACGACGCAGGTAGCATCACCGAGTTACGTCCGGCCACAACAGATCTGGGGATCAATGACCGAGTCCGTCGAACAGTCACGGGTCGCGGCCGCCAAAGCCTACGTCGACGCGCTGGTGTCGCACGACGCATCCGGGGTGTCCCTGCACCCGGACTGCACCCGCGTCGAGTTCGGGATCAAGACCGGCCGCAACGGTCCGCACATCGCGAAGAGTCTGGAACGCGGGCCCCAGTTCCGGGTGATCATGAGGATCAGCGGATTCGAGGCCACCGTCGACGGGCACAGCGTCACCACGCGCTACTTCGTGCATGTGCGACCGAAGGTCGCGGGGCTTGCGGCGCCCGTCTCGGAGACGTTCGTCGTCGACGAGGATCTGCGCATCCGGGCCATCGTCGCCCGCTTCGGGGTGCCGCGGCGGGTGGACTGACTGCTCGCGGAGACGACGAACGCGGCCCGCGAAGGCGAGCCGCGTTCGTGACAAGAGTCGGGGTTCAGGCGCCCGGGGCGCGCACCACCATCGGGACACCCGGGAAGTAGGCGGCCATCTCCGAGCGGGACTTGCGCAGCGCCGCGGTGCCGTAGCCGTGCTTGCGGTGCTCCGGGTGAATCCAGATACGCACATCCACCTCGCCGGAGGTGAGCTCGCCGAAGACGAAGCCGACCTTCGCGTCGCCCTCGGTGGCGACCAGCCAGACGGCCTCCTCCTTCTCGACGCGGTCGGTGGCCTTGGTCAGCTCGTCGTCGAGATCACCCGCGGGGGCGCCCGAGCCGTCGCCGGCGACGCCGAGTTCCTCGGTGCGCACGGCGAAGAGATCGGCGTCGAGTTCGAGGGCGAACGGCCGCAGGTCCAGGGTGTCGCCGCTGCTGGCCGGGCGTTCGGCGAGGGTGAAGGTCAGCGCGTTGTTGAGGTCGTCGAGTTCGGCCTGATTCTTGCGGCGCTCGCTCTTGGTGAGCTGATCGAGTTTCATGTCGAGGATCGCCTCGGCGCCGAGCTGAGACTTGTCCAGCAGGGTGGCGAGGGCGGCGACCGCCTCGTCGTGATCGTCGGCCTCGACGATGGTGTCGAGGACCTCGTGGCGGCGTTCGAGCGCGGTCAGAAGGGCATCGGTGATGTCGCGGCGGGTGGTGGCCAGGTCCAGATCTGTCATGACGTCGATCCTAGTGAGCTACCGGTAAGTAGGATGTGTAACACGTTCTAGTGTGTATCTGACGCTACATGGGGTGTATTCATGCACGTCATACGGAATTCGTGGCGGCTTGCCCTTTCCCATTTCTGGAACACGTCCTAGTCTTGGGGTCATGACTGTGGACAGCTCAGCGACCGACTTCGACCCACTGCGCACCGGAGTGCACCTCGGCGATCTGATGGTCGCCGCCCTGCGTCGGCACCGCGACCACCAGGTTCTCGAGCTCGGCGACGTCGAATTGACCGGCGGTGAGATGGCCGACGCCGTCAGCCGATACGTCCAGGCCTTCGAATCTCTGGGAGCCGGATCCGGGTCGGCAGTCGGGTTGCTGGCGCTCAACCGCCCCGAGGTGCTGCTGGTGATCGGTGCCGGCCAGACGCAAGGGTGGCGACGCACCGCCCTGCATCCGTTGGGGTCGCTCGACGACCACGCCTACGTCCTCTCCGACGCCGGCGTCACCACCCTCGTCATCGACCCGGTGCCGATGTTCGTCGAACGGGCCGCCGCGCTGGTGGAACGCGTCGACAGTCTCAAGCAGGTGCTGACGCTCGGTCCGGTGCCGGAGGCGTTGTCGGCGTACGGCCGGGATGTGATCGCCGAGGCCGACACGTTCTCGCCGCGCCCGCTGACCGCGGCACCGCTGCCGCCGGATCACATCGTGTCCATCACCTACACCGGTGGCACCACCGGAAAACCCAAGGGCGTCATCGGTACCGCGTCGGCGATGGCCACCATGACGCAGATCCAGCTCGCCGAATGGGAGTGGCCCGAACGCCCCCGGTTCCTCATGTGCACGCCGTTGTCACATGCGGGCGCCGCCTTCTTCGTGCCGACGCTGATGAAGGGCGGCACCATGATCGTGCTGGCCAAGTTCGATCCGGCGGAGGTGCTGCGCACCATCGAGGAGAAGAAGATCACCGCAACCATGCTGGTGCCGTCGATGCTGTATGCACTGCTCGATCATCCGGATTCGAAGACCCGCGACCTGTCGTCTCTGGAAACCGTGTATTACGGTGCGTCGGCGATCAATCCGGTGCGGCTGGCCGAGGCGATCGAACGATTCGGGCCCATCTTCGCGCAGTACTACGGGCAGTCCGAGGCGCCGATGGTGATCAGCTACCTCGGCAAGCACGATCATCCGGGCCCGGGGGAGGACCCGCGTCGGCTCGCCAGTTGTGGTCGGCCGTCGGCCTTTCTGCGGACCGCGCTGCTCGGCCCCGACGATACCCCGGTCGCGCCGGGTGAACCCGGCGAGATCTGCGTCTCGGGACCGCTTCTCGCCGGAGGCTATTGGGGCCTGCCGGAACAAACCGCCGACACCTTCCGCGACGGCTGGCTGCGCACCGGCGACGTCGCCCGTGAGGACGAGGACGGCTTCTGGTACATCGTCGACCGCACCAAGGACATGATCGTCACGGGCGGTTTCAACGTCTTCCCGCGCGAGGTGGAAGATGTTGTCGCCGAACACCCCTCGGTCGCCCAGGTCGGTGTCATCGGAGTCCCCGACGAGAAGTGGGGTGAGGCGGTGACCGCGGTCGTCGTGCTGCGGTCCGACGCCGCCGCCGACGATGCGGCACGCGCGACTATCACCGCCGAGATCCAGGAGTCGGTGAAGGCGCGCAAGGGTGCGGTGCAATCACCCAAACAGGTCATCTTCGCCGAATCGCTGCCGCTGACCGCCCTCGGCAAGCCCGACAAGAAGGCGCTGCGCGCACGGTTCTGGGACGCCTCGGAGCGGGGTGTGGGCTGAGCGCAGCGTCCCGGTTGCGTTGAGTGGGCGTCCTTTTCCGTCGACTGTGCGCCGTTTCGCGTTGAGTGTGCGTGCTTTCGTGTCGACTGTGCGTTGAGAGGCTGATCCGACGAGCCTGCGGGTGCCCTCTAGACGAGGAACAGCGCCCACTCGACTGAAATCAGCGCCCACTCGACTGAAATCAGCGCCCACTCGACGGGGAACAGCGCCCACTCGACGGAAGCGTGCCGGGGACTACGCGGTGTCGTGCCCGCGATCCCCGAGGCGCAGGTGCTCGATGTGGTACACCGCTTCGTCGAGGAGCGACGCGACGTGTGAGTCGTAGAGGCTGTAGGTGACACTGCGGCCGTTTCGGGTGCCGACGACAAGGCCGAGTGCGCGTAACAGGCGTAGCTGGTGCGAGACCGCGGGTTGTTCCATCCCGACGGCCTCGGCCAGTTCGGTGACGGTGCACGGTTCGTTCCGCAACTGCGTGAGGATCAGTAGGCGATTGGGGGAGGCCAACGCCTGCAGGGTCTCGGCGACGGTGGCGGCCGACGCGGCATCCAGCGAGGCGCTCGGCGTCGATCTGCCCTGCACTCCGTGACCCATGGATCGAGTCAACCACATCCACAATATATGTACATATCTACATGTGTAGTCTTCTGCATATGTCGAGTGATGTGTGCGTGTTGTCGGTGCCGCGTTCCAGTGGAGTCCCGCGTCGTCGATGGTGGTCGGGGCTGTGGGCGGTGCCCTCGGTGCGGTGGGCCGTGGCGGCGACGATGCTGTTTCTGGGTGGCCTGGCCGTGCAACTCTCCGGCGGCCCGACGTGGTTGATGTGGGCGCTCTACCTGGCCTGCTACGTGACCGGGGGATGGGAACCGGCACTCGAGGGCTTGCTCGCGCTGCGTGGGCGTGCGCTCGACGTCGACCTGTTGATGATCGTCGCCGCCATCGGGGCCGCCGCGATCGGGCAGATCTTCGACGGTGCCCTGCTCATCGTCATCTTCGCCACCTCCGGCGCGTTGGAGGACGTCGCCACGCGACGCACCGAGGATTCGGTGCGCAGCCTCCTCGATCTCACCCCCGAACAGGCCACCCGCATCGACGCCGACGGCGCGGAAACCGTCGTCGACGCCACGGCGTTGCGGGTCGGTGACGTGATCGCGATCCGCCCCGGAGAACGCATCGCCGCTGACGCCACCGTGCTCGACGGGGCCAGTGACGTCGACCAGTCCTCGATCACCGGCGAACCCCTCCCGGTGGCCACCACCAGTGGCGGGACGGTCTACGCCGGAACGCTCAACGGCACCGGGGCATTACGGGCTCGCGTCGACACCCCGCCCGGACAGACGGTGGTGGCACGCATCGTTGCGATGGCCGAAGAGGCGAGCGCCACCAAGGCGTCGGCCCAACTGTTCATCGAGAAGGTCGAGCACGTGTACTCAGTCGTGGTGGTCGGCGCCACCCTGGCGCTCTTCGGAATTCCGCTGGCGTTCGGTGCCGACCTACAGCCAACCCTGTTGCGCGCCATGACCTTCATGATCGTCGCGTCGCCGTGCGCGGTGGTGCTGGCCACGATGCCTCCGCTGCTCTCGGCGATCGCGACCGCCGGGCGCCGCGGTGTGCTGGTGAAGTCCGCGGTGATCATGGAGAAACTCGCCGACATCGGTCGGGTCGCGCTGGACAAAACCGGGACGTTGACCACCGGTCGGCCGACCGTCACCGACGTCGTCGCGATCGGAAGCGCCGGCGCTACCGAGGTTCTCGGGTTGGCGGCCGCCGCGGAGCAACACAGCGAGCACCCGCTTGGCCGGGCCATCGTCGCCGCCGCACGCGAGCAAGGAGTCGCCGTCGCCGACGTCACCGACTTCGGATCGCGGCCCGGCGTCGGCGTCCACGCCACCCTCGATGGCCGCATCATCGAGGTTGTCGCCGCCGAGAAGGTCGCCGATGATCCACGAATCATGGTGCCCCGCTCCATGATCGATGAGCTCGGTGGAACCGGTGTCGGTGTCCGTGTCGGCGGCGAGGTCATCGGCGTGATCGGGCTGCATGACCGGCTCCGGTCCGGCGCACGCGACGTCGTCGGTGCGATCACGGTGGTGACGGGCACCATCCCGGTCCTGTTGACCGGTGACAATCACGCTGCGGCGCAGCATATTGCGGATTCGGTCGGCATCCGCGGGGTGGGTGCGCAGATGCTGCCGGAACAGAAGGTCGACGCGGTCAACAAGATGCGGGAGGACGGCGCCGTCCGGGTCGCGGTGGTCGGCGACGGCATCAACGATGCGCCCGCCCTCGCGACCGCCGACGTCGGAATCGCCATGGGCCGCATCGGTGCCGACCTCACACTGGCGACCGCTGACGTGGTGATCGTCCGCGACGACCTGGCCGCCGTACCGGCGGTGCTCTCGCTGGCGCGCCGCGTGAGACGGGTCGTCATCGCCAACCTCGTCATCGCGTCGACGTTCATCGCGGTGCTCGTGACCTGGGATCTCGTAGGGCATCTGCCGCTACCACTCGGGGTCGCCGGTCACGAGGGTTCCACTGTCATTGTGGCGCTGAACGGGCTTCGGCTGCTGTCGTCACGGGCGTGGCCGTCGGATCACTGACACCAGAGCGCAAGCGCGTGTCCTCAGGGGCAATCGCAGCAGTCGCAATCGCAGCAGTCGCAATCACAATCATCGCAGTCGCAGCACTCGTTCTTCCACTTGTCGCTGCAGTGATTCCAGTGGTCGGTGCAGCAGGCCTGGCCCGAGCAGGTGGTCCACACGAACGGTCCGAGGCGCTCGAGAAACCCGCGGTTGGGCAGGAAAGGTGGTGGGTACGGCCATGATTCGGGATAGTCCGGGGGCGGGAACGGCGGCCAGCCGGTGGGATTGGGGTAGGCGGACTCCGGGGAGTGGTTGTGGCACAGCGAAACAAGCCCGTGGCTACGTGAGCGTCGGGAGATGGCACGGTGTAGCCCGTCGAGGAGTACCGCGCGCAGCAGTCGGTCATCGTCGAGGTGGAGCAGGTCGTAGCGTCGGCGGATGGCCTTGGCCAGTCGTCGGCAGTCGGCCAGTGCCGACGCGACATCGGTATCGGTGGCGCGCAGCGGATTGAAGACGCCCTCGGTGAGGTCGGTGTCGTAGTCGTCGACGGCGTCCAGCAGATGGGCGATCGCACCGAAATCGGCGCCGATCGCCGCGAGGTGATCGCGATTGCCCGGAACCCCGGCGGCGTCGGCGGTCGCGGCAAAGACGTCGGCGCAGACCTGGGTGGCGGGCGACAGGATCTCGTGTAGGTCGGTGGAAGTGGATTCGATGTCGGCCTGGCGGGCCAGGGTGGCCATCATGTCGTCGATGGACAGGTCCGTCGACGACGACGCGGACCTGGTGGCGGCACGGTGCAGTCGCCGCGTCGCGACTCCGGCGGCGGCTGCGCGGACGCGGGAGCGTGGTGCCAGGCCGTGGGTCTGTTCGGCGGGGATGTCGGCGGCCTTGCCCGCGGCCAGGGTCAGGGAGGCGGTGGCGGCCAATCGAATTCCCGGCTCCGCGCCGACCATGACTTCGGCACGACGCATCCCCCGCAGCGGGCATCGTCCGGCGGTGGTCAGCTCGGCTGGGACGCTGCGCTGCGCAGCCGTGAGCACCGAGATCATCACCGCATCGGTGTTTGTGGTCAGCCGCGAGGCCTGCCCGTGGGAATCGCGCAGTTCCAGGCACAATCCACACAGATGTGCGCGCCACAGGTCGGCGAGTTCATCGTCGAGTGTGTGGCGGCATGGTTGCAGGACCCCGAACATGGCGACATCCAATCACTTCGCGTGAACGTCCACCAGCGGAGCGTGCCGACGGGTCCGTCGGATGGCGTACCCGGTCGGCCTCCCTACGCGGAGCCTCAGTGCGCCACCGGACAGGCGGAGTAGCGGACCGGTAGCTCCTTCACCCCGTTCAGCCAGCCCGAACGGACCCGACGCATCTCGCCGACGCGCGAGATGTCCGGCAGAACGTCGGCGATCGCATCGAAGATCAGGTTCAGTTCCAGCCGGGCCAGGTTCGCGCCGATGCAGAAGTGTGCACCGTTGCCACCGAAGGCCAAGTGCGGATTGGGATCTCGAAGGATGTTGAACGTGAATGGATCGTCGAAGACGTCCTCGTCGTAGTTGGCGGAACTATAGAACAGGCCGACGCGCTGGCCCTTGGCGATCGGTACCCCGCCGAGTTCGGTGTCGGCCAGGGCGGTGCGCTGGAACGCGTTGACCGGGGTCGACCAGCGTAGGATCTCGTCGACGGCCGTCCGGGGCCGGTTGTCACGGAACAACTTCCAGACGTCGGGGTGGTCGAGGAAGGCATTCATGCCGTGCGTCGTCGCGTTGCGGGTGGTCTCGTTGCCGGCGGTCATCAGCAGGATGACGAAGAACCCGAACTCCATCTCGTCGAGCGCCTCACCGTCGATGTCGGCCTGCACGAGGGTGGTGACGATGTCCTCGGCCGGATTCTTGCGGCGTTCCTCGGCCATCTGATAGGCGTAGCCGAGGAGTTCGGCGTTGGCGACGGTCGGTTCGATGGTCTGATCGGGATCGTCGGAGTTGATGATGGCGTCGACGAGTTCGTGGATCCGCGGGCGATCGGGGATCGGCACCCCGATGAGGTCCAGGATGGCCTGCAGCGGAAGGTGGATCGCGATGTCGTCGACGAAGTTTCCGGTATCGCGTGCCGCGGCCTCCTCGACGACCCGGCGGGCGGTGTCGTGCAGTCGCTCTTCCAGCGCGCCGACGGCCTTGGGCGTGAAGATCCGCGAGATGATCTTGCGCAAACGAGTGTGCTCCGGCGGATCATGGTTGATGAGAAGGGCTTTGGTGAACTCGATCTGATCGGCCGTGACGTACTCGGGTAGCCGGATGATCGCGCCGTTGGCGTTGGTGGACCACAGCGCGGAGTTCTTCGAGATCTCGCGGACGTGCTGATGCTTGGACACCACCCAGAAGCCGCCGTCATGGAATCCGCCGCCGGTGCCCGGCGCCTGGGCGTTCCACCACACCGGGGCGGTGCGACGTAGCTGTGCGAACTCGTCGAGGGGTAGGCCCCGCTCGAGCAGGTCGGGATCGGTGAAGTCGAAGCCCGGACCGAAGGGGCAGGTGGTGGCTGCGGTCATGGTTGTCCTCCCGGCGCGGATCGCGAGCCGTGCATAAATCCGCCAAATGATGTGTCGTGAGTCACTTCACCATACACCTATTCAAGTCCGTATGGTCAACAGATCCGAGACCCGATCAAGGACCGACGCGCTAGGGTGAGCATCCATGGGGCGGACGGGACACGAGGGACGCTGATGCGCACACATGGATGGTCTGGTCGCCCTCCGGCCACCGACGACGAAGCCGTGGCCCGGATCCTCTCGGCCACGCGGGAGGTCATCGACGAACGCGGCGAGGCGACCAAACTCGCCGACGTCGCACGCCTGCTCGGCGTCACCCGGCAAACCGTGTACCGCTACTTCCCCAGCACCGAAGCCCTTCTCGCCGCGACCGCCATCGACGCCGTCGGCGGCTTCCTCGACGGAATCGCCGCCCGACTGGCGGGCGTCACCGAACCGGACGTCGCCATCATCGAAGGTGTGCTCGCCGTCCTCGACTCCGTCGCGCAGGACCGATACATGGGCATCCTGCTGCGGCCCGGACATCAGAGTCTCCCGGTGATCGGGGAGATCACCTCCGGCGGCGCACGAGTGTTCGCGCACACCATGGTCGATCGGATGGACGTCGACTGGGCCGGCCGCGGCTACACCGACGCCGACAAGGAACTCATCGTCGAAATCGTGCTACGCACACTGCAGTCACTCATCATCGACCCCGGCGACGACAAGCGCTCCGAGACCGGCCGTCGCGAGCTGCTCGACCGGTGGCTCGGTGCCGCGGTCCGGGCGATGCCTACGACAGTTCCGGCCGAGATCGGCGAGATGCGTTCTCGCTGAGTGTGGTTGGCGGTGGTGAGCTGTCCAGCGCCGGTGTGGGAGGTCTCGACGCGGACTCAGCTTCGCTTCGCCCGGCTCGACCATCGGACGGGGCTCGCTTGACCGGTCGCCCTCAGCGCGGTTCGCAGATGACCACCGGAATGGTCCGCTCCGGCGGTGACATTCGTTGGACGGGAGCGGACCTCAGCGCGGTTCGCAGATGACCACCGGAATGGTCCGCTCCGTCCAGGCATCGTAGGTGTCGAAGTCCGGATACAGCTCCACGAGCTGCGGCCACAACTCATCCCGCTCGGCGGCGTCGGCGGTCCGCGCGGTGAGTTCGTGACGATCGCGTCCCACCTCGATCGTCACCTCGGGGTTGTCCCGCAGATTCAGATACCACGCCGGATTCTTCGCCAGGCCGCCCTGGGACGCCACGACGACGAAATCCTTTCCGCGGCGCAGATAGAGGAGTGGGGCGGTACGCGGCTTGCCGGACTTGCGGCCCGTGGTCGTCAACAGGCACACCGACACCGGCTTGCGAAAACCGGCACCGATGCGCCACTTGTTGCCGAGCCGGCCACCGCTGATCCGATAGATCGCGGTGTTGAACCGCGAACCCACCTTGATCAGCTTCGCTACGACCGGCGAATCCAGTTGGTCGGGACGGTTGTTGGCGTCCACGGATCAGATGCGTTCGAGGATCGTGCCGGTCGCCATGGCGCCGCCGGCACACATGGTGATCAGCGCTGTCTGCTTGTCGGTCCGTTCCAGTTCGTGCAGGGCCGTCGTGATCAGGCGAGAACCGGTGCTGCCCACCGGATGTCCGAGGGCGATGGCACCGCCGTTGACGTTCACCTTGTCCATGTCGGCGCCGTGTACCTGTGCCCAACTCAACACCACCGATGCGAACGCCTCGTTGATCTCCACGAGATCGAGGTCGGACAACGACATTCCGGCCTTGGCCAGCACCCGTTCGGTCGCCTGCACCGGACCGTCGAGATGGAAATGCGGTTCCGCACCGACCAGCGCCTGCGCGCGAAGCCGGGCCCGCGGGGTCAGGCCGAGGTCCCGCGCCTTCGCCTCGTCCATCAGCAGGATGGCCGCGGCACCGTCGGAGATCTGCGATGACGTTCCCGCGGTGTGGATTCCCCCGTCGATCACCGGCTTCAGTGCGCCGAGTGTCTCCAGTGTGGTGTCGCGCAGTCCCTGATCGCGCGTCACGTCGAGAACGTTGCCGGTGAACTCGCCGTCCTTGGTACGTTCAGGTGCCTTGAGGCTCAACACCTCTCGATTGAAGCGGCCTTCGTCCCAGGCCTTCCGCGCATTCTGCTGACTGCGCAGGCCGAGGGCATCGATGTCGTCCCGGGTGATCCCGCGTCGCCGGGCGATCCGCTCGGCCGCCTCGAACTGGTTGGGCATGTCGACGTTCCACGAATCGGCGTGGTAGGGGCCGGCCGACGTGCCGACGTTGGCGCCGAGGGGCACCGTCGTCATCGTCTCCACCCCGCAGGCGACACCGACCTCGATGGTGCCGGTGGCGATGAGGCCCGCGATGAGGTGATTGGCCTGCTGCGCCGACCCGCACTGGCAATCGATGGTCGTCGCCCCGGTCTGCTCGGGAAGGCCCGCCGACAGCCACGCCTTCCGGGTGATGTTCCCGGCCTGGGCGCCGGCCTGCGTCACACATCCGCCGATGGTCTGCTCGACGAGGGCGGGGTCGATCCCGGCCCGCTCGAGCAGGCCGCGTTGGGTGAGGCCGAGTAACTCCTCGGCATGCAGGCCCGACAACCAGCCGGCTCGCTTACCGATCGGTGTCCGCACCGCTTCGACGATCACCGGGACGCCCATGGTCAAGTCCTTTCGAGGTTACCGACTTCTCCGCCCAAACTAGAACATGTTTCAGTTTGAGTCCAGGTCCTGCGGATGCGGAGGAAGCCGCCGGTGGCGATATCTCGATCATCCCTGGACATCAGTCCTGTAATCACGGACTGGGACGGTCGCCCAAATCACAAAAGGGACGCTCGTCTGGGGCGATCGTCCAGAAAAAAGTAGAACGAGTTCTCGTCTTGGCCGGTGTACGTGTGTACCGTGGGTCACACATGAGACCGAAACCGGATCTCATCTCACGCAGGAAACGACAGGTGGTGTGACAGTGGTCAAGACCGTCAACGTTTCCGCAGAGGAATCGTCAGCAGGCGCTTCATCTGCGGAGGGGGCGAACAGCCTCGCCTTCACGCAGCAGGAGGGATGGGATTTCACCAACCCTGAGCTGCTCGAACAAGGGCTGCCGCTGCAGGAGTTCGCGGCGTTGCGCAAGACGGCGCCGGTCTGGTGGAATGCGCAACGGCCGGGCAAGGGGGGTGGCTTCCACGACGGCGGCTACTGGGTGGTCTCCAAGCACGCGCACATCCGCGAGATCTCCAAGAACAACGCCGACTGGTCCACGGCGAGCAACGGCGTCATCATGCGCTTCGACGACGACATGCCGCAGGACCAACTCGACGTCACCAAGGCGCTGCTGATCAACCACGATCCGCCGGATCACACCCGGCTGCGCAAGCTGGTCTCCAAGGCCTTCACCCCGCGCGCGGTCCAGGCCCTCGAGGACAAGCTCGACGACGCGGCACGGACCATCGTCAAGCAGGCCGCGGATCGGGGAACCGGCGACTTCGTGCACGACGTCGCCGTCGACCTCCCCCTGCTGGCGATCGCCGATCTGCTCGGCGTGCCCGAGGCCGACCGCGTCAAGCTGTTCGACTGGTCGAACAACATGATGAATTACGACGATCCCGACTTCGCCGAGGATCCGCAGATGGCGTCGGCCGAGATTCTCGGCTACGGCTACACGATGGCCGAGGAGCGTCGCCGCAATCCCGTCGACGACATCGTCTCGGTGCTGGTCAATGCCGACATCGACGGCCAGAGCCTCGACGAGACCGAGTTCGGGTTCTTCTTCATCCTGCTCACCGTCGCCGGCAACGAGACCACCCGCAACGCGATCAGTCACGGCATGAACGCCTTCCTCGAACATCCCGATCAGTGGGAGCTGTTCAAGCGGGATCGTCCGGCCACCGCCGTCGACGAGATCGTCCGATGGGCGACACCGGTGAACTGCTTCCAGCGCACCGCCAAGCGGGACACCCAGATCGGTGGCGTCGACATCGCCGAAGGGGAGCGCGTCGGCCTGTTCTACGGATCGGCCAACTACGACGAGGACGTCTTCGAGGACCCGTACTCGTTCAACATCCTGCGAGATCCCAACCCGCACGTCGGATTCGGCGGCAACGGAGCGCATTTCTGCGTGGGCGCCAACCTCGCACGCATGGAGATCAACCTGATGTTCAACGCGCTGGCCGATCTCGTTCCCGACATCACCCGCCTCGAGGTGCCCCGCCGGCTGCGGCACGGCTGGATCAACGGTGTCAAGGAACTGCAGGTCGACTACGGGACGAAGTGACAGCCGTTCCATGACAACAGCCAAAGAGGTTGGGGCCCAGCAGGGCCCGGCGTACCTGAACATCGACCGGGAGAATCACCCGGCGGTCGTCGCCGGACAGCGGTCACGCGAGTTCGTCGAAACCCGGGACAAGCAGGCCTGGGTGGACAACTTCGCCGCCGACGCCACGGTCGAGGACCCGGTCGGACCGTCGATGTTCGACGCCGAGGGAGTGGGATTCACCGGGCATCAACGGATCTCGGAGTTCTGGGATCTGTCGATCGGAACGACGGAGAAGATCGAGTTCGTCTTCGACGAGGAGATCATCTGTGGCAACGAGGTGGCCTACATCGGAAAGATCGTGACGCACATCGCCGGTCACATCTCCGAGGCACGAGGGGTGTTCACCTACCGGGCCGGCGATGACGGCAAACTGTCTGCGCTGCGGGCCTTCTGGGAGGTCGAGAAGACCATCAACTCGGTTCGTCCGGCCTGAGCGGTACCTCTCACAGGCTTGGGGTGGACGGCTGAGTTTGGCTCGGCTCGGTTCCGCTGAAAGTGGGGGAAGAATCTTCTTCCCCCACTTTTCGTTTCGTCGGCCGGCAGTTTCTGGCCGACGACGCGATTTCCGGGGGAGGAACGTTCCTCCCCCAGGAATCGACTCGCTCTTCGGGAGTTCCCGGCGGAGGACAGAGAAAGTGGGGGAAGAACGTTCTTCCCCCACTTCTCGTCGACGACGATCAACCGAGCCGAGGGGACTAGTGCACCGGCTTCTCCGCGCCCACCAGCCACATCGAAAAGTACTGCGATCCACCGCCATACGCGTGGCCGAGGGCCTTGCGGGCGTCGGGGACCTGATGGGCCCCGGCCTTGCCCATCACCTGGATGGCGGCTTCGGCGAAGCGGATCATGCCGGAGGCACCGATCGGATTCGACGACAGCACGCCGCCGGACGCGTTGAGCGGGATGCGCCCGCCGATCTCCGTCTCATGTGCCTCGGTGAGTTTCCAGCCCTCGTTCTCGGGGGCAAATCCCAGGTTCTCCAACCACATCGGCTCGAACCAGGAGAAGGGGACGTAGATCTCGGCGACGTCGATCTCCTCGATCGGGTTGTCGATGCCGCCGGCCTTCCACAGTGCCGCCGCGGCGTCCCGACCGGCCTGCGGACTCACCACATTGCGGTGTGCGAAGCTCAACGGCTCGGTGCGCATCGCGGTCGCGTGAATCCAGGCGACCGGATTACCCTGGGCAACAGCGGAATCTGCGACGTCCTCGGCGCCGATCACCACCGCACAGGCACCGTCCGACGATGGGCAGGTCTCGTCGTAGCGGATCGGATCCCACAGCATCTGCGATTCCATCACGCTCTCGGCGGTGATGTCGGGCTGATGCAGATGCGCCAGCGGATTCAGTGCACCGTTGCGGCGATCCTTGGCGGCCACCATCGCACCGATGTGTTCGGGTGCTCCCGACTGCCGGATGTAGGCACGCACGTGCGGGGCGAAGAATCCGCCGGCGCCTGCGCCCACCGGCTTGGTGAAGGGCACCGGAATCGACAACGCCCACATGGCATTCGATTCCGACTGCTTCTCCCAGGCGACGGCGAGCACCCGCTGATGCACCCCGGCGAACACCAGTGACGCGGCGACATTGGCCGTCGAACCGCCGACCGAGCCGGCGGTGTGCACCCGGATCATCCGCTTGCCGACGGCGCCGATGGCCTCGGCCATGGCGAGTTCGGGCATCATCGAACCCTCGAAGAGGTCGGGGGCCTTGCCGATGACGATGGCGTCGATGTCGTCGATGCTCACCTGGGCGTCGGCGAGGGCGGCGTCGATGGCCTCGCGGCACATGCCGGCCATCGTCACATCGTGACGTTTGGCGACGTAGCGGGTCTGCCCCGTCCCGAGGACGGCCGCGCGATTGTTGTGTGCCATCAGTTCGATTCTCCTGAGTTCGCGTCGGATGCCAGGGTGACCACCATGTTCTGCTGCAGCAGTGGACCGCTCGTCGCGTGGGCAACCGCCGTTCCGACGTTGCCGCCGATGATCTCGTGCGCGGCATAGCCGATACGCTGCAGGCCGGCGGAGAACAGTGAGTTGCCGGCCAGGGTGCCGCCCGACGGATTGATGCGGACCGAATCGGGCAGACCGAGCGCGTTGCGCACGATCAGTTCCTGATGGGTGTACGGCGCGCCGATCTCGGCGATGTCGACGGCGCGACTGCGGTTTCCGAAGGCGGTGTCACCGGCGAGCGTCGTCGACGGTGACACGGTGAGATCTCGTGCGCCGAAGTTGGGGGTGTCGATCCGGTGATCCCAGCCGGTGATGAACGCCGGGTTGGCGACGAGTTCCCGGGCCCGCCGTTCGGAGGCGATGATCACTGCGGCGGCGGCGTCGGTGTAGGGCGCGATGTCATGGGCGCGAAGCGGATTCGCGACGTACTCGGCGGCGAGGAGTTCGCCGACGGAGGCGCCGGAGGTGCGGGCGGCGACGGCGGCCATGTCGGCCTCGGTCCAGGTCCCGGCGTCGATGCCGGCGCGGGCCTGCAGCGCGGCCAGCGATCGGGCCTCGGGCCACAGCGGCGCAACGGTATACGGGTCGGTCTGCAGGGCCAGGGTGAGGTCGGCGTTGCCGGCGGTGGCCTTGCCGAAGCCGTAGGCCAGCGCCAGATCGACCTCGCCGGTGGCGATCTTGACCCACGCCTCATACAGCGCCCAGGCGCCGTCCATCTCCACATGCGACTCGTTGATCGGCGGCATGGCACCGATGGAGTCGATCGCCGAGATGAACGAGAAAGCGCGCCCGGCAAGGTAATCCGACGATCCACTGCACCAGAACTCGATGTCGGTGCGGGTGATGCCGAGTTCGGCGTAGAGCTTGGCGAAGCACGGGATCAACATCTCCACGCCGTTGGTGGTGCCGTGCGTCCCGACGACGTTCGGGCTGTGCGCGAACCCGACGATCGCTATCCGGGGGAGGGTCACAGGGTGCTCCTAGATCGAGAGGTGTGCGTGTCCGAAAGGTGGTGCGGGGTCACAGGAATGCCCGATACGACTCGTACTCGGCGTCGGGCTCCCCGGTGGGCCGGAAGTGACTGATGCTGCCCAGTGACAGTTCGCGTTCGCCCTCGGGCACCCAGACCGCCTCGACACGCATACCCATCCGGACCTCGTCGGCCGGGCAATCGAGGATCAGGTGCAGGAACGGGATGTCGGTGCCGTCGAGCAGGACATAGGCGGCGACGTAGGGCGGCTTGATCCGCTGTCCCTGGAACGGGACGTTGACGATGCAGAAGGTGGTGACGATGCCCTTGTCGGACAACTCAACTCGCTCGACAGACGGTGCGCCGTCGGACGGGCTGACCTTGCGCGGCGGGAAGTACACACGGCCGGCGTCGACCCCGGAGCCGATGCGGGTGCCGTAGAGCTTGCCCGCCTTCAGGCCCTGGAGATACCAGGTCTCCTCCTCGGTGGCCGAATGCGTGATGGCGGTGGTGATGGGTGTCGTGATCACCACGTTGCCGTTGTGGGGGAGGTCGTCGTCGGAGGTGTTGGGCGCCGCGACGGCCGGGGTGTCACCCGGTGCGAAGTGGCTGATGTCGTCGATGCGGCCGGTGCGCGCGGCACGCCACACCGCGTGCACGCGCATGCCGGTGCTCAGGTCGTCGGGGGAGTCGACGCGCAGGGCGTGCAGCAGCGCGGTGTCGGCGCCGTCGAGCCGGATCAGCGCCCACGCGAAGGGGGTGTCGAACGGTTGCGGTTCGGCGGGCACCGGATTCCACGTCCACGTCGTCACGGTGCCGACGGCGGCGACGTCGACGAGGTCGGTGGTGGCCTTGCCGGTGGAGGGGTCGAATTCCACCGGCGGGACCGACACGGTGCCGTCGGAGTTCTTCGAGCCGACGATCCGGCCGTCGCGCAACCCGAGCGCGAACTGTGACAGGACCGGCCCGAGCGACCGGGTGTAGCCGAAGGTGTTGGTCAACGGCGCGGTGAGGATGGTCGTCTCCGGTTCGGGAACCGTGGCGACGGGACTCGATGGGCCGTCGTGGGTGTCAGTTGCGATGCTGCTCACACAATCGAGTAGAACACGTTCTAGTATTGGGCACAAGGCGCATGTCATCGCGCTTCTGATCGGTGCCACGAGAGGACGGCGACCATCGTGAAACTGTCGTTACAACTGGGCTATTGGGGAGCGGAACCGATCACGCACGCGCCCGCGCTCATCGCCGCGGCCGAGGAGAACGGGTTCGACTCCGTGTTCACCGCCGAGTCCTGGGGAT
Organism: Gordonia sp. NPDC003950; assembly: GCF_053605205.1. Taxonomy (NCBI): domain Bacteria; kingdom Bacillati; phylum Actinomycetota; class Actinomycetes; order Mycobacteriales; family Gordoniaceae; genus Gordonia; species Gordonia sp. NPDC003950. The sequence continues at coordinate 8,442 of NZ_JBSGIT010000032.1, read as the reverse complement.
CGGATGCCTACACGCCACTGGCGTGGTGGGGTGCGTCGACGTCACGGGTTCGGCTCGGTACCGCGGTCGCCCAACTCTCCGCCCGGCCGCCGACCTCCTTGGCGATGGCGGCGCTGACGCTGGATCACCTCTCGGGAGGGCGCCACATCATCGGACTGGGGGTGTCCGGGCCGCAGGTGGTCGAGGGCTGGTACGGGCAGCCGTTCGCAAAGCCGTTGGCGCGCACCAGGGAATACGTGGAGATCGTGCGGTCGGTGCTCGGACGGGAGGCGCCGGTGACCAGCGGCGGTCCGCACTACCCCTTGCCCTATCCCGCCGATGCGCCCGGCGCGACCGGTCTGGGGAAGGCGCTCAAGCCGATCACCCATCCGTTGCGCGCCGACATCCCCATCTGGCTCGGCGCCGAGGGGCCGAAGAACGTTGCGCAGACCGCGGAGATCGCCGACGGGTGGCTGGCCATCTTCTACAGCCTGTCACTGGCCGATCAGTACGAGGAATGGCTGGCCGACGGATTCGCCCAGCCGGGTGCGCGTCATACGCGTGAGGACTTCGAGGTGGCGGCGACCGTGCAGATGGCGATCACCGACGACGTCGCGTCGGTCATCGATCGGTACCGGCCGTCGACGGCGCTCTACGTCGGCGGAATGGGCGCCAAGGAGAAGAACTTTCACGCCGAACTGTATCGGCGGATGGGTTACGGCGACGTCGTCGACGAGATCGGGAGGCTGTTCCGGGCGGGGCGCAAGGCCGAGGCGATCGCCGTCGTGCCGGACGAGATGGTGCGCGAAACGTTGATCGCCGGAACCGCCGACGAGGTGCGTGACCAGATCAAGCAGTGGGAGGCCGCGGGCGTCGGCATGCTGATGGTGACCGCCCGCGATGTGGCGACCATCGAGCAGGTGGCGGGGTTGGTGTAGGCATGGCCGGTGGCCACCCGCCCAGGCCGCACCCCACCCCACGCCGCACCCACGCGCGGTCCGTGTTCGCCGACGCGGCACCCGCGCGATGTCGAGTCAGACCCCGGTGGTCGCGCCGGTCGTCGCCGGGATCGTCCGCTTCGTCAGGGTCAGGTGGAAGTCCTTGGGCACCATGGTGAGTCGCTCGTCGACAGCCAGCTGGTAGCTCGGGTCGGCGGCCAGCTCGTAACGATGCAGGAGCCCGGCCAGAACCAGAACCGCCTCGTGCAGCGCGAACTGGCGACCGATGCACGCCCGCAGGCCTGCTCCGAACGGCTTGTAGCTGTGGGCGGGTCGCTTCTTCACCTTCTCGGCGAGGAAGCGGTCCGGATCGTAGACATCCGGACGGTCCCAGACCTCGGGGTCGCGGTGTACCAGACCGAGCATGATGACGGCCCAGTCCTGCGGCCGCATCCGGTACCGGCCGGCGATCTCGGTGTCGACGCGGGGGCTGCGGGCGAAGGCGGGCACCGTCGGCCAGATCCGCAACGCCTCATCGAGGCAGCGTCGGATGTAGCGGAACTTGGGGACCTGCTCGAAGGTCGGCATCGCGGTGGGATCGTCGCCGAGGATGTCGTCGGCCTCCACCCGTGCCCGTGCCAGGCACTCCGGGTTCTGTGAAAGGTAGTACAGGGTGAATGACAGTGCACCGGAGGTGGTTTCGTGTCCGGCGACGAGGAAGGTGAGGATCTGATACCGGATGTTGAGCATCGACAGTTTCTCGCCGGTCTCGGGGTGGGCCACGTTGAGCATGATGCCGAGCAGGTCGTCCTGGCGGTGGTCGTCGGCGCGCTCGGCGATCACGTTGTCGAGCAGGGAGTCGATGTAGGCCTGGTACCCGGCGTTGCGGTGGTCGAGATAGCGAGTCAGGAACCGGCCGCCAGGGGCGGTGCCGAGTCCGCCCTTGCGGCGCCCGGTTTCGAGCGCGCGGATCATCGCGGCCACAAACGGATGCGGCTCCGACGGGGTGAACGACCCGAAGTCCCGACTGAACGCGGTGCGCGTCAGCGTCTCCATCGTCAGCTTCGTCATATCCTGAGTGACGTCGGAATCGGTGGTGACCCCCGGTTCGGTGGTGACGCCGGCATCCGCGGCGCCGACGGCGCGACGATCCCAGTAGTCGAACAGTTCGCCTGCCGTGGCCGTCATCGTGGAGTGATACGACCGCATCGCGGCTTTGGTGAAGGCCGGCATCAGCAATTCGTGGGCGAGTTGCCAATTGGGCTCATCGTTGAAGGCGGTGAACAGGCCGTCGCCGGCGTACTGGCGCAGGGCGGTGATGGCCGGCGGTAGGGCCTTGCAGAAACGAGTCTCGTCGCACAGCTCCGAGGTCAGCTCCGCCGACGCGACGAACACGAACTTCTGGCGGAAGACCTGCAGTTCGAAGATCGGGCCGAGTTTGGCGCCCCATTGGAGAACGCTGAGGATCGGATTGCGCGGATCGGACGCGCCGAGCTCGCCGATGATCGGCCGCCGCTTGGTGGGGTGCGGGAACCGCTGGCCGGACCAGTCGTTGTTCACGGGACGTCGGAGCATGTCCTAGACCCTGCCGTCGCCCAATGGCAGTGTCAATCTCGCCGGGGTCGACGTCAGTGTGCCGGCAGGGCGTCGAGCACCTCGCCGAGCGTGTCGGAGGCGAGGGGGAAGGGCTGGTAGAGCGCCACCTCGTCGGCGATGCCGTCGACGCGCGCGTGAACCCGCTCGGCGACCTGCGCGGGTGTTCCGCGGGCGACGATCGTATCGAGGAGGCCGTCGTCGATGAGTTCGGGCATCTCGTCCCACCGGCCGCTCTTGGAGAGCCGATTGAGTTCCGGTTGCAGGTCGCCGTACCCGTGCAGGTCGAGGACCGGACGGTAGGCGGGGGTGGAGCCGTAGAACGACAGGAGGCGCCGGGCGGCGGTAACGGCGGTGTCGTACTCGTTCTCGTCTCGGCCGGTTGCGACGATGATCTCGGGGAGAACGGTGAACCCGGCGGCGGTGCGGCCGGCGTCGGCGAGACCGGCGGCGACCCTGGGGAGGATTGATTCGCGGACGAATCGGTCGCTGGTGAACGGCATGATCAGCAGGCCGTCGCAATGCCTCGCGACCGCGCGGGTCAGTTGCGGGCCGAGGGCACCGACCAGGATCGGGGGCCTGCCGTGCGGATTGGGTGGCGGGCTGAAGGTGGGCGTCATCAGGCGGTGACGATAGAAGTCGCCGTCGAAGTCGAGGCGGGTGCCGGTCTCCCAGCTGTCGAAGATCGCGTGGAGTGCGGCGACGAACTCGACCATCCGCCCGACCGGACGATCGAAGTCGGCGCCGAACCGTTTCTCGATCTGTGGCCGGATCTGGGTGCCGAGACCGAGGCGGAAACGTCCGTCGCTCAACAGTTGCAGATCGTTGGCCTGATGGGCGACGTGAATGGGGTTGCGGGGGAATGCGATCGCGACATTCGTCATCAGATCGACATCGTCGACCCGGGAGGCGAGTACCAAGGGGGTGAACACGTCGTGCGGACCCTCGAAGGTGAACACGCCGCTCACGCCCGCGTCGCGCAGTGCGGTGGCCTGTGCGGCGGCACCGATCGGCGAGAAGAGCGCGGTCCAGACACGGATGGCCGAGTCGCCCACGATGTGTCCTATTCGCCGGTGAACACCGGTTTCTGTTTGGTGGCAAAGGATTTGGGCCCGACCTTGGCATCCTTGCTCTGGAACACCGAGATCCCGATCGGTGCCTCGACCTGGAAGGCATCGAGTTCGTGCATTCCTTCGGTTTCTCGGATGGTGCGCAGAATGGCCTGCACGGCGAGCGGACCGTTGGCGGCGACGGCCTCGGCGAGTTCGAGTGCTTTGTCCAACGCGGTGCCGTCGGGGACGACATGGCCGATCAGTCCGTACTCCTTGGCCTCGGCGGCGCTGATGTGGCGCCCGGTGAGGAGGATGTCGCAGGCGACCGTGTAGGGGATCTGCCGGACCAGCCGAACCGCGCTCCCGCCGAGCGGGAAGAGTCCCCAACGGGCCTCGGACACACCGAATTTTGCACTCTCGCCGGCGACCCGGATGTCGGTGCCCTGCAGGATCTCGGTGCCACCGGCGATGGCGGGTCCCTCGACAGCGGCGATCAGCGGTTTGGTCAGCCGTCGTCCCTTCAGGAGGGCGGGCAGCGACGCGGGGTCCCACGACCCGGACTTGACGGTGTCGCCAGGAGCGTTGCGCGACATGGCCTTGAGGTCCATCCCCGCGCAGAAGGCGCCACCCGCGCCGGTCAGGATCGCCACCCGGATCTCCGGATCGGAATCGACCCGATCCCAGGCCTCGGTCATGATCGCCATCATCTCCGACGAAAGGGCGTTGCGGGCCTCGGGCCGGTTCATCGTGACGATGAGGACATGCCCCCGCTGCTCGACGAGGCAGTGGGGGATGTGGTCGGTGGCGGACTCGGGCTGCGACAACGCGGTCATCTCGACCCCCAGATCGATCGATGTGGAAGATTCTCTTGCCGGAAACAGTAACACGTTCTAATTTTGACTCATGGCTTTCACCATCGGCGACCTCATCGAGCATGCGGTCGACCTCATGCCCGACCGCACCGCACTCGAGTCCGGCGACCGCGCCCGTACCTATGCCGAACTCGAGGAGCGCAGTAACGCGCTGGCCCACAAGCTTCAGGAACTCGGCGTCGCGCCGGGCGACGCCGTGGGGCTGTACAGCAGAAACACCATTGAATCCGTCGAGGCGATGGTCGCGATCTTCAAGGCCCGGGCGGTGATGGTCAACGTCAACTACCGCTACGTCGAGGCCGAACTCGATCACATCTTCAGTGACTCCGGGATGAAAGTGCTCATCCATGAGCGGCAGTACTCGCCACGCGTCTGCAACGTGTTATCGAATCGGGCCGACTATGGCGGAGCAGACCTGGCGGTCGAACATCGGATCGTGATCGAGGATGGCAGCGACGTCGACGTGACATGCGCGGACGCGGTGGCGCCGGCGATCGCCTACGAGGACGCGATTGCCGAATCGTCGACCGCGCGCGACTTCGGGGACCGCTCCAACGACGATCTGTACATGCTCTACACCGGCGGCACCACCGGGAAGCCGAAGGGCGTGGTGTGGCGGCAGGAGGACGTCTGGCGGGTACTCGGCGGCGGCATCGAGTGGTACACCGGTGAGCCGGTCACCGACGAATGGGAACACGCCAAGACCGGCGCCGCCGGCGGGCAGCTGGTGCGGTTCCCGATCCCGCCCTTCATCCACGGCGGTTCGCAGTGGGCGGTCTTCCAGGCGCTCTTCGGCGGTGGAAAAGCTGTGGTGTACCCGGACTTTGACGCTCACTCCGTGTGGGAGGCGGTCGGTCGGCACGGTGTGAACGTCATCTTCATCACCGGAGATGCCATGGGGCGCCCCATGATCGAGGCGCTCGAACAGCGTGACCACGACACCTCGACGGTGGTGTCGGTGGCCAGTTCGGCGTGCCTGTTCTCGCCGAGCGTCAAGGAACAGTTCCTCGCCAAGTTCCCGAACGCCGTCATCATCGACGCCATTGGTTCGTCGGAGACCGGATTCGGTGGGCTGGGCGTCGTTGCCAAGGGTCAATCGCACGTCGGGGCGCCACGGGTCAACGCCGACAAGCAGACTCACGTGTTGCGCGAGGACGGCACCCGCGTGGAACCCGGCAGCGGCGAGGTCGGTGTGCTGGCGCGCACCGGCCACATCCCGCTGCGCTATCACAACGATCCGGAGAAGTCGGCGAAGACGTTCAAGGTGTTCCACGGGGTTCGCTACTCGATCCCCGGCGACTTCGCGCAGGTCGAGGCCGACGGCAGCATCACCATGCTCGGCCGCGGATCGGTGTCGATCAACACCGGCGGGGAGAAGGTGTTCCCCGAGGAAGTGGAAGCGGCGCTGAAGGCGCATCCCGACGTCTTCGACACCGTCGTGGTCGGCGTGGCCGACCCCCGCTTCGGTCAGCGGGTCGGGGCGGTGATCGCGGTCCGCGACGATGCCCGACCGTCGGTGACCGAGCTCTCCGACGTCGTCCGAAAAGAGTTGGCCGGCTACAAATCCCCACGCAGTGTCTGGTTCGTCGACGCGATCAAACGGTCACCGGCGGGTAAGCCCGACTACCGGTGGGCGGTCTCGGTTGCCGAGGGCCGACCTGCCGACACCACCATCGAGGATGCCCGCGCGGCGGTTGCGGAGACCACGAAATGAAAACCGATCTGGCGACACGCTTCGGCATCGACTATCCGATCTTCGGCTTCACGCCCAGTCAGCATGTGGCGGCGGCGATCAGCCGGGCCGGTGGTCTCGGCGTGCTGGGCTGCGTGCGGTTCAACGATCCGGACGAACTCGACGAGGTCCTCGAGTGGATGCACGAGAACACCGACGGCAAGCCGTTTGGCGTCGACGTGGTGATGCCGGCCAAGATTCCCACCGAGGGAAGCCATGTGGATCTCGACGCGATGATCCCGCCGGAGCACCGCGCCTTCGTCGAGCGCACCCTCGACGATCTCGGCGTCCCACCGCTGCCCGACGGCGATCGAGTCAATGCCGGTGTCCTCGGATGGCTGCATTCGGTGGCCCGGTCGCATGTCGATGTTGCGATGACCCATGCCGACAAGTACGGGCAGATCAAGCTCATCGCGAACGCCTTGGGCTCACCGCCGGCCGACGTGATCCAGACGTCCCATGATCATGGTGTGCTGGTGGCTGCCCTCGCGGGTGCGAAAGACCATGCGCTGCATCATGTCGACGCAGGTGTCGACATCGTCATCGCCCAGGGTTACGAGGGTGGTGGGCATACCGGCGAGGTCACCTCGATGATCCTGTGGCCCGAACTCGTCGACGCCGTCGGCGACCGCGCCCCGGTCCTCGCCGCCGGTGGAGTGGGAAGTGGCCGACAGATCGCCGCGGCCATCGCCCTTGGCGCACAGGGTGTCTGGATGGGCACCTACTGGCTGACCGCCGCCGAGTACAAACTCGGTATGGCTGAGGGTCAGGAGGGTCCGTCGACGGTGCAGCAGGCGCTGCTGGATGCGACCTCGCGTGACACGGTGCGGCGACGGATATACTCCGGCAAGCCTGCCCGGCTGCTCAAGACCCGCTGGACCGACGCGTGGGACGCCGACAACGCTCCCGACCCGCTGCCCATGCCGCTGCAGAACATCCTGGTTTCCGAAGCGCACGCAAGGATTTCGGCGTCGGACGACCCCGGCGTCGTCGCGATGCCGGCGGGTCAGATCGTGGGACGGCTCAACGCCATCACACCGGTCGCCGAGCTCATCGCTGACATGGTCAGCGAGTACGAAGAGGCAGTCGGTCGGATGACGAAGACGTTGGAGGGGTAGGGAAGTCGCAGCACGACGCGACGGTAGACCGAAGCCTCAGACCTACCGGGGATAGGTGGTGATGGTTTCCCCGGTGACCGGGTCGCGCCAGATGACCGCCCGATCGGCGAGCATGGTGGGCAGCAACAATCCCATGTGTTTTCGCTGGTGGTCCGGCGAGCACAACGGCATCAGGTTGAACTCCACCGTCCAGCCACCGGTGATCGGATCGCGGTGCACGAACTTCACCACGTGATCGATCTGGCAGTCACCGGCCGGCCGACCGCACTGCGGATACCGGCAGGTGCCATCCAACTCGATGATCTTCTCCCGCAACCACGCCGGTATCCGATACGTCAACGCACCCGGCGGCGGGAGGAAATAGCCGCCGTGCCCGGACGGGTCGACCGGGGTTGCGGGGAACGGGTCGTCGAGACGACGCCACGCCGCCGGTATCCGATCCAGCGAGGTGGCGGTGTCGATGGTGGGTATGTCCAGGGTGGGAAACTCGGTGACGGTGACCAACTGTCCCGAACTGATCAGCGTTCGGGCGTGAGCTTCGTCAATCACGCCGAAGTATTCCAACCGGGCTTCCCGCTGCCCGGACGGATCGGTGATCAACGACAGCGACAACTGCGAATCACTGCCGCCGGTGTCGGCGACGGTGTCGGTGTCGGGGTGCGCCTCGACGGTATCCGTTGCCGCACAATCAGCGTCGTCGTCGGCGACGTCAGCGTCCGACTGGGGAGCGTCGGTCGTCTCGGGTTCGGTGATCTCGTCAGCCTCACCACGCTCGGTTTCGACATCGTCAGACAGATCAGTCGCGTTGCCGTCTACATCGATGTCGAGGTCGGTCAGGCCACTGGGTTCTTCCGGCAGCGGGATCGCCCGCGAGCAGTCACCCCGCCCGCATTCACACGACAGGTACGCGCCGGGTAGTCCTTGGATTTCGGCGAATGCCGCGACCTGCATCTGACCGCGGCGACGTGGATCACGTGGGCAGATCCGCTCACTGATCATCTGTGCGATCCGCGCCGCCAGATGCGCACCCACCTCACCCGGTGCGTACACCGAGATGCTGCAGTGCCCGTTGGTGTCCCGACGAACCCGCACATTCTGAACCCGAGCAGCGGCCTCCTCGCGACGGTCGGCAGCACCGTCGGGATCCAGCGCGATCAC
>NZ_JBSGIT010000031.1:0-57865 GCF_053605205.1 Gordonia sp. NPDC003950 | reverse complement strand
GGTCCCACCCAACGAGTACGAACACACCCACTACGCTGGCCTCAACCCCGAGGATCAGCCCACCATCGAGGCGGCACGAAACCGGGGGTGATTCAACCACCGACACCGGCATTCGGCACTGGGCTACCAGACCCCGGCCGAGTACGCTGCCGGATGCACCCACCAGCATCACCCCGTGGGCTGCGAGATCGACTGACCAAACGTAAGAAGGAACTGGCTCTAGCACCGACTGGACCGGTTATCGGGGACCTGCCAGGGACTCCACGACCGTCGCGCAGCGGATCTACCGGCCGACGTTGACTCCCGAACCGTCCGAGGTGATGATCGAGTTCGCCCGGTCGGAACCGAGCGGTGTCCTCCTGTGCATCGGTCCGTTGACGAACCTGGCGACGGCGCTCACTCGCACGGCAGCCGTACAGCAGTTGCGTCGCCTGCAGATCGTGGTGTCCGGCGGAGTCGGCGTCAGCCGATCACCGATGGACGCGCGGATCCGCGACACCAACACCCGGCACGACCCACAAGCGACTGCGTCCGTGATCCGGTCGGATCTCTCCATACGGTGGGTCGGGCTCGATGTGAGTCGTCGATTCATCCTGCGCCGCACGGACATGACAGCCGGCCAGATAGGGGGTTCGCGGCGACGCGCTCCTATGGTTTGCGTCGACGCCCGCTGGGGCGGGGCTCCGGATGGTCGGCCCCGTGCCACGATCTGGTGGCCGCGACGGCGGCGGTCAATCCCGCAGCCTTCGCCTGGACCACCTCGACCATGCGGATCGCGACCCGTGGATCGAGCGCCAAGGTGTGCGGAACCACCGGACACCCACGGCCATGGCCTGATTAGGACCGGTCCGAGGCCGCTGTGGACGTCGATCTCAACGCGGTGAGGGCGATGTGGAAACTCGCCCAGCTCGAGTCCAGAGACTGCCCGAGCGGGGACCACGAGCCTCTGCCCTGACGTTGTCAGCTCGCGTCTGCGTCGTCGGCCAGCCACGCCCCGTGCAGTCCCGCCGGCACCCGGATCGGCAGGTCGATGGTGGCGATCGGTCCGTCGGCGGGGGCGTCGGCGTCGAGAAGATAGAAGCTCGAGCGAAGGCTGTCCGGGTCGGTGCCGATCGCTCCCCAGTAGTCGTGGTGCGCGCCGGGTAAGAAGATCGGTTCGCCGATCGCCACGCCCGGGCTCCAATGCGTTTCGGTTTCCGCGGCGAGATCGTGGAACCACAGGCTGTCGCGCGTGGTGTCGTCGTGCGGACCGCGCGCCACCGACGCCACCCGATGATGGTCGAGCGTCAGCAACCGGTCGTCGACGCGTGGGAACTCCATGTCGATTACGTTGTCGCTGAGAACGTTCCGCGCGATGGAGCCACCGGGGTCGATGACGGCACGGGTGAGCGTCGACGTCGCCGGCCGGTCGACGTCGGCGAAGCCACCCGGATAGGTCCACTCCACGTAGTCGACGGTGATCGTGCCGTCCGGGTTGTCGAAGGCGTTGGCGAAGTGCCACACCCAAAACGGGTCGGTGTGCACCCACCGGACGGGACCACCGTCGCGGGGGAGGAGTGCGATGCGGGTGCCGTCGTCGGGTCGCCACGACAGCAATGAACCGCCCGTCAGCATCATCTCGATGTCAAAAACCAAGGGGCACAGAAACAGTACGATGTAGCGTGTCGTCAACGCCATATCGTGGATCATCATCGGATCGGTCACCCCGTCGACGGGTGTCGGGGTCCGGGTGACCTGACCGTCGGCGGCGATCACCGACCACGTCAGATACGGGGCCTCGAGGGCGTAGTTGAATATGATCAGCTCACCGGTGCGCGGATCGGTCTTCGGGTGCGCGGTGCTGCCCACCAGCATAGCCCCGCCGCAGTCGGTGGGACCGATCGTCGACAGATCCGTCGGATCCAGCAGATACGGATGATCGGATTCGGCCATCGCCATCAGCCGGCCCGAATGCCGGACGATGTTGATGTCGGGCAATTGGCGGAAGGTTCCCACCAGGTCGGGACCGACTTCCTTGGCGGACGGGGTGTACCCGTCGGTGATGCCCGACCAGATGGCATGCCCGGCAGCCTCTTCCGCCGTTACCATCGGCGTCCGGACAAATCGGTTGGTGTACCCGACCCGCCCGCCGTCGAAGCTGATGCGATGCACCATGCCGTCGCCGTCGAGCGGATAGACATACGAGCCGATCGGATCGAACCGCGGGTTCGGCCCGTTGCGGAGGTAACTGCCCCGCAGATCGGGCGGCAGGTCGCCGTGGACGGCGAGGTCGGCGACGTTGACCTCGTTGCGTTGGGGCGCGAACACCCCCGTGAGGTGACTGTGGTGGGCGATATCCACTGCCGCGGGACGGCTGGGGTGTGGGTCGATGGTCATGGCTCTGGTCATTCGTCGATGTCGATGTCGGGTCGGGTCAGGCGTGCGTTCCGGGCGAATCGAGGGTGTGGACCGGGGCGTCGGCGATGGCCTGGGTCCGCTTCGCCGCGAAGATGATCAAGGCGATTGGCACGACCCAGTTCAGGACGATGTTTCCCGGATTGCTGCCCGGGACGGACGCACCGGCGGCGAGCAGGCCCGCGATCACGTGTGCGATGCCCATCGCGAAGATCGCGCCGGCCCACAGCAGGCTGAGCTGGCGGTTCTTCTGCCGAAAGATCGGCGAATGCCACAGCGACGGGTCGACGGACTCGCGTGCGTACTGCTCGGTGAACGGGACCGTGTAGGCCGACACCAGCATCACCGCGGCCAGGATGAACGCGGACCCACCTCGCCCGAAGTACACCAGCGTCTCATCGACATGGTGATTGCCGATCACCCCGATCACGCCGATCAGCCCGAACAGGACGATGCCCGCGACGTCGAGGATCTTCCAACTGCGGCCCTGGATGGCGTCCCAGCCGGCCATGGCGAGGGCGAGTGCACATGCGGCGAACGCTGCGACGGTGACGTGGTCGGCGCCGAGGCGTTCGGCGGCGAAGGAGAATACGAACCAGGGCGCCAGGCCCAGGATCATTGATTTCGGGTTCATCGGAGGCCTTTGACAGAGGTGGAAGTTGTGGTGCTTCCAGCCTGCGGGGTCTCGATGACGCAGACATCTGCGTCACGGCAGAGATTTCTCTGCCAGTCACGCCCTCCCCGCGTTGCGTGCCGCGATGAAGGCTGCCAACTCGATGCGTGTACTCAACCCGAGTTTCGCCAGTGCGTGGGACACATGGGTCTGCACCGTTCGGGGCGAGATGAACATCTGGGTGGCGATGTCGGCGCCGGACAGGCCGGAGGCGACCAGTTCGGCGACGGCGGTCTCGGTGGGTGTCAGACTGTCCCAACCGTGTGTGGGTCGGTCGCGAATGGTGCGTGGGTCCAGTCGCACACCATGCGGCCGCAGCCTCGACGCGATCCGCGTCGACACGCTGACCGCGCCCATGCTCTGACTCAGCACGATGGCATTGCGGGCCAGTTCGCGGGCCAGCGGCTTGTCCCCGAGAGCAGCTGCAGCACAAGCGGACTCCTCCCAGGCACAGGCTGCCGAGAGGCGATCGGAGATGTCCTGCAGGGCGGTCGCAGCATCACGCCCCACCTCGACGACGGTATGCAGATCGGTGTCCCCGAGCGACGCGCGGCACCGGGCGGTTGCGACGGCGACAAGGGCCGCCGGATAGTGCAACGGTGGGTGCTCGAGCGAGTCCAGCCCGTCGCGGACGGAGGCGATCAGGTCGAGATCCTGCGCGCGGGTACCAATCCGGGCACAGTCGATCGCGAACGTCGGAAGCCAACTGTGAACACGCAATTCGACGGCACGGTGCCATGTGTCTGCGGCGCTCTGCGCTGCCGGACGGAGGCGTCGGCGGGCTTCCAGGAGCAGCGCCCGGCCGCGGTCGGCCAACGGAAGCCCGAATTGATCGGGGAGACCGGCCGACGTCCACGTATCGAGGCGGGTGCCCGCGGTCGCCAGTTCCCCTCGTAGGATGTCGACGATGACGCGACTGCCGTGCGCCATCGAGGTCCATCCCATGTCTGCGGACGCGGCGAGTTCCAGTCCGGAGTCCCACGCGGCAGCCGCGTCGTCAAGGTGTCCAAGTCCGTATTCGATGCCTCCTCTGGTGAATTCGTGATAGGCGGTCATCCAGTCGGTGCCGCGTCCGTCACGCAGTCTGGTCATGCCGGTGAAGAGTTCGGCAGCGGCGGCGGGTCCGCGGGCGTAGAGCTCGATCAGCGGTGGCCAGATGTCGGCCGACGAGGTGGCCAACGCGCCGTTGGTGATCTCCTGACCCTGACGATCCGATGCACGCAACGCCAATGTCAGTGCCTCGTCGAGGCGACCGCTGAGAAATAGTCGCAGTGACTCCCCGACCAATCCCTGGATCGAACGATCCGGCTCCGCGGACACATCGAAGAAGGGCAACGTGGGTACCGCTGAATCGCCCTGTAGCAGAACGACGTAGCTGCGCAGGTCGGTGAGCATGTCGGTGGTGTCGGCTTCGATCGGCAGGGCCAGCGTTGTGTCGATGAGGTCAAGAGCCTGTGCGGTGTCGCCCCGCCCGATGAGTGCGAACATCAGGACCCGGTGCAGGGCGGCGATCTCGTCGATGTCGGCGCTCATCGGTAGACCTTCGGTGGCCACCTCGCATGCGCGAGCGAGTTGTCCGGTCCGTGCGAGAGCCACCGCCAGTGACAAGTGCACACCCGGCGTCACGGTGGTGTCGGCGTCAGACTGGCGGGCCAGGGAATCGAGAAGGTCGACGGCCACGGCCGGTGTGGTCGTCAGTGCAGACTCGGCGCGCCGAACCGCGTCGAGGGTGGCTGCGGGATCGCTGCCGGAGGCCATTCGGTGGTGTGCCTGGGTCTGCAGGTCGCTGCTGGTCTGGGGAAGTGCGGCGATGGCGTCGTGAAGCACGGTCCGGAACGCCGGCGCGAGATGGTCGTAGGTGACCTCGGCATACAGGTCATGGGTGAATGCCACGGTTCCGTCGTCGTCGACGCGGATGATGCCGGCATCGGCAGCTGACTGGGCGGGTCCGACCAGCCCGGCCGGTGACGTGTCGTCGATGGCGGCGAGATTGAGTAGCGTGGCGGGCCCGCCCCACACCGCGAGCTTCTGGGTGAGGTCACGGGCCCGCGGGTCGAGGAGGGCGAGGTGTTCGGCGACGGTGTCGCGGCTACCCGAGGTGAGGTCGGCGGTGGTGTCGCCGAGGAGGCGCGCCCGCCCGTCGGTGATGTCGAGGGCACCCGACTGCTGCAGCGTGCGCAGGAGCGAGATCGCGTGCATCGGGTTACCGCCGGCAGACGATAATGCCGCGGCCAGACCGCGGTCGGGTCGCGCACCGAGGACGTTCTGGCACAGGTCGGCAATCGCGGTGTCCGTCATCGGCGGAAGGTGCCACTCGTGGACCGTCGGTCGCGCCAGGAGGCGGGTGAGCAGGTCACGCTCAGGCAGCGGCCGGCGTCCGATCACCAGGACCAGGGGAAGGTCTCGGGACGCGGCCGACAGGCGGGCGAGCAATCCCAGCGATGCGGCGTCGGCGTGGTGGGCATCGTCGACAAACAATGCCACCGGCCCTGCGGCGCACAGTGCATCGACCAGGTCGTAAAGATGGTCCTCGTAGCCGTCGGGGACCGGGACCGGTAATTCCGCCCCGATCAGAGTGGCGGCGACAGCGAACGGTTGGCGCCAGGACAGATCGTCGGCGCAGGTCGTGCGCGTGGTCGCGCCGATCTCGGCGCGTAGGTTCGCCAGTGTGTAGGACTTCCCGGCGCCGGGCCCGGCGGTGAGGACCAGAGTCTTCGGCACCTGGCGTGAGGCATCGCTCAGCGCGTCGCCAATGGCACGTCGCAGTGAGTCCACGGTCTCGCGGCGAGCGTGTCGATGCACCCGGGACATGGGTTGAGCGTAAACCGAAGTCCGACATCGCGGGCATAGTGCCGAGCACGGGGTGCACCGCCCCGATGCCCACAAACGTCTCCGTGAGGCACTCTCACCGGACTATTCCGACGAGACCCGCTGACGGGGACGTTTGTGGTCAGTCGGCCTGGGTACCTTCCCGGGCATGGCATGGAGACATCATGCGATCGGCCGGATCCTGCGGCGACCCGCGCTCGGGAGGACGACGATGCGTAACGCCGCACGCAGTTTCGCGGATGTGGCCGCCCATGATCTTGCCTCGTGGCGGCATGCGTCGCGTTCCTCGGTGGCACCGGTACCGTCCGCCTCGGCCGCCGACCGGTCCCAGGACACTTCCTGCTCCTCGCAGATCCGGATACACCGCAGCACCTCAGAACGGTCGTACTCGCAGATCTCGGCAACCTCGTGGGCGCTCAGGGTCGCGTTGTCGGGGTCGAGGTGCAGGATGGCGAGCAGGGCATCAGGTAGTGGGCCCTCCTCGTCGGAGTCAGAATCGGTTGCCGGCATGTGCTTTTCACGGGTGGTCGCCAGCCGGGCGATGCGCGGCCCGTCGTATTCGACGAAGGTGAACCAATCGTTCAGGGCGGTGTTGATGTTCTCCGGGACGAAGACCGCGGCATCGATGATGCGTTGGGCGACGACAGTCCGTCCGCGCAGCAGGAGCCGAATCGCCGCATGGTCGGTGGGTTGCGCGGCGATCACCGTCGCGGCGTGCGCCGGATCGATCACCTTGTCGGTGATCACCGTGAACACCTCGATGCACGGCACGGCCTCGCACACCCGCAACCAGGACGGGTACGGCCGCGTCGGCAGCGGGAGGTCGCCGTCCTCGTCGAGGTCGATGGTGCGCCCCGCGGCCGTCTCGAGCATCGTGTGAATCAGCGATCGCAGATGATCGGCGTCGTGCGGTGCCGTGCCCACTCGCAGCGTGGCCTCGGGTTCCGGTGAACGCGGCAGGAACGGGGCGGCGAGGAAGGACGGATGGATCGCCTCCCACACCTGCCGAACGGTGTCGACGGTGACCGCGGCGAGGTCGTCGGCACGCGCCCGACTGCCCTCAATGATGTAGCTGCCGTTGCGCAGTCGTCGCCAGCCGAGCGTGCGGAGTTGCTCGACCTGCAGCAGGCGACGGTCGAGGGAACCGTCGAGGTCATCGGCGTTCACCGTGATCCGAACCCGATGGGCGCCGGTGACGGTGATGGTCAATCGCCCGGCCGGGTGTTCGGGCGTGCTGCCGTTCACCTGAAGCCGGCTGTTCTCTCCGTCGGAGAGGCGCCTGAACACGTCGGCCAGACGGTCCCGGAACTCCCGCCAAGCATCCTCGATCGACGAGTCGAAATCGTTGGTGCGCATCGAATCTCCCTTCACCCGAGAGGCCGGACCTCTCATCTGCCGTCACGCTACGGCAGGGGTATGACAAAGTGCGTTTGCGATGCCGGCTGCCACACGGTGGGCGGGGTCGGCTCTCCGCTTTGTCGTGAATAGGGTGAATGTGCCGATATGACTATCGTCCGAACGGTCGAAAACCGAAGTGCACCAGCCTGATTTGAGGCCTGATGCGATCGGGATTGCTACGCTCCGAGCCTCATCTCCAGCGTCCGAGGAGCCCCAGCGATGCGATCACGTCGATTACTACCCACCCTTGTCTGCGCGGCACTGCTCACCGCGACGGCGGCGTGCTCGTCGGTCAACGGTTCCGCCACGAGTGAGCACTCCGGCGCGACGACGATGGCGGCCGAGGGGTCTACGAGTGCTACGCCGTCGTTGGCGTTGAACGCGACGCTGGGCAAGGTGTGGGGGCCGAACCAAGAAGGGTACGGCCAGATCAAGCCGGCGAAGATCTACAACGGAGGCGCCGGCGTTCTCGGTGAGGTCGACAACGTGGTCTGGTCGTCATGGGGTGGCCCGGAGGCGCATGCCGTCGGAACGGCGGCATGGCCGGACCCGACGAAGATCGAGGCCGATCTGTTCCCCGAACAGACCCAGGTGGTCGCGTTCAACCTCGGCACCTGCGACGGGCAACTGATGTATCAGAACCTGGAGTGGTACTTCCCGCAGCACGGTGAGTCCTTCGATCCCACGCACTACCTCAACATGTGCACCGGCGAGTACGTGACCGGCACGCCCACGACCGGTGCCTCGACGCCGACCAGCTCGGCTGCGCAGAACTCCGGCTCCTGGACCGGGGGCACCCTGACCATCACCCCGACGTCGCTCGGCGTGGTGAAGGTCGGCATGACCATCGAGCAGGCCGACGCGGCAACCGGACTGACCTTCGAGAACAAGGGCGACGGTCAGCGCGGTCCCGAGCTCAGCGGCCAGAACAACAGTCTCGCCGTGCGAGGAGACCCGATCACCTGCGTCGAGGCCTCGGGTAACAGCCCGACCGGACCCACGGTCATGACGCAAAAGGGCATCACGCTCGGTGACCCGGAGAGCAAGGTGACCGCGGCCTACCCGGATGCGACTCCGCTCGCGGCGGGCGGACCGTTCGCACGGCCCGGATATCTTGTGACGCTTCCGGGCGGTCAACTCGCAATCAATGTCGAGGACGGCATCGTCGACCGGATCGCCGGCGGCCCGGACGCGTCCGGGACGATCTGCCTGGGCTGAGCATGAAGCGGTGAGCGCTCGGATGCAACCATTCCCGCCGACGTGAGGGCGTCGGCGGGAATCGTTGTCGGAAAGGTCAGCGTGTCACCACAGGTCGTAGCTGACGTTGACGTTCGGGAAGCCGGACTCGATACGGGGTGTGTTGATGAAGTAGTGCCCACCCGAGATGCCGGTCATATCGGTGTTGACGTCACCGCGCACGTTCTCGACGTTGTACGTGGCAGTCGGGCCGAACGCTCCGATGTGGTAGTTCACGAACACGGTCTCCGACGGGGCTGTCGGTGCCACCGCGACGACCGTCTCCGACGCCCCGGGGGCCAGGGTGAACCTCGGGGCGTCCACCCAGTGCCCCGAGCCGGGGGTGGCCGAGGCGAGGAACTCGGTGCGGTTGGTGTGATTGGTCAGCGTCATCGCGACGGTCGGCTCGCCGGGGTGGGTGACCGGCACCGTTCCGGCCGAGGCGAGTCCGGCGCCCCCGACGGCGATGGCGGCGGCGATCCCGGTGCCGGCGAGAACGGCGAGGGTGCGGTTCTTGATGTTCTTCGACATGACGTGCTCCTGGTGTCTGTGACGTCCGGTCCCGGTGGGGCTGGGCTGTGTTTCTGACACCAATGACTTTGCCGTGCAACGCCACCACGCAAACCCCACCGACCGGTGGATCGGCCGGTGGATAGGTGCCTCCCCCAATCGGGGGAGGCACCTGTAGTCCGGTGGACTCCTCAGTGCCCGGCGAATGCCTCCGCCAACCACCAGGAACCGCCGTCGCTGGTGATCTTCGCGTCGATGACCAACGGACCCGTCGTGCCGCCGGCCTGGTACGAGTCCAGCCAGTCCCGCACCACGGCCAGGTCGCCCATACCGCGGACCGTCACACCCGTGGCACCGAAACCCCGTGCAATGGAAGCGATGTCGGTCTCCGGAAAGGTGACCGTCGACATGTCGGCATGCCCGAAGTGGTGCACCTCGGCCCCGTACGCGGAATCGTTGTACACGATCACCACCAGCGGAAGTCGTTCCCGCACAGCGGTGTCCAATTCGCTGATGGCCATCAGGAAGCCGCCGTCGCCGGTCCCCAGCACCGGTAACCGATCTGGCTGTGCCATTGCCGCACCGATGGCCGTGTACAACCCGAGTCCGATCGACTGGTACGCCTGCGTGAAGCAGAAACCGAACTCGTCGGGCACCGACAGATGCGTCGACGGATAGCCCATGAAGTTCCCGGAGTCGATGGACACGATCCGTTCGAGGGGCAACAGCCAATCGAGTTCGACGGAGAGCAAGCGAGGATCGATGCGCTCCGCGGTGGACGAGTTGTCAATCGGAACATCTTGCCACCGTGACGATTTCGCGATCAGTGCCTTCACCTCGTCGGTCCGGTACCCGACCGGCGCGGGGCCGTCGGTCACCAACTCCAAGGCGTCTTGTGCGGTCAATGCACAATCGCCGACCACCCCGACGTCCGCCGGACGATGCGCACCGATCGCATCGACGTCGTCGTCGACCTGGATCACGGTAGTGTCGGTGCCGACGAGCCGACCGTGGCGCATCGTCCACATGTTCAGCGCACACCCCCACCCGACGATCAGGTCGGCCCCGGCGATGAGGTCGGCGGTGGTGTCGGTGGAGAAGCCGCCGGAAATGCCGAGCGAGAAGGGATCACCGGCGAACAGGCCATTCGCGACCGCCGACGTCGCGACCAAAGCGCCTGTCGCAGCCGCCAACTCGGCGATCTGCGGACCCGCACCCCGACCGCCACGGCCCGCGACGAACACCGGGCGTCGCGCATCACGCAGCGCCGCAACCAGTCTCGTCACCGATTGCGCATCGGGACGGACCCGCGGTGGCGTGACATCGACTCCGATCGGGCCCACCGCAGTACCCTCGGACGCCGCCACATCGATGGCGACGTTGAGTACGACGGTGCGTCGCCTCGTGACCGCGGTCCGGTAGGCGCGGATCACGTCGGCGACCGCGGTGGTCGACGAGTACACGCGGTCGGCGACCGCTCCGACGCTACGCACCAGGTGTTCCTGGTCGATCCGGAAGTTGGAGCGCAGCGCGGTGGCCGGGCTGTCGGCGGCCAGGATCATCATCGGCGTGCGACTCTTGGCGGCCTCGGTGATCCCGGTCATCGCGTTGGTCAAGCCACAGCCCTGATGTAGGGTGACGACGCCGACGCGTCCGGACATCCGCGAGTAGGCGTCGGCCATGGTCGCGGCGCCACCCTCGTGGCGCGCGGCGGTGTAGGGCACCCCGCCGGTGCGCAGCGCATTGGTCATGACGAAGTTGCCGCTGCCAACCACGCCGAAGGCATGTCCCACACCGAGATCGGCGAGGACGCGGCCGATCACGTCGGCGACCGTCGGGCCGTAGGTGACCCCGGACTCCATCAGTTCGCGCCGTCGATCACCGCGAGCACCCGCGACGGGCTACCGGTGCCGCCGACGATGGGCAGTGGGCTGACGATGAGCACGGCACCGGTGGCCGGCAACTGTCCGAGATTGCGGAGTGAGGTGATGCCGTACTTGTCGTTGCCGAGGAAGTAGTTGTGCACCGGGAACGCCGGATCGAAGCCTCCGGCCAGGCCCGCGTCGACGCCGACCGTCTCCACACCCAGGCCGGTGATTTCCCGCTCGGTGGCCAGCCACTGCGCACACTCGACCGCGACGCCCGGGGTATGTGAGCCGGTGTCGTCGGCGTTGAGGAACGCGTCCTCGGAGTGCCCGCGCGACTCCCAACCGGTCCGCAGCAGCAGCCAGGCGCCCGCGGCGAGGCGACCGTGGGCGGCCTCCCACTCCTGTACGTCGGCGACGGTGAGCAGGTAGTCCGGGTCATCGGTCACCTTGTCGGTGAGGTCGAGGACCGCCGCTGGCCCGATGAGACGACGCACCGGGATCTGCGACACGTCGTCGCCGTCGCGGCCGGTGATCCAGTGCACCGGGGCATCCAGATGGGTGCCGATGTGCTCGCCGGTGTGGATGTTGTTGTGCCGCCAGAAGGGGCCCGGTTCGTTGTAGGCACTGACTTCTTCGAGGCTGAAGTCGATCAGGTTGACGAAGGGTTCCGGAAGCCGCAGCGCGGGCGTGGCGCTGCTCAGCGGGGTGGTGAGATCGACGACCTGCAGTCGCCCGCCGGCGAGCGCGTCGACGAAGTCGGACAGGATCGAGGCGGTGTCGGATGTGGTCATCGTGGCTCCCTGTGCTGGTGATTGTTGCGGTACGGCTGGGACTCATCATGCCCGTCGACACGCGCCGAACCTGCGGGTCGGTGCCGCGGGGTGCCGATTATCGTGATCGTCTCGCGCCGTTTCTGCCATTGGACATCGATCCCAATGAGCTCGAGTACGACTGCGCGTACGAGATGTTGCCGGGGGCGATGTCGTCGGGGCCACTACTCGGGTATGTTCACCGAACCTCACAGCGCGGCCGGTACGCGAGGGATGTCACCGGACCTGGCACACCCCGTATCGGAATCAGGATGCCGCGCCGACCGTTGGCATACGTATGGCGTGACTCCGTCGTCGGCGCCTGCAACCTTGCGCACAGGAGTCCCGCGAAAGGATCGAGGTGTGCGATGAGTGTCGATGTGCGACGTGCCGGCCAACCGGAAACCCACGAGGAGCCGGCGCAACCGCGTGCCCTCCTGCCCACCGACGACCCGTTCTTCGACGCCCCCGACGACGTGGCGTCGCTCACGCCCGGTGAGGTGATTCGCTCCCGTCAGGTCGAGCTCAAGGACTTCTGGGCGTCGCACCACCAGAGTCAGGCGTGGCAGTTGCTGTACCGCTCCACCGACCTCAACGGGGTCGCCGGAGTGGCCGCCACCACGATCGTGCTGCCCCGGAAGCCTGCTCCACAGGGCCAGTTCATGTTGTTGTCGTTCCAGTGCGCCATCGACGCCGTCACTTCGGCATGCTTCCCGTCCTACGCGCTGCGCAAGGGTACGGGCGCCACGCACGCGATCGCGCCGTTCGAGTTCCTCGTGGTGCGTCGTGCGCTCGCCAAGGGCTGGGCCGTGACCATCCCCGACCACGAGGGCATGCTGGGCGCGTGGGGCGCACCCCGCGAACCCGGATACCGCACCCTCGACGGCATCCGCGCGACCATCAACTTCGCCGGCAAGCGACTCGAGCCGAACACACCCGTCGGATTGTGGGGCTACTCCGGTGGCGGCATGGCCACCGCGTGGGCGGCGGAGATGGCCCCGACCTACGCGCCGGAACTGAACCTGATCGGCGCAGTCCTCGGATCTCCGGTCGGCGACATGGCCTCGGCGCTGTCGCGTCTCAACGGTGGTTTCCACGCCGGCCTGCCGCTGATGGTGATGGCCGGTCTGCGCCGGGTGTATCCGGCGTTGGACGCGGCCTTCGAGGCACACCTCACCGAGACTGGCCGGCGCGACCTCGCCGCGATCTCCGAGATGGGGACCGTCGACGCGCTGCGCGAGTTCCGCAACCACGACATCGGCGACGACATCGACATCCCGATCGCCGACTTCCTAGCCCAACCCGAGATCGTCGAGATGATGACCGACCTCGGACTCGGCTCGCACGAACCCGCCATTCCACTGCTCGTCATCCAGGCCGTCCACGACGAGGTGATCGGCATCAACGACATCGACGAGCTGACCGCGAACTACCGTGACTACGGCGTACCGGTCACCTACGTTCGCGACCAACTCAGCGAACACTTCACACTGCTCCCGTTCTCCGGTCCTCTCGCCGTCAAATGGCTGTCGCATCGACTCGAGGGCCGTCCGGCGCGCGACCGCACCGTCACTTCACTTGTGGGACAGCCTCGTCCACGGTTCATGCGTGGCACGAGAAGCCGGTCCGTTCCGCCAGATCGAGCCGATCCATCACCCGCTGGTCGAGCCGGTCCGGAGCGATAGCGGAGGACCGTGTCGAGGCCCCGTAACCCGACGCCGGAACTCAACCCGCCAGTCCGGTAGCCTCCGCTTCGAGCCGCGCCCGTACGCCGAGCGCGGCCTGCACTGGGTCACGAATCGTGGTCGCGAGTTTTGACGACGTCGGCTCGGACGGATAGGAGGTTTACCGACACGTCCTGTTGAGAACTTTCCGAGTCAACGCATGGTCATTCGCGCCGGACTCGAGCGGGTGGGCCTTCCGATTGGCGACTACCAAGGGTGGAGGCTCGCACTCGCGTTCCGGTGAGCCTTGTCCGCGGTGGGACGGTAGCCTGTTCGGCGGCACCGTTCGCGACGGAGTTCAGGCCGGCGACAGCGGCGTCGCAGTGGGCACAGCCGCCGCGAGAAGTGCTGCTGCACCTCTCGCACATACAAGTTCCGGCTCCTTCGGCGTGACGACTGCGCAGCCGAACCGTTCACTCACAACTGCGGCCAGCAGCGGAAAACTGGGGGCGGCGCCGATCAAGACGACGTGATCGGGAGTCCGTCCCGCCGGCGCGCACCGCTGCAGTGCGTCCACGATCTCGACGACCTGTGGGCGGGCGAGACCGTAGAGATCGTCGAGGGTGATCACCACCTCGTGATGCTCGAGGCCGCGACGCCCCGGGGTCTCGATGTCGAGTCGAGTGGCCATGCTGCGCAACGAGGTTCGAACCTCGGCGCATCGCGCGTGAACCTGGGCACGCAAGGCCGGGTGGGCCGGTACCGGATGCCCGGAGCGAGCTGCCTTGACCAGGACACGATGCTCGAGCCGATCGTCGAGGTCGGCCACGCCGATGCCCGGGAAACTGTGCGCGGTGACGGTGCTGAGATGACCGGAGTGCGGGCGGCGCGCGTACCCCACCACTGCTGAGGAACCGCGGAGGTCGCACACGGCCACGTCATGTGACTCGTCGAGTCCGGTGGTGTGATCGATCCACTCGAGAGCCGCGTCGAAATCCGGTGCGAGAAGGGCGCGTTGACCGTGGAGCCCGGCGTCGACAAGTGCTCGATGAAACGATGACACCTGTGCCACAGTCCAATACGACGGATGCGCGACGAGAACGCGGGAGGCGTGGCCGTGGACGGAGTCCTCGATGGCCGCGACGATCTGCGCGATGAGGGCTCCGGCGAGAGCGTCGGCGAAGCGGGCCGGCCCACCCGATGATGTGGACAGTGGACGTGGATCGCCGAGGTGGTCGAGGAAGTGACGGTAGATCGCCTCCTGTCGGCCGCGTCCGGGCAGCGTCGGCGATGATTCGGCCGGCCACCGCAGTGCGACGGGGAAGATCTGGTGGGATTCATGGAGTGCAGTACCCCCGGGCGACGGGTCGTCGCTGACGACGGCCAGTACCCGGTCGGTCTGAAGATGAAGTCCGAGAACGATACTCATGGGAACCTCCGCGGTGATGCCTGTGTGCGTAGGTCGGCCCGGGAGGGTCTACCAGATCCCAGTGTGAGCCCCTGACCTCGTGAAATGCTGATGGCTGGATGTGGGATCGATAACAGTAGTGACTCTTCTACGATCTGGCGGCCCGTCGAACCGCATCCGCGACCTCGCCGAATGCGACGGGTGAAGTGTCGAGCGCCTTCGGTAGAACGGACAGTGCGATCGACTTCTGCTGTCCCAAGATCAGGTTGATCCGCGTCGTACTGACGACGTAGAAGTCCCACTGATCAAGGCGCAGCGGGTCTGCGACGTTCCGGTTTTCGGCTGTGTGGACACAGAACACGTAGACGTCGGCGGGTCGTGATGCAGAGGTCGCGGACGTGTTGGTATCTGCGTGCCACGCGGTCGATTCGGAGATGTCGAATCTCCGCGAATCGCTCCTGGTTGTCCCCCAACTCTGCAGGTAGGCAGTCGACTTCACCTCGACAGTGATCCCGTCGTCGGTTTTGAGATCGAAGGCGTCCCATTCGCGGCGGAGGCGGACGTCGACGCAGTCGAGCGCGAGGCCGACGATGAATTCGGCGAGTTGCCCGCGCAGAGTGTTCGACAAGAGATCTGACGCCGCCCACGACCAGAAGCTGTTCAGGGTGGCGCCCTGGGCGTCCGCATGGAAAGTGAAGGGCTCTGAACCCGTCCGCCGCACAACAACGCGCGGTGCTTCGTCTGCTCGGAGTTCGGCGATTTCGTCGGAAGTCACATCAACCAGTCTGCACGTCGGAGCGACTGAAGGTAGCTCATTCTCCAGAGCAGGACGGCGTCATGCCCAGAAGAAGTCGATACGCCCCAGCGGGGCAACATGTTTCGTCGTATGCCATACCGGCGTCGACGGCGGCTGAGTCGAATACAGTCCGTGTGCCGCAGATGCCACGCGTTCGTACTGACTGGGCCAGTGGATCATGTGCGCCAGTTCGTCGAGGATGTCGCGTCCGCGGTCGAGGGCGCGGGTGACGTGATCGGGATCGGGGAGCAGATCGGATTTGCTGGAGTTGCAACTCGGGCAGGCCAGAACCAGATTGGAGAGCCCGTCGATGCCGACACGGGACCAGGGCAGGACGTGGTCGACGTGCCGGTGTGCCCGAAGATGGTTGTGGCAGTAGAAGCACTCGTTGCCGAAGTGCTCGCCGAGGATGTGGGCTGGGCGTTGCAGTGAGACGCGGTCGGCGCCGAACAAGTGGTGCGAGAGGTCGGGGCCCTCGTCGAGGAGGAGTTGCTTGTTCATCCGCCGCACGTCGGCGACCCATGCGAGTTGGAAGGCCGGCTTCACCAACGGTGCAAGGCGTGCGAGGGTGTGGCAGACGCCGGGGAACAGTTCGATGCAGTTGCCGTGGGCCTCGATGACGGCATTCGACGGATGGCCGAGCCACGAGTCGTCGTAAAGGAAACACTCGTAGGGCCCGGTGCCGGCCTTCTGAAGCAGCTTGAGTGGGAGCTCCACCAGCTTCTTCTTGATGGCCAGACGTGAGCGGTGATAGATGGTCGGGGCGTCGGCTGCCGCGGTGTCGAAAGGAACCTCTCGGAGGGACGGTGATGCAACCGCGGAGCGGAGCTTGAGCGTCTCGCTGAGAATGAAACTGTTTCCGGTGTTGGACTGGCGGAGAATGCGGCCGTCGAGGGGACGAGTCTGTCGCCAGTACATGTCCATCAGACGATGTGCGAAGAGATCGAGGTCAACCGTGATTGCCGCGTCCGGATCATCCGTGACCAACTCGACGGCCAGATCGAGGAGCGTGACCATCACGGCGAGCTTGTACGTCGTGCTGCGCTGGCCGTCCTCCAGTACCGCGACCAATCGTTGGCCGAGGGTCAGCGGATCAGTGGAGGACATGAGCAAAGTGTAGGGAGTGTGGCCGGAATCGGGTGCGCGCTGACCTTCCGCGCGGGAGTGAGCAGGCAACCCCGGAAAGCGTTGTCTCCGTGCGGTCGATCGTCCCGATGTAGTCGGCGGGCAACTCGGACTCGGCATCGTGTCATCGTGTGCCTATATCAACTCACAGGATCGCGAACCAGCTGACCTCACCGGAGTCGGGCAGATGCCCGATGCTCGCGACTGACCTGCGGATATGTTGCATGACAGCGTGTTCAGTGCCCGTCCATGGCTCGAACCGAATCTCGTCGGAGGATGTGCGGTCACCGGCGCGGACGCCGCGCTCGAGGAGGTCACCAATCAGCTCGAACTTGAAGTCCTGCTGGCTGCGAGTGCCGTCCCGCCGCGAGAGGGTCGCAGCAGAACCGACGATCGGGGAGAACCCGAGCCAATCGGTGCGGGCGTAGTCGATGAGGTAGGACAGTTCGCGCTTGTAGCGGGCTGCGGGTTGACCGCCCACGACGCGCTGCCCTCGCCGCGAAATCATCGAGTGCGCCGAGCACTTCGTTCGCCTGCCACATCCGATTCCGGTTGAAACCGGTGAACTCCTGCAGCACCCCGGCGTCGACCAATGGGGTGATGGCCCGGCCTGCGTTGGTGGGGGAGATGGCGAGTGCTGTTGCGACGGCGCGGGTGTCGATGACGGGCTGGCGGAGAACGACGTCGAGGAGTCGCCTGGCCGCCGACCCTCGCCGTGCCCGAACAATGTCGTCCCATCGGGCACGCATGTTGCGTAGTTCGGGAACGAGTTGTGTGGCTTGATGAGTCGCGGAGATGGCCGCGGTGGCCATGGTTTCGACGATCGGCGTGACATCCCCAGAGTGGTAGGCCGTATGGAATCATCCGCGAGATGCGGGGCGCACGTAGCAGCCTCGGCGATATGAGCCTTGATGGATCCGAGTCATGGTTTTACGAGGCCACCGGCGGTAGCACAACCAATGAGCCGTCCCGTTCTTGGACGATGTCGATCGTCACGTCGGCACGTTTGTCCGGTATCTCCATAAGACTGCCGAGAGCTCGAAGACGCCGGGACGTGTCGAGTATCTTGTCGACCTCACCCGGTGAAAAGACAATGTCGCGTTTGCCGCGCGACCGGTCGAGCTGCAATGTCGACAAACGAGCCAAGACTGCCTGCAACCGGTCCGCGAGAGCGTCCACCTCCCGTTCCTCGGTGCGCAGGCTCTGAAGGAATCGCTCAAACGGATTTCCTTCATCCGCCTGCGCGTGTTCAACAGCCTGCAACACCAAGGTGCGGCGCTTCATCTCGATTGCCGTACGCGCGAGCTGCACGTGGACGTAGAACTCGCTTTCGGATGTATCGAGGCCGGGGATCTCCTTCGTCAGCTTGCCGAGCTCGACCCGGTCATCGGTCAGAGCTTTGAGTGCTCTCTCCCACTTGGCGATTCGATCCTTGGCGCGGACGACTGCTGTGTCGATGACGTTTACAGCGCTATCGAGTCCGAGGCTCACCCCGAGCTGACCCTTATCGAGGACGATGGAGCTGGCCTTGTCGATTGCGCTCTTGCAGCCCTCGAGGGCGTGTTGTTCGTCGGCCAGCTTGTCGGCTTGGAGCTTCTCAAGTAAGTCGGTGATTCGCTCGATGGCGCGCTGACGCTTCTGCTCGGCATGTGCACTCGCTGCAACGGCAACGGCCATCAACACCAGCGGCGCGGCCACGGTCAGAGCAGCGGCCCCGGTGACCGCGACGCCAGCAGTACCCGCGCTTCCGGCGGCGGCACCCGCGGCCGCGGCCTTGCCCGCACTCACGGGCACGAAGCTGGCGTGTGCGGCGACCTTGGAGCCGTTCATCAGAGCGCTGTGAATCCCGCCGGTGCCTGCGGCCTTTGCGACCATAGGGGTGAGGGCGCCGGCGCTCATCTGGGCCGCAGCCTTGGCGGGAATGACCATTCGGTAGAGGGTCTCGCCACCGTCCGTCATTACTTTCGGAGTTCGGGTCACGAGGAGCGACAGCTGCTGAGCCAACGGGCTTGCCGCTGATAGCGCGAGGCCGCTTGAGTGATCCACCGGCTCGTGGAGTGAGTGAGCCTCAAGCGTTGCGATGGGGGTGTCCGCGAAGGAAGCCAGCGCTGTGCGTAGGTGCCCGAGCCGATCGGGTGTCATGGCGTCGTCGTTGAGAATTGCGGGGATCTCGGCATCCTGGGTGGTGAGGGTCCATACGGGGACGACTTCACCGGCGGCGTCGGACATGGGTACCTCTTCGCAGATCGGCAGTGACGGCAACGACCTGAATGTATCCGACGATTCCGACATGACGCTGGGCTCGTCTGTTCAGATGACACCGTGTCCGGGTTGGTTGATCGTTGTCACGAACTCCCTCGGAGAAACCGTTAACACGGCGGTCGCGCGCTGCGATACTTCGCTGAGCGCACGTTTGGTACGTGGCGACGGAGTCATAGAGTGTCCGCTGGTCTGCGAGGAGAAGCCTGATGTCGAGCATTGCCTGGTTGGACACATCACCGGCAGACGAACGCCGAATGCGAGAACTGGTTCGACTGTTCAGCGATATGGCGACTCTCGATGACCTCGGTATCGGCCAGGTGCGGGACGCGCTCGGTGATCTCATGTTTCCCGGCACCTCAACCATCCACGCTCGGCCCCGCTACTTCTTGATCGTCCCGTGGATCTTTCAGAGGGCGGCGGCGAGGGTGACCGGCACGTCGATCCTCTCGAGAGCCAATAACGAGGAGCGCAAACTCATCGAGGTGATGCGCACCCCGCCGGCTGTTGACGGGATGATCGGCAAGATCGCAGGTAAGACTGTCCGCGCGCTACCGTCGCGCATCTACTGGGCTGCACTGCAGCGATACGGGATCCTGGTGGACCCGAAGAACTACCGTTGGAACCTGCCGATCGAACCCCCACCGGGCTTTCCGGGTCGGCTCGATGATGGTCTCGAGCTCACCGCAGATGAAGCGGAGTTTCTTCGCGAACGCATCATTCTGACGTGCAAGGGGAGCTACCTCGCCTATCTCCTCGCCGACGGTCTTGACGCCGACCCTGCTCAGGCGTCTACTCCCTGGTCCCATCCGGCGCTCGAAATGGCGCCGCCCCAACTCCGTGACATCGTCGAGCATGCACGTCTGTTCTCCCTCATGATCAACGGGGCGGCCCTGCTATACAACCTCCTCGTTGCCGAGAAGTTCGACGCAATCAGCGCCGAAAAAGGTGGGTATGCCGCGGGCTACCTCGAAGACCTCGATGAGTGGGCCGACGAGGTCGAGCGGAATCGAAGCGCACTGGTGGCGTGGGACCTCGACGCCTTCTGGCGGACCGTGCTCGACGGCCGATCCGGACGTCCAGTGGGACCCGCGACGAAGATCTTCGTCGATCAATGGCTCGCTCAACTGCGCTCTGTCGATTCCCGCGAGGTCATTGCCTCGGAAGCGGTCCGCGCCATGATCGTGGACCGGGAACGGAAGAACAAAGGCAAGAATTCACGACTCGACAATGACAGGCAGATCCGCAACTGGCGTGGTGCCTCCGGTGCCGGCCGTCTGACGTACCGCTGGTTCATCGTCCAGCGCATGCTGGCAGACATCAAGGAAGGACTCAACGGTGCTCGCTCCTGACGCCCGGGCAACGCTGCTCGGTGAACTCGTCCCGCCGCCGGGCTACACCATCGAGCACCTCGTGGCGACGACGTTCACCCTCGACCTGGAGAGCGCGCTTCTCCCATGCTTGGCGCTTGCAGGAAGCACACGCGTCGACGCCGCAGACACCGTCGAGACCATCGCGTCGATCAGATCCACGATCGGCGCAATCGACATCTTCCACCAGTCCGGACAGATCTCGATCCCGCGCCATCGGTCCCGCCTGTTTTCTTTGCTGGAGAACGCGATTCACGGCATCACTCCGCCGCGCGGCCTGTTTCATCCCAAGCTGTGGATCGCTGTCTACTCCGACGATGGCGGCCACCAGGTACTGAAGCTGATCGTGCTGTCTCGCAATCTCACCTGGGACCGCTCGTGGGACATCGTGTTGACCCTCGATGGTGCCATCAACACCGCTCCCCGAGCGCAGAACAAGCCCCTCGTCGATCTGCTGCGATACCTCGCCTCGGCGCCGAAGGTTGAACTCGAAGGGTCGCGCCGGCGACGTCTGACCGCCCTGGCGGAGAAGATTCGCTATGCGGAGTGGGATAACCCCCACGGCATCAAAGAGATGATCTTTCACGTATTCGGCATACCAGGCCGCGCTCAGCCGCAGCCGGATTTCTCGGGATACCGACACCTGGTGATGTCACCTTTCTTGCAGGACAGCGGAATTGAGATACTCGGCGCTGAGGCGAGAAACAACCTGACCGTCATCTCCCGTCAGGACGCCCTTGACGGTTTGAGCGCCGAGATGGCCGAATGGATTGAAGCTGCGTATGTCCTCTCGCCCATCGCAGGTATACCAGCCGAGGAGGAGGACGGTATCGCAGGTAACGGATTGCTCACCGGACTCCACGCCAAGCTCTACGCCGTCGAGCGCGCCAAGCTGGCGCACCTGTTCATCGGTTCGGCGAACGCGACCGGCCCGGCCTTCACGCAGAACATCGAAATACTCGTCGAGATGACCGGAAGCGCAACGACTTATGGTGTCAATGCCCTCATGGGCAGTGAGGGCTTCGGTTCGATCCTCGACAAGACCGAGATCAGACCCCAGACCTCCCAGGACGACGAAATCCAACACGCGCTGGATTCCTACGTCCGTGCCGTTGCCGCTGTGCCACTTCTCATCCAAATGCAGTTCGACGACAAAGAACGCGTGCACCTGAGCGTGACAAGCGAGTCTCCTATACCGACGCACGACTCCCAGGTCACGATGAGCATCTCACTTCTCACTGATCCGTCCACTTCGACCACTCTCACCCTGGCAGTTCCTCTGGCGATCGACTACCCGAGCGTAGCGCTCACCGACGTCACCGCATTCCTGGTGATCTCTGCTTACGACGTGAACGACCGATCGAGTTCTACCGTGGTCAAGGCGACACTGATTGGCGACGTCCCCGCTCGACTGAACGGCATCGTGACCGCCGAGATCAACGATCCGGACGCGTTCCGCAGGTTCCTGGCGCTCCTACTGTCGTTCGACGTCCCGGACGATCCCACAGAAGGTCACGGCAACGGCGGCGGTACGAGCGTCGGAGCGTGGAATCAGTTGGAGCAAGGGCTGTTCGAGCAGTTGATGCGAGCGTCAGTTGCGCGTCCTGAAGTACTCGACCAGCTCTCCGGGGTGGTGACGACGATCGTCAACGAAGGTGACCCGCACCGGGTTTTGCCCACCGGATTCGCTGAGTTGTGGTCCGCCGTGGATTCCGCGACCGCCGACGTGAGGGGCGAAGTCCGTGTCTGACATCGAGCACTTTTCGGCTGAAGCCTCGCTCGCCAAACTGCGCCCCTTCCAACGGGCGACAGTAGATCACGTCATCGACATCTTGTACAAGCAACAATCGGGCAAGAGGTTCTTGGTGGCCGACGAGACGGGGCTCGGCAAGAGCGTCGTTGCCAGCGGCGTCATCGCCAAGGCCATCGAGCACCTGCAGGATGATCCGAACGTCAAACGGATCGACATCGTCTACATCTGCTCCAACGCCGACATCGCTCGACAGAACATCAAGCGACTGAACGTCACCGGGAACAAGGTCACGATGTCGACGCGGCTGAGCATGCTTGCGACGGCGACCCACCAGCTGAGTGCACCAACACCTGGTGTCAGTAAGCCGGTCAACCTGGTCTCGCTGACACCGCAAACCTCCTTCCCCGACGGCGGCTGGCGTACGGGCACGGCCGACGAACGCGCACTACTGTTCTTGATCTTGCGATCCGAGTTGTCGCTCACGGGTGCTCGCGCGACGGCCGCGTTCCGGATACTGCAAGGCACGGTCTCGACCTGGCACAAGTTGCAGGAGCGGGCGCGGCGTTACGAGGCAGAGCTGCAGGACAAAGCAAATCGTCATGGCACTCCTCCTCTCGACCCGGTTATCGTCGAGAAATTCCTTGAACTGGGCCAATTTCGAGGTGATGACGAGTCCAGTCCACTCGAGGACTTCGAGGCCCTGCTGAACGAAACCGTCGGTAGACAGTCGGTACCCGGCGGTTCGTCGGCTGCTGCTGCGGTGATCATCCGCCTGCGTCGCGTCCTTGCCCGTGCGGGTGTCGAGGCGCTCGAACCCGACCTGGTCATTCTGGATGAGTTCCAACGATTCACCGACCTGCTCAAAGCGGATCTGCCTGTGAGCGAACTGGCGCAGGAGATGTTCACGCAAGATGCCGCACGAGTGTTGCTGCTCTCTGCCACACCATACAAGTCCTACGACCTCGACGATGGCGTGAGTGTCACGGACGGTTCCACTCATCGCAGCCAGTTCATGGACACACTGGACTTCCTCGCAGCGGGACTGAATGCTCACGACCCACACGAACGTTCTGAGGGGATCAGCAAGCTACTCAGCGAGTTTCGAGACACGATCATTGCCGGCGATAATCCGAGCATCCTGCGTGACCGGCTGCGTGTCGAACTCCTCGGCGTCATGTGCCGGACCGAACGTCCTACGGCTGTGGTCGACTCGATGGTCTTGGAGTCCCGAGTATCGGCGGAGGCGGTGACGACCGCCGACGTCCGACAGTTCATGAGGCTTACCGAGCTGGCAGAGCTCGTCGGTACTCGTCTACCCATGGACGTATGGAAGTCGGTTCCGGCACTTGCGAACTTCATGGGAAGCTCCTATCAACTGGGCCGATTCACCGCAGACCAGATCGGCGATGCAGATGTACGAGAAGCGGTCGCACGGCTGGAACGTCTCGATCCCGTAGCGGTAGCCAGATACGACGAACTACCGCGTCAGAATCCGCGGCTGGAATCACTGATGGCTGCCACGACTGGCGCAGGATGGGAGCAATTGCTGTGGGTGCCACCGTCGGTGCCCTACTTGAAACCCGGAGGACCGTACGCCGATCCAGACCTGCGGAAGATGACCAAGAAGCTCGTGTTCTCGCAGTGGTCGGCCACACCGACTGCGGTCGCGTCATTGTTGAGTCACGACGCGAGCAGACGTATCGCACGGTCCAAGACCGCCTCTCCGCACGGCATTACGACAACACGGGAGTACGTGTCGCAGCGACTCCAATTCCGGCGCAGTGGAACCGATCTCGCCGCGATGAACGCGTTCATGTTGTTCTTCCCCCTGCCCGGCCTGGCCGACGAGACCGACCCGCTTCGCCTCGCCAGTGCGGCCGGACGGCCATACGACCCCGAGTACGCCGAGATCCGATTCGCGGGAGAGCTGACCGGGCAACTTCCCAAGGGCTGTGTGGAGTCCGGGGCAGGTGACGTTGCGGCGTTGATGTGGCAATGGCCGCTGATGATCTCGGACCCCAGGCTCAGCGAAGCCTTGCGGGGATCGGTGGCCGGACTGACCGCGGCCGACGCGATCGCGGCCCGTGTGGAGGCTCCGGAGAATGCCGGGGAAGTCGAGACGGCCACAGCGCTGGATGAATATGTGCAACAAGCGATCAGCGTGCAACGAAGCACCGCCGGCCAGGATCTGTCGGTGATTCCCACTGGACTCGCCCGACAAACTGCGCGCCTGGCTCTGCACTCGCCGGCGAACTGCGCCTGGCGGGCGTTCGGTCGACTCGACGGCGATACGTCGAAGGTGAGCATCGGCGGCCGTTGGCGCGCAGCCGGCATCCTGGCGTCCGGGCTGCGGACGCTGTTCAATCGCTGGGAGTCCTCGCTGGTGCTCGACGAGCTGTACCAAGACAACACTCACTACTGGCAGAAAGTGATTCGCTACTGCGCCGACGGCAACCTGCAAGCGGTTCTCGATGAGTACTTGTTCCACCTTGCTGCCGTCGAGGGGGAGTCGGCATACACCGATGAGTCCCTGATCCAGTTCGCCGACAAAGCGGCCCGAGCGCTCAAGCTGAATCCGGCGATCTACAAGGCCAGAGACCCTCTCGGTGATGGCAACGACATCGACTTTCGGAGTCGGTTCGCCTTGCGATATGGCGAGACCACGAACGAGGAGGGCTCGGTGCGCGCGGAGGACGTGCGCGAAGCCTTCAATTCCCCGTTCTGGCCCTTCGTGCTCGTCTCGACCAGTGTCGGCCAGGAAGGTATCGACTTCCACCCGTGGTGTCACAACCTCGTGCACTGGAACACCCCCGGCAATCCCGTCGACTTCGAGCAGAGAGACGGCCGCGTCAATCGCTTCCGTGGCCACGCGGTGCGACGCAACATAGTCGCGGCCCATAGTGCCGCGATGCTCGCTACCGGTAACCCGTGGAAGGCCGCCTACGACGTTGCCGCCAGGGACGCACCGCACAGCAGCATCGAGGGGCTGGCGCCCGACTGGGTGTACCCGGGCCCATTCAAGGTGCTTCGCGACGTGATGCCATATCAGCTCAGTACTGATCAAGCTCGGATCGAGCAGACGAAGAAGCGGGTTGCGTACTATCGCTTGGCATTTGGGCAGGCCCGACAGGAGGACCTGATCTCGGTGGTTGCCGCCGCGGGTGTTGGTGTCGACGAAGCCGACCAATGGCGGGTGGACCTACGGCCCCCACAGGTGACGCGTTCGAGCCACTGACCCGCGTCAGGATGTCGGCATGCGTCGCCCACCTGACGTTCAGGCACGCCGATGACGCTGCGGAGGAAGTGATTCGGCATCTACTTCGTCGACCTCAACCATGCGACAGGGATGCTGCAGTGGGAGCCGCTGCCGTCAGCAACACGGCGCCCCTCGCGAACTCGGGTTCCCTCGCCACGATGACGCGGCAGTTGAACCGATGCGTCTTGGTGGCGGCGAGCAGTGGGAAATTCGGTGCGGCACCGATCAAGTCGCGGCGGTCGGGAGTGGTCCCTGCCCACGCGCACCGCTCCAACGCGTCGACGACTCGGTGGTTTGCGGACGAGCGAGGTCGTACAGGTCGTGCAGCGTGATTCGGACTTCGGAGCATCCTGTGATGGGCCGGCACCGGATGACCCGCGCGGGCCGTTTTGGTGATTAAACGGCGCCGAGGTGAGCGTCGAGATCACCCACGCCGATGCCCGGCAACCCCATGTGTGCCATCGACTGACATGCCGTGAGTGATCCACTCCAAGGCGGGACGAAGTCAGGTGAGAGAAGTGTCCGGCGACCGCTGAGACCAGCGGCGGTGAGAACGATGAAACGACGACGAAACTTGCGCCACAGTCCAATACGCGAACGCGTCAACGCGTCCGGCCCTCTGCGTCCATCGGTCGACGAGATCGGGGGCGAGCCCCGGTGTGGACACAGACACGGTGGGAATCCCACGTGTCCTGATCGAAGTCTGCGACATCAGGTGGCAACCTCTGCTTGATGACCTTTTGTGCCTGTCGATGTCGGGCACGGATTGAGGTGTGAAGAGCTCAACCGCGCGCCAATAGCCGAGGATGTCCTGCGGCCTGTCACGCTTCCGCGTGTCTGTCATCGAAGATGTCTCCCTGGCTCAGTCCTGCCGCACAGAGTACGACGGCGCGCAGATGGCGCACCTAGGTGCGGACGTTGGTCCTACTGTGGGCATGTGGATGCCCGGGAACGAGACGCAAGTGGGCCTTCTCACCGCCCACCCGCCTCCTCCGCCGCCGTCCGCTCCCGCATGAGTCGGCAGCGCTCGAAGGACACCGCCCCCGAGGTCGAGGTCCGCAAAGTGCTTCACGCGAGAGGCCTTCGCTTCCGGACCGATGTGAAGCTCGAGCCGGACATGCGCACCCGCGCTGACATCGCATGGCGAGGGATCAAGCTCGCCGTCTTCGTCGACGGGTGCTTCTGGCACGGGTGTCCCGAGCATGCGACCCGTCCGGCGGCGAATCGGGAGTGGTGGGCGAACAAGCTCGACGCGAACGTTGCTCGGGATCGGCGCACCGACGCCGCGCTCCAGGAGCGCGGGTGGACCGTTCGACGCTACTGGGAACACGAGGCACCCTCGGTCATCGCCGACGACATCGTCGCCACGATCGAACTCTTGCGAACAGGGCAAAGGCATTGACGGACGGTTCATCTGATCGACGGACACCGGTGTCCCGCTTTCAGAGGGACACGGGGTCGCATCTGGCCCGTTTTGTCTGTGAGGACGAGTAGAAGTCTTGAAGGAGCCTCCACCGAGACCGGTTCAACCGATAGGGTTCATCCGGTTTCATGAGGACAAGTAACCATCGCGATGAGCGGGCAGGAGTGAGACCAGCGATGACCGAGAACGCTCGCCCCCAGGTCGAGCTCGACGACGCCCAAGACCGCATTGCCGAGGCCGCCGCCGACGAACGGCTGATCGTGATCGCCGGCGCCGGCCAGGGCAAGACCGAGGTCGTCACGGCTCGCCTCCAGTCCCTCATCGAGGATGAGGATCTCTCCGCATCCGTAGAACTGTTGGTCCTGAGCTTCTCGCGGGCCGCTGTACACGCGGTCCGTTCCCGGCTGTCCGAGCGCGACATCGCCGAGGTCAACGTCAGAACGTTCGACTCGTTCGCGTCGCAGCTCCTGCTGGAGGCAGATGTCGAGCCTGCGATCGGATTCGAGGCGCGTATCCGGCAGGCAACTGAATTGCTGGCCGACAATGACGATGTCGCCGACCTGGTCGAGTCCCTCCGACACGTCATCGTCGACGAGGTGCAGGACTTGGTCGGAGATCGTGCCGACTTCGTGTGGGCGCTGTTGTCGAGCCTCTCCGACGACGCCGGGTTCACGGTCCTGGGCGATCCGCTCCAGGGCATCTACGACTTCGTCCTCGACGAGTCCACCGCACCCACGACATCCCCCGAACTTCTCGGCAGCATCGCCACTGAGCTCGGCGCCACCGAAGTGAACCTGTCGGCCAACTACCGAGCCCGTGGCGGAGACTGCATCAGAGCAGCTGAACTCGGTCCACTGCTGCGGAGCGAGACCAAACCCGCCGAAGCACTGGCTGTTCTCCGCGGATTCCGCGACACCCTTCCGCACGTCGACAGGGTCGAGGACTGGTCATTCCTCGACCTCTACGCCGGGCGCAGTGCAATCCTGTGCCGCAGCAACGCAGAGGTCCTGCGCATCTCCCGAGAACTCGTCGACGAAGGCATCGCCCACGCGGTGCGGCGGCCCGCTCAGTCGTTCGGGGCGGCCAAGTGGATCGGAAACGCCCTCGGCTCCCTGCAGGGACCAATCATCGCCCGTTCCGACGTGGAACAGCGGCTCGAGCAGATCCTGGATGAAGCAGACGCCGAGGACGCCTGGTATCTGCTGAAGTCCGCCGAGCAACGCGGCCGGGGCATGGATCAGATCGACCTCGACCGCCTGCGCCGTCGTCTGGGAGCCGGAAACGTGCCGCTGACCCTGACCGAAGGTGACGACGATACGAGGATCATCGTCTCGACGGTGCACCGCGCCAAAGGCCTCGAGTTCGACAACGTCTTCATCGCCGACTGGTCGGACCGACCGGACGAGGATGACCCGTGGGCGCCGATCCGCCTCGAGTACGTGGCGCTGACCCGCGCCCGGGACACCATCGTCATGGTGACCACACCGCGCCGACATTCCGTGGTCAGCGAGTGCCGCTGGCTTCCGGATCGGCTGCAAGAACGCATGGGCCCCAAAGGCAAATCGAGGGCTCGGGCCCTGGAGATCGGCTACGGCGACAGCTACGCCGCGCGACCGGTCGCTGTCGACAACGCCTCGGTTACTCAGGTCCAGGCCGCACTCGACGAACTCACACCCGGCGTCGCGGTCGAGGCAGAACTGGATCGCATGCGTTCCGACGCGCAGCGCCCCATCTATGCGCTGACAGCCAATGGCCGGCCGATCGGCCACACCACCGACGAGTTCGGCGAGGACTTCTCCGCCGCATTCAAGGTTCGTCCGGGTCAATGGCCTGCCGCGCTGACCGACATGGTTTTGGTCTCCGTCGAGACAGTGGCTGGTGACCCGAATATCGCCGCCGAGGCGGGCGCAGGCCCTGGCGGCTTCTGGCTGGTGCCGAGAGTGGCAGGTCTTGCGAGACCGCTGTGGGACGTGATGGAGAAAGTGGGATGAGCGTGCAAGAAGAGCTGGCCGAAAAGTATCGGTTCCGCGAGGAGATGGTCGACGCGCTGGAAGCCGACCTCATCGGTCCCGGCGAGGGCGAGCACGAGGTGATCGGCGAGGCGCCACTGAGCCGCTACATCGTCGGTGCCCTATGGCCGCGGCCCGCCGACGAAGAAGACGCCGAAGATGTCGAGCAGGAACACGAGACCGAACCGACCGGAGCGGAGGCGGATGGGGAATCCGACGAGGGCAGCCCGGTCGCGCAGGCGCGGATGCGATTCCCGTCGTCGGTGGGAATGACGTTCTCGGTCCGGGCTTCGGCCGGATCGGTCACGATCACGCCGCGCGCCGCCCGCTATCAGCAATTGATCGACGAGGACGAAGCCGCGGAAGGCTGGAGCCGTATCCCACTGGAGACCAAAGCGATCGGTCAGCAGCTGCAGCGCCCGGGTGTGTACCGCACGAACATTGGTCCGGGTCTGGAGCTCTACAGGTACGTCCGGCCAGAGAGGGGCGGCAAGGTCACGGTCACGGTGGCGCTCAACAACACCGCGATCTCCGTCAAAGGCGATATGCGAGACGCCATCTCGTGGTTCCAGGTCGGCATCACCGTCCAGACCCAACACGCCGACATCGTCGATCGCTCGGTCGCCCACAACATCGGCAGCGACCCGGACCTCGACACCGCCGCGCTGATGTACCGCAACGCCCACACCTTCGCGATCGGGCATGGCTGCGCAGCCGACTGGGACCTGGACTCGGTGGACAACGGAGCAGTCGCGAAGGTCTCCACCACCTTCATTCCCACGCACGAGGTTCATCGGGCCAAACCCGGCAAGGTCAAGAATCTCGACCTGCGGATGGCGTCATTCGCAGATGATCCCATCGACGCGATCAGCGAGAACCTGCGAGGTCTCACCAACCAGTACCGCGACTGGATCGGCAAGGTCGAAGCCGATATCGACAGCGGTGAAGCGGTTGCTGGTGACGATCTGAAAGGTGTCGCTTCCCGACATGTCGCGGAGATGCGGAAGGCTGCCGACCGGATCGATGCCGGAATCCGGCTCCTGGAGGACAACCCCGAGGCGCTCCGAGCCTTTCGATTGGCCAACCGTGCTATGCAATTGCAGCGAGCACGCCAGGACTGGGTGCGTGGTGGCGCCAAGGGCACCGTCGGTGACGGCGCGGACGCCACGTGGCGCCCATTCCAGATCGCCTACGTTCTGCTGAACCTTCCCGGGATCACCGATCCGACGCACGATGACAGGGAGGTGGCGGATCTTCTCTGGTTCCCGACCGGCGGTGGTAAGACCGAGGCGTATCTGGGTTTGGTGGCCTTCGTCATCCTGCTGCGCCGTATCTGCAATTCTTCGGCCATGGGCGTAGCAGTCATCATGCGATACACGTTGCGTCTGTTGACCATTCAACAGTTCGAACGGGCGTCGATGCTCATGTGCTCCCTGGAGACGGTGCGTAAGGACAATGCCGATCTTGGGTCGCGGCCGTTCTCCATCGGCCTGTGGGTCGGTGCGGGCGCCACCCCGAACTCGGTTCGGGAGGCCCGCACGTCGCTGAACAAGCTTGCCCGAGGCGAGGAGCTTCAGGAGAAGAACCCTGTCCAGCTCACCCAGTGTCCGTGGTGCGGAACGTTCCTCAATCACGAGAACTACTCAGCAGAGCGCCGGCCTTTCGACCACCTCGTTATCGCCTGCAAGACCCCATCGTGTGACTTTCGAGGAGGGCTCCCGGTTCACCTCGTGGACGAGGATGTGTACCGCGAACGTCCGGAACTCATCTTGGGAACCGTCGACAAGTTCGCGATGATGGCCTGGAATGAGAACGTGGGCAAGCTCTTTGCGCGCGACGGCAAGGGCACACCGCCCGAGTTGATCATCCAGGACGAGTTGCACCTGATCTCGGGTCCACTCGGCTCGATGGTCGGCCTGTACGAGACGGCCGTCGACGCCGCATGCTCGGTCCCGTCGCTCAATGATGAATACAACCGGGCCAAGCCCAAGGTGATCGCATCGACCGCGACCATCCGACGCGCCGACGAACAGATCGAGTCCGTCTTCGCACGTTTTGCGGCGCTCTTTCCTCCTCCGGGTATCGACCCAGATGAATCGTTCTTCGCCGAACCATCGAGCAAGGACGAACTGGGCACTCGTCGCTACGTCGGGGTGATGGCGTCGGGCACCAGCCACGCAACACTGATGGTCCGCGTTTACTCGGCACTCCTGCAGGCCGCGAACGACATCGAGGGTGACGACGACACGCGGGACCCCTACTGGACGCTTCTGGGATACTTCAACAGCCTGCGAGTACTCGGCAGTGCATACCTGCAGGTCGAGGGCGACGTCCAGGAGCGCCTCGGAGTCGTCGCCCAGCGCAACGAAACAAAGCAGC
Source organism: Gordonia sp. NPDC003950 (assembly GCF_053605205.1). NCBI lineage: Bacteria > Bacillati > Actinomycetota > Actinomycetes > Mycobacteriales > Gordoniaceae > Gordonia > Gordonia sp. NPDC003950. The sequence goes on along the minus strand of NZ_JBSGIT010000031.1, from coordinate 26,706 downwards.
GCACGAGGGTACTGGTCAGCGAGCTGACCAGTCGGGTGCCATCGTCGGAAATCCCCGGAAGGCTCAAGGCACTCGAACAGCGACTTGGCGGCAAGCACAGACCGAATGACGTGGTTCTGGCCACCAACATGATCTCGGTGGGAGTCGACATCGATCGCCTCGGTCTGATGACCGTGATGGGCCAGCCCCAGGCGAGTGCGGAATACATCCAGGCAACCAGCCGTGTCGGGCGCCAGCATCCCGGCCTCGTCGTCACCATATTCAACTCGGCCCGCTCGCGTGATCGCTCGCATTATGAGAGTTTCCGGCCCTTCCACCAGTCGTTGTACCGCGCAGTCGAGGCAACCAGCGCAACACCTTTCGCAGCCCGAGCCCGGGATCGAGGACTGCACGGTGTCCTCATCTCGATGGCGCGGTTGCTCATCGGAGGGCTGTCAGGTAACGGTTCCGCGCATCTGGCGGCCGACGAATGGGATGCACTCGCCGAGGTTGTGCGCCTGATCGTCGAGAGAGTGGAGAGGGTTGCCCCGGATGAGGCAGAAGCAACCGAGGACCAGCTCGCCGCACTTTTGAAGGTGTGGGCCGACGCCGGCGAAGAGCGCGAGAACATGAAGTATCAGAACAAAAACTTGGAGGCTGCGCTGATGGTTCGGCCGGAGGATGCGCTGACCATCGAGGAGATCGAGTACTCCCAGCGTGAGGTTCCCTGGCCGACATTGCAGAGCATGCGTGACGTGGACGCCGAGAGCAGTCTGTATCAGATTCCGCTGAAGAAGGTGAAATGAAAACCAACAACGTCAAGGCCCGTCGTAGCCAGCTTCTCAGTACGTACGGAATCGGTGGTCTATTCCCTTCAGAAACAACCAGTTTCATGATCTCCGGCTTGCACGAATGGAATGAGGACGCGTCCCCGCCCATCAGCGAGCCGCGTCTCGCGCGATCCCTCGGGGTCACGGAACTCAAGTCACCACCGGCGGGTGGGAGACGCGACGTACCAGTCGTGCGCTTTCCGGAGACACAGATCTGCCCCGCGTGCCGACGCATCGGCACCGCTGCCCAGCTGGGCGGTGATTGGAATGCCACGCATTGCCGATGCAAGGAGGGGCGTGACGGCGCGGCGCTGTCTCCATTCCGTCTGATCACCGCATGCGTACGTGGGCATATCGATGAATTCCCCTTTTTTCAATGGCTTCATCGGGGACCCTCGGCATCCGGCGATCAGAAACATGAGATGCACATGCAGGCCCTGGGCCGCACCTCCTCCCTTGATGACCTCATGCTCAAGTGCACCTGTGGCTTGGAACGAAGCTTGGATGGGGCGACGACCACAATTGCGATGAAAGGCGTCATCCGATGCAAGGGCCGGCGGCCGTGGTTGGGGGGCGAATACTCCGAGGACTGCGCCGACACTCCTCAGGTGCTCCAACGTGGTGCGTCCAACGTGTGGTTCCCGGCTGTGCGGTCGACGATCTCCATCCCGCCGTACTCGGAGGCCCTCGCGAAGTTCGTCAATAAGCACTGGACTGTCCTCGAGGATCCGAACCTGGCCGGCGAAGCCCTCATCCGCAAGATCGCCGAGGACTCTCGGCGATATTCCTATGAGCAGGTCATGGCCGAGATCGAACGGCGTCGCGGTGAAGAACAGGCAGACGACGTCGACGAACAACAACTACGCCGCCAGGAGTTCGCCAAGCTCATCGAGGGGCGGGAAGAATCCGACGAATCCGACTTCGTCTGCGAGAAGACGGTCACCCGACGGCAATTCCCCGACGGTGTACCGGACATCTTCACCGATCTGCGGAAGGTGACACGTCTCCGCGAGGTCCGCGCGCTGCGTGGATTCTCCAGGCTCTCCGGGGAGTCCGACCCCGATAAGTTCTGCAGGCTGTCGCCGGAGCCCCTCTACTGGTTACCGGCCATCGAGGTCATTGGCGAAGGCATCTTCGTCGCCCTCGACCGAAAGCAGCTGACGACCTGGGCGACAAAGCCGTTCGCCGAGGGCCGCCGGCGCAAGCTGCAGGACGCAGCCAACAAACAGGCGAAGCAGTTCAACCGCGATGCACTGCCCGTCGACATCTCCAAGGTCGCACTCCACACGCTCGCCCACGTGCTGATCGATCAGCTGTCCCTGGACGCCGGGTATCCGGCATCCTCACTCCGGGAGCGGCTCTTCGTCGATGAGGACATGGCCGGAATCCTCATCTACACCGCCAGCTCTGACTCGGCCGGAAGCCTCGGTGGTGTCGCCTCCCAGGCCGATCCGACCAAGTTCGCCGCCGCCATCGAAGAAGGCCTGACGAGGCTGTCGTGGTGTTCGTCCGATCCCGTGTGTATCGAGTCGCCGGCATCGGGAACCGACGCTCTGAACATGGCCGCTTGTCATGCGTGCGTGTTGGCGCCGGAGACCTCGTGTGAGCTCAACAACACGTTGCTTGATCGCGCACTGCTGTTCGGTACCCACGAGCCCGGGGAAGAGGACGCAGGCCTTTTCAGCGGGTATCTCGCGCAGGCATAGGCTGCGAATCGGGCAGTATTCGAGGAGGCTGGGTCGTGGCAGACATCGCTGCAGGTGAGCGCGTTATCGTCCGAGATGAGGAGTGGCTCGTCCGTTCGGTGCGCGCCACCGACCTCGACGGCACCCGCGTCGAGGCCACCGGTGTCAGTGAACTGGTCCGTGACCAGGACGCGGTGTTCTTCGATCATCCCGACCTCGACACGATCGACCGGCTCGATCCGCGCCTGGGCAGTCTGGTCGCCGACACCTCGCCCGGCTTCCGTCGAACCCGTCTGTGGCTGGAGTCGGTACGACGCAGCAGCCCGGTGCCCGCGGCCGACACGCGGATCGCCGTCGGACATCAGGCGCTACTCGATCGCATGGATTACCAGCTGCGGCCGGCGGCGCAGGCGCTGGAGAACCTGCGGCCCCGCATCCTGATCGGTGACGCCGTGGGACTGGGCAAGACACTGGAGATCGGCATTTTGCTCTCCGAATTGATCCGCCGCGGACGGGGCGAGCGCATCCTCGTGGTCACTCCCCGCGCGGTGCTCGAACAGTTCCAGCAGGAGTTGTGGACGCGTTTCGCCATCCCACTGATCCGACTGGATTCCGCCGGCATCCAGAAGGTCAAGCAAACCCTCCCCAGTTCACGCAACCCGTTCAGCTACTACAAGCGGGTCATCGTGTCCATCGACACCCTCAAGAACCCGGCCCGCTACAAGCACCACCTCAAGAGCCAGCACTGGGACGCCGTCGTGATCGACGAATGCCACAACCTGATCAACCGCGGAACCCAGAACAACGAACTCGCCAGACTGCTTGCCGCGCAATCGGATGCCCTCATCCTGGCCAGCGCCACCCCGCACAACGGCAAACAGGAGTCGTTTGCCGAGCTGATCTCCATGCTCGACCCGACGGCCATCGTCGATCCCAGGAACTACGAGGCCAAGGACATCAAGCACCTCTACGTGCGACGGCACCGCAACTCGCCAGACGTCAAACTCGACGTCGCCCACAAGTGGAAGGCCCGCCGCAAACCCGATGTGCTCGGCGTCCAACCGAATCCCGCAGAGTTGCAGGTTCTTCGCGAACTGGAGGATGTCTGGTTGCACCCGACCGGGCGGCCCGTCATCGAAGGCAAAGGCCGACAACTCTTTCCGTGGACCCTGTACAAGGCGTTCCTCTCGTCACCGCGCGCCCTGCGGGCCAGTATCGGACGGCGCCTGAAGACCATCGACAACGATCGTGACCGGGAAGCGGTGGCGCTGCTCCGACTAGACGAGCTTGCCGCGAAGACAGAGAAGGCCTCCCCGGCCAAGCTGGACGCCCTCGTCTCCTACCTCGACACGATCGGCGTGGGCAAGGACGCTGACACCCGGGTGGTCATCTTCTCCGAGCGCATCGACACGCTGGACTGGCTCCAGACTCATCTGCAGAAGAAGCTGAAGTTCTCGGCCAAGGCCGTCAACGGACTTCTCCCCGTGGAGGTCCTGCACGCAGGCCTCTCGGACGAGAAGATCCAATCGGTGGTCGAGGGCTTCGGCCAGAAGGCTTCCGCGATCCGCATTCTCGTCGCCTCCGACATGGCATCCGAGGGACTCAACCTCCACAAGGAATGCCACCACCTGGTGCATTACGACCTGCCGTGGTCGTTCATCCGCATCCAACAACGCAACGGTCGCATCGACCGGTACGGCCAAGTGCACGCACCCCAGATCACGGCGTTGGCCCTGACCACCGACGAGGACGTCACCGACGACCTCAATGTCGTCACCAAACTGCTCCTGAAAGAAGACGAGGCCAACCGTGCCCTCGGTGACGCCGAAGTGCTCCTCGACCTTCATGACGCCAAGATCGAAGAAGAAACCGTCATGGAGGCCATCCGCACCCAGCAAGACCTCGATACTGTCATCCCCGAACCCACCCCGGAGAAGCTCAATCCCTTTGCCCGACTGATGATCAAGGGCGGCGAGCACGAAAACGAGCCGGCCCCCGACACCTCCGTCCGATTGTCTTTCTTCGACGATGACGACAACTACCTCACCGAAGAGCTGGCCGACATCGCCACCGACAAGGGAGCGACGAAGCTCGACGTATACCGCGAGGCCGACAAGGACCTCATCGCCTTCACCCCACCCGACGACCTCATCACCCGATTCCGTGACCTCCCACCGGACTACCGGGCCGAGCAGGGAATCGAAGAGCGACTCCGCCTGACCGGCAGCCCCGACGTCGCCAAGGAGCGTCTCGCCCGAGCGCAGAAGGCGCAGGACACCTCCTGGCCCGACGTGCACTTCCTCACCCCGATCCACCCCGTTCTCGACTGGGCGGGCGACCGCGCCGTAGGACGATTCGGCCGCAACGAGATCCCCGTCGTCACCGGCTCCGTCGACCGCGTCTACTTCCTCACCCAAGCCGTGTGGTCGAACGACGAGGGACGACCGGCCATTGCCCACTGGGGTGCGGTCACCGGGCTGCCGCGGTCACCGGAGGTCGACGACTTCGAAACCATCGTTGAAATCTCGGGACTGAGCGAAGACGCCACCAACCCCGGCATCGACGACGATCGGCTCGCGGAATTGCAGGATCTCGTGCCCGCCGCTGTCGATGCCGCCCTCGCCCACATCCGCGACCGGCGCGAGGACTTCGAACAAGACCTCCTCGAACGCGTCGACCGCTACCGCGCCGGCCTGACCCAGTGGGAACAGTCGGCACTGAAGATCGCCACCGAACCAGGCAAACGCAAGGACAGCAGACTCGAGATCGAGAACACCGCGGGCAGCTGGTCCACCATCATCGACTCCCTCGCCGCATCCGGGGACCCGTTTGTGCGCGTGATCGGTGTCATCATTCCGAAGCCCAAGGGGTGACACGATGTTCGATTCGATTCACAACGTCAACGACTTTCTCTCCGAGCACTGGCTCGCCGAGGTCTTTCCGTCATCCCTGAAAACGCTGACGCGGCAATGGAAGGAATGGTCCGAGCAGGGTAAGTCCACACCGGTCAAAGGGCTCACGGCGATCGCGGCCGGCTACATCAAAGGCCTCGGCGACCTCCCGGAGGACGGCGAGACGCTCACCGGAAGGGTTACCGAGTTACATGCGGTGCTGCTCGATGCCGTTGGCCTCAAAGCAGATCCGGTCATCCTCGAAACCCGACAAGCCGACACGCCCATCGACGTGCCGCTACTCGCGCGATATCCGAGTGCCACCACCACCGACTCTCTCCACATCCTGCAGGCATACCCCGTCGACAACGCCGATGCGCTGTTCGGCGGCGAAGCCGAACTTGTGGAACCACTGACCATCCACCACAGCAGCGAGAAACTCCAACCCCTTTGTGGTGTCAGCGAAGCGATCACCCAGGTCTTTGTCAGCGACGACGCGCCCCGATACCTGATGGTCGTCGCCGGGAGCGTGGTGCTCCTCACTGACGTTGCCCGCTGGTCGGAGGGCCGCTACCTCGCCTTCGATGTTGCGACGGCTTTGGACCGACGTGACGACAAGGCCAACGGCGAACTGTCCTGGCATGCCGGCCTGTGGTCGGCCAATGCTCTTCTGCCTGACGAGGACGACGGCAAGGCCGAACTCGACCGGTACACCGAGAGCTCCGAGAAGCACGCCGTCGGCGTGAGCGAGGACCTCCGCGAAGGCCTCCGGATCTCCATCGAGAAGATCGCCAACGAAGTTCTCACGCGGCGACGCGAAAAGGGCCTCGCTGTCGACGGCATCCCCGAACTGCCGCGAGATCTCACCACCCAATCCCTGCGGTTCCTCTACCGAATCCTGTTCCTACTCTTCGCCGAGGCACGACCCGAACTCGGAGTGCTCCCAGTCGGGACACCCGAATACGAATCCGGCTACGGACTGGATCGGCTACGTGAACTCGTCCAGGTACCGCTCACCGGACGCTCCGCCGACGGACACCATCTCCACGACTCCCTCGACCTGCTCTTCACGCTCGTCAATACGGGCCACAACCGTGGTGGCCGCGACACCGACGGCCTCGTCTTCGAGCCGCTGCGCTCCGACCTGTTCGATCCAAAGAAGACACCGCTCGTCGACGGCGAAGGCATGCGGATCAGCAACCGCGTACTCCAGGAGGTCCTGAACCTCCTGCTGCTCTCGAAGCCGTCCAAGCGCAAGGGTTCTCAGCGCGGATACATCTCCTACGCGCAGCTCGGTATCAACCAGCTCGGCGCCGTGTATGAGGGTCTGATGTCATACAGCGGACTGATCGCCACCGACGACATGGTGGAAGTGGCCAAAGACGGCAACGCCGACAAGGGATCGTGGCTGGTTCCGTCCAGCAAGTCAGGCGACTACGACGAGAAAGACATTGTCTGGCGCGAGGACCGGCTCACCGGACGCAAGGACATCGTCCGACACCCCAAAGGCAGCTTCGTTTTTCGTCTCTCGGGGCGAGACCGCCAGCGAAGTGCCTCGTACTACACCCCCGAGGTGCTGACCAAATGCGTCGTCAAACACGCTCTGGCCGAACTGATCACTGACGACACGCGAGCGCAGGATATTCTCGAGTACCGCATCTGTGAGCCCGCGCTGGGCAGCGGCGCATTCCTCAACGAGGCCATCAACCAATTGGCCGCCGAGTACCTGAAGCGCAGGCAGGACGAACTCGAAGAGCCGATCAAGCCGGAGAAGTACACCGAAGAACTGCAGAAGGTCAAGGCGTACCTGGCCCTGCACCGTGCCTACGGTGTCGACCTCAACTCCACCGCCGTCGAGCTAGCCGAGGTCTCGTTGTGGCTCAACGTGATGCACAGCGGACTGCAGGCACCGTGGTTCGGTCTGCACCTTCGCCGGGGTAACTCGCTGATCGGCGCTCGCCGCGCAACGTACGATCTCACCGCGCTCGGTCGTGCAAAGAAGAGCTGGCTCAAAACACCGCCCGTCGACCGGCCACTGTCGGAGGGCGCGATCGGCGACGGCGAGATCCACCACTTCCTGCTTCCCGCCGACGGTTGGGCCGCAGTCGCAGATGCCAAGCAGGCCAAGGAGCTGGCGCCGGAAGCCGCAGCGGCGCTTCGTGAATGGCGCAAGGGCGTCACCAAGAAGCCGAGTCAGAAACAAGTCGAGCGGCTCAAGGCGCTGGCGACGCGCGTGGAACGGTTGTGGGCATTGGTTTTGCGTCGTATGGAGATCAGTGAGGAGCAGATCTCTAGGCACATCAATGTCTGGGGAGCCGAGATCCCGACGACCGAGGACGCGATCCCTCGCGAGAAGGTAGAGGAGGATCTACACAACCCAGACGGTCCGTACGAACGGCTGCGCCTGGCCATGGATGCGTGGTGTGCATTGTGGTTCTGGCCGCTCACTGGATCAGGGGTCGGCGACGAGCAAGGCCATCCTGGCCCGCCGGATCTCGATGAGTGGATCGTGACGCTCGAAGAGCTGTTGGGCGCCGCCGGAATCAAGAAGGTCGACAAGGACCAGGGTTCATTCCAAGATCTCGCCGAGGGTTACGAGCAACTGGCGGAGATTGACCAGCGGGATCGAGAGTTTTCAGGCATGCGATCTATCCTCGATTTGGTGGTCCGCCATCAGTGGCTGGGCACGGCGCGCGGGATTGCGCAAGATCAGGGATTCTTCCACTGGGAGTTGGACTTTGCGCAGATCTTTGATCGGGGAGGGTTCGACCTGCAGGTGGGCAATCCGCCCTGGGTGAGGCCGGATTGGAAAGACGATCTCACCCTTGCTGAGGGGGACCCGTTCTTTGTGCTTGAGGATAAGATCGCAGATAGAGTATTCAGGAATCGTCGTGCTGATGCACTGGCCTACGAGCCCGCGCTGTCGAAATATTTGACTGATCTAGCGGAATGGTCTGCCACGGTCTGGGTTCTGAGTTCGCCCACGGACCATCCGATCTTGAGTGGAATCCGGACCAATCTGTATATGTGTTTCATGGAAAGAGTTTGGCGAAACTCGGGATCGTCCGCTATTTCCGGACTGATACACCCAGAGACTCACTTCTCTGATCCTAGCGCAGGTGCGCTGCGCAAAGGCGTATATGCGCGTTTACGACGGCATTGGCAGTTCTACAACGAGACGGGTTATTTCGAAGGTATCGGCAACACTGTCGCGTTTGGCGTTCACATCTACGGCTCAGTTCAAGATGTCGACTTCCTGCAGATGACGTACATCTTCGACGTGCAAACGATCGATCGGTCATTCGGCGGTGACGCAGAGGAACCGGTTCCGGGAATTCAGCTTCCGTGGGGCGGCTGGGATCTACGGGGGCATCCTGCGAGGATTCAGCGTATCGATAGGAGTGTACTTCGAAGTTGGGCCGACTTGTTCGATCCGCCGGGTACAGAGGCGGAGCGCGCACGGCTCTTGAGACCTTTTACGGATGATCAGATCGATGTTCTTAAGGAGATATCGACGCAGGCAGTCCGACTGTCCTCGATTGGATACAAGGCATCGAGTCTATGGAATGAGAAGACTGCGAAACAGTCAGGATTCATCAAGTGGATGAGCGAGCAGCAAGAGGTGTGGGATGAGGTAGTACTTCAGGGACCGCACTTTACGGTGGCCACACCGATCGCGCAGTTGCCAAATGTGCCATGCAAGTCTCACCGAGATTGGAAACGTATCGACCTCGAATCCCTCCCAGAATCGGTGATCCCACGAACCAATTACCAGCGCGCCTGCGACCGCGACACCTACGACGCCGGAATTCCGAAGTGGGGAGATCGGCCCGCGACGGACTTCTGGCGGGTGGCGTGGAGGAATATGACCCAACCGGGGTTGGAAAGATCACTGCACGCAGCCCTTGTCAGACCGGGGGTAGCACATGTACACACAGTCAACTCGTTGACTGTGTGTACATGTGCCACCACCTGTAAACAGTTGTCGAGCCCTGACGGGCTCTCCGATGTACGCACGACCGCACTTGTTGCGGGATTGTGGGCGTCACTTCCGTACGACTACCTGGTAAAGGTCAGCGGCCGCCCGCATGTGCAGACAGAAGTCGTCGACCGGTTCCCTGCCCCCGTAGATCACCCAGCAGCCCAACAACTCCTCCTTCGGACACTGCGCCTGAATTGCCTGACGCGCGACTACGCAGAACTCTGGGATGCCCTGTACGAGAGAGAGTTCACCAACGATTCGTGGACCGCACCATTTGACTCGTTGTTGGACCCACTCGGAGTAAGCACGCGTAAGTGGACGATGAAGACCCCGCTACGCACCGACTTCGAGCGCCGTGCAGCGCTCGTCGAGATCGACGCACTGTCGGCGCTCATGCTCGGTCTGACCGCCGAACACCTTGCGCTGATGTTCCGGGCCCAGTTCCCGGTGCTCCGCAAATACGAGTACGAAATGTACTTCGACTGGAACGGGCGAAAGATCGCGAAAGACCATCACGCACAGGGGGTTCACCAGCAGAAGGACGACTACAAACTGCTCCAGGCATGGATGAATGGCGAGGACTCCGGCGACCTGCTCGACCGCTACACGCCGTTCGCTCCCGACGACGACCACGATGAACCCTGGTTCTACAAGCCGGACCGTGAAGCCGAGATGCGCGCAGCGTATGCCGACTTCGAACAGCGATTGGCCACCGGCGAATGACCGCACCGAATCCGAGCCTCCCCTCGCTGCTTGCGCTGGAGACCCAGGACTCGATCATCGAGTACCTCTCGACGACGTTCGCGCTCTCGGATCCCGAAGCGCAACAGGCACTTCGTACCTTCCTTGCCGATCCGCAGACCGGGATCTTCCGCGGCCCTTACCTCAAGATCCGCACGCCTTACCAGCCCGTCGGAACCGGGTGGGTATCGCCGCTGGAGTGGATGCCACGAGGCTTCCGTCCCTTCCAACATCAGGCGGAGGCCTTTCGGCGGCTGTCGACGAACGGCACTGCGGCGCAACCGACCATCGTCACCACCGGCACCGGCTCGGGAAAGACCGAGTCCTTCCTCGTACCACTCCTGGACCATTGCCGCCGCGCCGTCGCACGCGGCGACAAGGGCATCAAGGCCATCATCCTGTACCCGATGAACGCCCTTGTCACCGACCAAGCCCGCCGTCTGGCGCAGTACATCCATGATGATGACCGCCTGGCGAGCGTAACGGCGGGTGTCTACATCGGCGGCAGCGGCAAACGCAAACAGCCGAGCCGCCACGCCCTCGTCGACCACCGCGAGACCTTGCGCGAGAACCCACCGGACATCCTGCTCACCAACTACCGCATGCTGGATCTACTCCTGTTGCGTCGCGCAGATTCGAGTCTGTGGGCCAATGCGGCTCTCAGCCTGCAGTACCTCGTCCTCGACGAATTCCACACCTACGACGGCGCCCAGGGCACCGACGTCGCCATGCTCATCCGCCGCCTCGGCGCCAAGGTGGGCGTGGCCGGCGCAGGTGGCCCACTCGGCCGGATCACACCCATCGCGACCTCCGCGACCCTGGGAGGCGGAACCCAGAGTGCCGCCCTACGGACCTTCGCCGAAACCGTCTTCGGAACCACCTTCGGTCCCGACTCCCTCGTCGGCGAGACATCCCTCGCCGCGACCGACGTCGTCCAAGAGGTCGACTTCACCCTCGACATCCCGTCCGTCGACGACATCCTCGCGGTTCCGGCACCGGTCAGCGACGACCCAACGACGTGGGAGCCGCTCGCAGAGGCGGTCCTTGGCTCTGCCGCAGCACAATCCACCGATCTGAGCGATCCGGTCGCGATCGGTGATGCCCTCCGCAGACACTTCCTCACCCGCGTCGTCATCGACGTCCTCGGTGACGCCCCCATGACCGTTGCCGACGCGGTGAACGGCGTCGCGCAGGCCGGCATCCTGCCATGGGGTGTCCACAACTCCACCAACCCCGGAGAAGCCCAGACCGCACTCCTCCGGTTCCTGGCCCTCATCTCGATTGCACGCACCTCCGACAACACCGGAGCACTACGGCCACTGGTCAACGTCCAGGTGCAGACCTGGGTGCGTGAACTCAGCCGAATGATGCGCGCGGTCGGTCCAACGCCCGAGTTCCGATGGTGGCACGACGGGCCCCTCGAAGGACAGCGTCTTCTGCCCGCCACATACTGCCGCGTGTGTGGGCGAGCCGGCTGGATGGCCGCCACCACCGAACTCGGCGATAACCTCGCGGGCGAGGCGTCTGCCATCTGGCGCAACAGCGCCCGCCCCGGCAGCCGCGCCAAGACACGCACACTGCTCGCCGCCACTGTCGACGAAGAAGGCGTACGCCACCTCGACCCCGAAACCCTCGAACTCCACGCGTCACCCGGAACCGACACCATCGCGGTCCACATCACCGCGACCGATGAGGACGCCGCCAACGAGGTCTGCCCATCTTGCGGCGCTCGAAACGCCGTCCGCTACATGGGATCGAGTGTCGCCACGCTCCTCAGCGTCGGTCTCACCACCGAATTCGGCTCGCAAGTCCTGCCGGACGACGAGAAGAAGACCCTCGTCTTCACCGATTCCGTACAGGACGCCGCCCACCGCGCCGCATTCATCGAAGGCCGCGCCTTCGCCTTCAACTTCCGCTCGGCATTGTTCCGTGCCGTCGGCGACGATCGGGTGTCCCTGGCCGACGCCGGAGCAGCGCTGGGCGCCACCACGGCCATCGATGAACTGTATGCCCTCACCCCACCCGACTTCAGTCGGCGACTCACCAACGACGCCGACTGGCTCGACCATGACAACGGGCCGCTCCGATCGTTGCTGGCAACCCGCCTCGCGTTCCAGGCACACCTCGAAGCCGGCCTAAGCTCCCGAACCGGCCGCACCCTCGAACTGACCTCATCGCTCGCCGTCGATATCGACGTCGACCTGGACACCTACGCACGCCTCAGCCACGACATCCATGAAAACCTGCCACAACTGAGCCTCGGCGGCCCGCTCGCCGAGAGTGTCTATCGCCCTTGGCTGTTCGGGATACTCGAGCACCTACGCATCGGCGGCGGGATCATCCACCCCTGGCTCGCGACCTACCTCAAGGACGAAGGAAAGCGGTGGTCCATCTGGGGCGGCAGCACCGACGGCATGCCCAAATTCCCGCGCGGACGACCGGCCCCGTCCTTCTACACCACCGGGCCCGCCGGAGACACCGACTTCCAATCGCTGACCCCGCGTGGCGAATCGTGGCTCACCGACTGGACCAAACGCTGCCTCGGAGTCAACAGCGGAGAAGCGAAAGCACTCCTGCTCGGGGTCGTCGACCAGCTGGCAAGTGATACCGGGCCCCTGGTTCGCAGATCCGGCGAGAAAGGATCACAGCTCTACGGCCTCACACCGCAAGCAGTGATCCTCGACCCATCCGACATCGTCCGCCTGGAATGCCCGACGTGCCATCACGTCCAACCCGCCGCAGGGAACCGACTGGACCTCTGGCACGGAGCGCCCTGCCCCCGGATGCGATGCACCGGACAACTCGAACCCGATGCGGTGGAGGAGTCGAATTTCTATCGGAGCATGTACCGCAGCGGCCGCATTCGCCGCATCGTCAGCGCCGAACACACCGGCCTCCTCGCGCGCGCGGAACGGGAAGAGGTCGAAACCCGGTTCAAGGTCGGCGGTTCCGCATCTGATCCCAACATCCTGGCATGCACCCCGACGCTGGAACTCGGCATCGACATCGGTGACCTCAGCACCGTCGCACTGGCCTCCCTGCCCCGGTCGACGGCCAACTACCTTCAGCGCGTCGGGCGCGCCGGACGATCCACCGGCAACGCCTTCGTCCTCGCCGCGGTACCCACCTCGCCGCGCGACCTCTACTACTTCGCACAACCCGAGAACCTCATCGCCGGAGAGGTCATGCCACCAGGGGCGTACCTGGAGGCCACTGAACTCCTGCAACGCCAGTACCTCGCCTTCTGCCTGGACAAGGTTGCCGGAGATCATCTTCCGATCACAACGCCCATGCCCACCAAACTCACCGAATGCCTCGACCACGGCATGGACGAGGGGCACTGGCTGCGTTCGGTGGTCGACACCTGCGTCAATCACGCCGACACCCTGACCGCCGAGTTCTCCGCACTTTTCGGCGACAACATCTCCGACGATGCCCGCCTGCATCTGCGGGACTTCGCCGCAGGAGGAATGCGCAACCTCGCCGCCGAGACCGCCGCCCGCTGGGTCTCCGACACCGACGAAATCCGCACCCGCATGAGCGGACTATCGGAAACCATTGCGGCACTCGACAAACACGGACATCTCGATGACGCCCAGAAGGAAGACCGCAAACGCTGTGCCGGCGAATTCCGTGCTCTCAGTGAACAACTCTACGAACGCGGCAGCATCGAAACCCTGACCGGACTGTCCGGTGTCGGGCTCCTCCCGAACTACAACCTGCTCGACGACGCGACCACCCTCGACATCCACCTGTGGTGGACCACCGGTACCCCCGGCGGCCAACCCCAGACCGAAGCACTCGATCTCACCTATGAGCGGGGCAGCGCCACCGCCCTCACCGAACTCGCACCCGGCGCCTACTTCTACGCGGGTGGCAAGCGCGTCGAGATCGACGCCATGGACATCGGACCGTCGACCAAACCTCACTGGCGCCGAACCCGTCTGTGCCCCGACTGCGGTTGGGGCACAACCGCACCCGACGTCGTGCAGATCTGTCCACGGTGTCACTCCGGGGCGGTCGCCGACTCTGGATCGGTGCACAACGTCCTCGAACTACGCAAGGTATCGGCGGTCCACCGCCTCGACGATGTCCTGATCGACGACGAAACCGAGGACCGCACCCGAACATTCTTCGGAACCGTCACCGGCGTCGACATCGAACCCCACGACATCGCCCAGGCCTGGCGACTCACCGACGCCATCTTCGGTGCCGAATACGCACGAACGGCCACCATCCGAACCATCAACACCGGATACGGCGACGCGCCCGGTGAGACCCTCACCATCGCCGGCGACGAACGCAACGCACCCGGATTCACCACCTGCCAACACTGCGGCGTCGTCGCATCACGCTCCACGCGAACCGAAGATGTCCGCCACCGCGGTTACTGCATCACCCGGCGCGGTGGCACCGAGACGTGGACGCGGCTCCTGCTCTCCCACGAACTACGCACCCAAGCGGTCCGACTCCTACTCCCCGTGTCGTTGCTGAACTTCGAAACCACCCTGGCCTCGTTCAAGGGCGCGCTGCTCCTCGGACTGCGCAAGGACTTCGGCGGCGATCCTCAACATCTGTCGGTGGTGGCGTCCAGCATGACCGACAACGAGGGAGCCACCCGCCGCTTCCTGGTTCTGCACGACACCGTGCCCGGCGGCACCGGATACCTTGACCGATTCGGCGAACCCGACCGCATGCGCCACATCCTCACCCTCGCCCGGGATGCGCTCGCCGAATGCCCCTGTCGTACCGAAGAACTCCGCGCCTGCCACCGATGCCTGTACGGAGTTCTGCCGGCACGAGACATGACCCACGCCTCACGTGAATCGGCCCTCCGGCTCCTCGAGGACTTCCTCGGCGAATGGCAGGTCGAGCAGATCGGGACAGTCACCGGCATTGACATCGGCGCCGTTCAACTCAGCGAGCTGGAGATCCGGTTCCGGGAACTGTTGAAGACGCTGCTCGAGAGCCGTCCTGGTGCGTCGTATGAGATCTCGATGGGCACCAACGGCGAAGAACTCGACATCCGCATACCCGGTCCCGACCAGCAACCCCGACGATGGCGTATGCGGCCGCTCGTCCAGGTGGTCGCCGTCGGTGTCGCCACCGAGCCGGATTTCCTGCTCACCAGGGTCGACGCCCAGACTGCCGACGTCGCGATCTACCTCGACGGCAAACAGTTTCACGCGAGCGTCGAACACAATCGCACCGCGGATGACGCCCGTAAGCGCGACGCGCTGCGACGCGACGACACTCGCGTCTGGTCGATCGCGTGGGATGACATCACCGCCCTCGAATCCGGCAACGCCAAGAACCGGTCGCAGGACATCGTCCACCAGCACGTCAAGAATGCTGCCGCCGAGCAGGTTTCCGACCCGCGAATCAAATACCTGTGGGAGAACCCGATCGAGTTGCTTGTCGAGTACCTCGCCGATCCCGACGCCGACGTCTGGGGCGATGGCGCCACGGCGACCGCGCTGGCACTGGTGAACCCGTCGGATAAGCACGGCTCCGGAGAGCCGATCTTTACCGGGCCGGGGCAACTCGCGAAGATCCTCGTCGATGTCGCAGCCGGTACATCCACGCATCCCGACTCTTCCGGGACCATCATGGTGGTCCCACGACACGGCCTGAGCGGGCTGCCGATCCTGATCTGCGCCGACCCCGAGAACTTCGAACCCACGCTCGGGGTCTTCACGCTCCTCGACGACGCCGACGAGGCCGTCGGCGGGAAGATACATGACAATCAATGGCGAGCCTGGCTCCGATGGGCGAATCTGCTTCAGTTCGTATCACTTCCACACTTCGGTGACCTGCTGCCCCAGCGAATGGCCGCGATCTGGACGACGAAGTCCCTCGCCGACTTCCTGGCTGTGCCCGTCCCCTTGGCGACCACCGCGGCGAGTCGGGGTGACATCATCACTCCGCTGTCCGGAGAGTGGAAGATCGTCCACGAATACGCCGACCCTGCGGTTGCCGGCCTGGTGGAGAGCCTCGCTGACTCCGGGGCGGCGATCCCCGAGGTCGGGATGGAGCTCGGCCCCGACCAATCCATCTGGCAGGTGGAACTCGGCTGGGAAGAACCACGGATCGCCGTCGTGACCGATATCGTCGACGACCGGGATGGGTGGCTCGAGGAGAACGGCTGGCGTGTGTATCGCGTGACGGGCGAGCCCGATATCGGTGTGGTGGACGATGTCGTCGGCGCGGTGACAGGAGGACAGTGATGACGCGATACGTGCAGATGCATGAGATGTTCCAGGAGTCCTACGACAAACTCGACGGAAGCATCAAGGGTAAGGTCCTCAACTTCATGGTGAAGCTCCAACAAGACCCGGACGCCACCGGGCTGGACTTCAAGAAGCCCAAAGGGGCCGCCAACAAGTACATCCGAACCGCGCGTGTCAACGACAACTACCGGGCGGTCCTCGTGGACCCGGGCGGCGATTCGTCGCTGTACCTCATCTCGGTGCTGACCCACGACGACGCTTACGACTTCGCCGGCAAGGTCACCCTGCAGGTCAACAAGAAGACCGGAGCTGCGGAGCTGTTCGACCATGTGGCACTTGAGGAGGCGATCGGTAAGGCGACGACTCCCACATCGGGATCCGACGCTTCCTTCATGCCCTCAACGGTGAAGCCGATCGACCTCGAACGTTTCGGCGTCGAGGCGGAACTTGCCGAGAAGTTGACCAAGGTGGTTGGTGAGAAGGCGTTTCTCGCCATCGCCGAAGCATTGCCCAATACCCAGGCCAACGCGGTGCTCGATCTCGTGTTCGGGAAGAGTCCCGATGAGGTGTGGAGTTCCTACGCCATCGACGAGCCCGGCCCCGTCGACCCCGACGACATCCAGAAGGCACTCAAGCGCCCTATCTCGCAGCTCAACTTCACCGCCGCGGCCGGTGACAACGAGGCCGAACTCCGGGCGGTACTCGAAGGCGACTTCGCCAAATGGCGCGTGTGGCTGCATCCGCTGCAACGCAAGCTTGCCACTCACGATGGGTGGAATGGTCCCTTCCGGGTCACCGGCGGCGCCGGCACCGGGAAGACCGTCACTGCGCTGCATCGCGCCCGTCACCTCGCCCATCGGCTGGACGAGGAGAACAGCGCCGCCAAGGTGTTGTTGACCACCTATACGCGAAACCTGGTGCGCGCCATCGAGGCACAGCTCATCGAACTCGCCGGCAAGGAGATCACCCAGCGGGTGGAGGTCCTCAACGTCGACGCACTGGCACGCAAGGTGGTCGCATCCACCGACAATGGTCGCGCTCTGGTCACCTCCTCGACGCTGGTCCACGATGGCGATCCACGGGTCACCCAGCTGTGGTCGGTCGCCGCGCAGCAGTCCACCGAGGGCTGGGAGCCGGCCTTCCTTTCCGATGAGTGGTCCCTGGTGGTGTTGGGGAACTCGATCGAGACCGAGACCGCATATCTGCGGGTGGCCCGGAGTGGCCGCTCCCAACGACTCTCACGCCCTCAGCGCGCCGACGTGTGGAAGGTGATCGAGCATTTCCAACGCCTGATGAGGGCCGATGGACTGATCACCTTCACCGAACTCGCCGCACGCGCGGCGTCGGCACTCACCGCCGACCCCAAGCTGCGGGAGAAGTTCGGGTACCGATTCGCCATCGTCGACGAGGCCCAGGACCTCCATCCCGCTCACTGGAAGATGGTGCGTGCTCTGGTCCCGCCCGACACCGACGATCTCTTCATTGTCGGTGACGCGCACCAACGGATCTACGGTCGGCCGACGCCGTTGTCGCGCTACGGAATCGAGACGCGTGGACGCTCACGTCGGCTGACCATCAACTACCGCACCAGCCGCGAGATCCTGCGGTGGACCCTGCAGGTGGCCGATCCCGATGTCGACGACCTCGATGTCGACTCCGAGGACCTCCAGGGCTCCCGATCGGTCTTCGGCGGCCCTGCACCCGAGATGGCGGGTTTCGATAGTGTCGCGTCCGAGAACGCTGGTATCGCGGCGTTGATCCGGAAGTGGGAAGCGGAGGGCTTGGGAGCCTCCGGTATCGCTGTCTTCACCTACGAGAAGCGCCATGTCGACGACATCGTGCACGCATTGGCCGCCGAGGGGATCAAAGCGGCGGCCGTTGGCTCGAACACGGCCGAGGAGAAGCTGGGAGATAGCGTACGGGTGATGACGATGCACCGGGCCAAGGGCCTGGAGTATCGCGGAGTGGTCTTGGCGAGGCTGGGGGTGAACGACTTCCCACCCGCCTATATCGCACGCAAGAAGGGCGACGACCTCGAACGCGAACTGAAGAAGCTTCGCAGCGTGTTGTACGTCGCAGGATCTCGGGCGCGGGAGAGGATGGCCGTGACATACGTGGGTGAGCCCGCAAGACTTCTGACATGACCCAGCCCACCGATCTGGACGAGCAGACGGTCTTCGAACTCGACGACTCGCAACGAGCCGTGGCCGAGGCGCCCGCCGACGCGCGTTTGCTGGTGATCGCCGGCGCGGGCCAGGGCAAGACCGAGGTCGTGGCGTCGCGCATCCAGTACCTGGTGGAGGAAGAAGACCTATCGGCATCCACGGAGATCATGGTGCTGAGCTTCTCTCGAGCCGCGGTACAGGCTGTTCGCACGAGGCTCGAAGGACACGACATCGCGCGTACCGACGTCCGCACCTTCGACTCGTTGGCGTCGTACCTGTTGTCGCAGAACGGACGAGAACCCTTCGGAGGCTTCGACAATCGAGTGCGACAGGCGACCCAGCTGCTGAATGACGACTCCGAGGACGTCGAGGGGATCGAGGATCTCCAACACCTGATATTGGACGAGGTTCAAGACCTCGTGGGCGATCGGGCAGAGATGATTCTCGCACTGCTCCGTCGGATGCCGGAGTCGGCAGGCTTCACCGCACTCGGAGATCCGCTGCAGGGCATATACGACTTCACCCTGAAAGAGTCACGGAGTCAGATGAAGTCGACCGACTTCGCGGCTCAGCTCGCGGATGCCTTTGGCGCCGAGACGATGACGTTGGCGCGGAACTACCGGGCACAGGGACCGTTTCCGATCGAAGTGGTGGGCCTGGGGAATCTGCTGCGAGGCCAACGAGAGGCTCAAGCGGCGGAGACGGTCGCAGAGTTCGAGAAGACCCTGCCCCACTCCGGTGTCATCAAGGACTGGACGTTCCTCGCCGAGCCGGAGTCGGGGCGCACCGCCGTACTGTGCGCCACCAATGGTGAGGTGCTGCGTGTTTCGCAGTTTCTCACCAAACAGGGCGTGGATCACGTGGTTCGTCGACAGGCCAGGGACTTCGGCGCGGCGCGGTGGATCGCGGGCGTCTTCGAAGACTTCGCCGGGCCGGAGGTCGACCGGGACAGCGTCCAATCAGTGATCGAGGCGAAGCTGGCGCAGCGGCTGCGTGAGGAAGCGTGGTATCTGCTGAAGGGAGCCGAGGGGCGTTCACGCACGATGTACCAGCTGAACCTGCCTCGCGTGCGCAGTCTGATTGCCACAGGCTCGATTCCCTTGACGTTGACCGAGCCCGATGAATCCCGGGTGATCGTGTCGACGATCCACCGCGCCAAAGGGCTTGAGTTCGAACGTGCCTTCTTCGTGCACCCGAACAGCCCAATGAGCAATGAGGACGAATGGCCGGCATTGCGCCAGAAGTACGTGGCACTGAGCCGTGCTCGTGATGAGGTGGCAGTCCTCGATATCCCGACCGGTTGGATGTGGTTCGACAAGCGCAACGGACGGCTACGAGAGCGCCGCAAGAGCAAGCAGGGCAAAAAGTACAGCGCAGCAATCGAGTTCGGGTCCGGAGATGTGCTCTCCGGACGACCATTGGCTGGGGACGCCGCACGTGTGCGGGACATGCGGCGGGCCCTGACGAATGCGTCGCCGGGTGAACCGGTCACCGGATTTGTCGAACCCGTTTACTCGACAGACGATGTGCCGGTCTTCGTTTTGCGCACCGATGCCGGAGACGAACTGGGGATCACGAACGAGTGGTTCGGACGCGCTATCGCCGACGAGTTCGGCTATCGCTTCCGCGATGGCTGGGACGGCGCCGTGATCGAGGGTCTCCGCCTGGTTGCGGTGGAAACGGTCGCCGGCGATCCTCGATTGACTGAGGACGCGGGGCTGGGCTCGTCGGGATTATGGTTGGTGCCCAGGGTTTTCGGGTTGGTGACGCCACGCGCGCCTTGACGCTCACCAGATGATTTTCATCCGGCAGTCACCAATCCGGCCACTGCTGAATTCCCTCAAGTGGGCGACAGCGTGGTGCTGTTCGGCGCGCTAGAGTGACGAAGCGTCATCTTTCGAGGGCTGGATCACAGTCGACTGGCGACACATTGATGCCGCCAGATGAGTTCATCGCGCGCGAGCCAGGGGGTCGCTTGTCTTATGGGAAACGGCGAGAATGGCAACAGGCACCTACTGGTGATTATCGCCGTCGCAACCGTCACGATCGCTCTTGCGAGCGCAATTGGTGTCGGCGTCTGGGCCTACAGTCACTGGCGGGCCACCCCAGCTGTGGATTCGGCAGAATCAGCTCCGGCGGATACTCCAGAAGATGATCTGAGCGGCCACTGGCAAGGGAAGTACGAGACCTCTGGTGGTGTAACTCTTGTCGCCGACCTCACCGTGAGCAGCCCGACCGAGCTGAATGGGAACATAAACTATGTCGGCTCCGGATACTCCTGCAGCTCGACATGGGAACAAGTTGGCGTCCACTCAGGCGTCATCGATGTAGTGGAGAGCGATATCACCGGAAGTGCCGCAGGATGTGGAGACGGGAAGTTGGCCGTCAGGGTCCAGGGAACGACGTTGAGCGGCAGGGTAACGTCCGCTTCGGATGGCGATATCGGCGGCTTGCTGACTTTGCACAAGACCCTTTAGATCCCTTTAGATCCCGTTGGATCGACCTGACCCCGCCGCCGGTCGGACTTGTTGAAGCCGGGTGGTCGCACCCCTAGGAGATGGTTCGCGTCACTGCGCCCGGCGAAGTGATCGAAACCTTTCACGAACCTGCTCGAGTGTCTCACCGGTCCGTTCGAGTCGCCAGTCGCGCCAACCATTTCGGCTGGATCCCACCGCATCGGACAAGGCCCCGGAAGGGCTGTCATACTCACGGTTTCCGATGAGGATCCGGCCTGCTCGGCCGATCCTGGCCGCGAACGAGCGTCCTTTGCGGGGCTGCTCGTGGTACACGGTGTCGCCCTCTTCGATGAAGCCGGCGAGCATCAGATCATTGATGGTCTCCTCGTATACCGCCCTGGTACCTGTCCCGTTGCTGGTCTCAGGCGCTGCGTTCGAGAAGTGGGGTTCGACGTTCAGCTGACTTGTGGCCAGAGCATCGATATCCGGCCCCGGTATCGGCGCCTCGCCGGGTACCTTCTCGATGTACAAGGTTCCGGCGATCTCACGAAATGCATAGCCGACCAAGGGATCTTGCGTCAAGACCTCGAGAGATCCGCCCTCAACGGGCGCTATCCGTGACATGCGATCCTCGACCCGCGACACCGATCCGACAGGTAGATCTTCGAAGAACTCCTGGATCTCCGTCCACGCCTCGTCGACCCAGGTGGGCGCGTCCGATGGGGCCTCCTCCTCGACGTCGTCGTCCGGCGCTGCGGTTGTCGGTGTATCGGGATGTGGCCATGTCCGGCAGAAACCGTCTGCGAGACGAGAGCCGCGAACGGTGATCTGAACCCCGGAAAGTGATTCGGGGAGTTGCTGGTTCAGCTCGAGATCCGAGCCCGACAGGATCGCACGGCGAGCGGGCCAGTCGGTTGCCCTCGACAGGTCGCGCGACCGCGGAAACAGCGTCAAGTTCCCCAGGGCACCGCGGAGTGTGTCGTCGATGTCGTCGCTCGCAGTCGCGAGCAATACATGCTCCAGAGAATCGAGATCGGGAATCTGGTGTGTGTCCGAGCGGAGGCCGCGCTCACAGCCGCGCAGCACCATACGCATTCGGGCGCGTGTGAGGTTCTTGAAGATCGGCGCGGATATCAGCGCGTCACGGATCTCGGCGTCGGTCGGCCATCGTCCGGATTCCGACGTGTTCTCAAGGAAGAACGTCCGTACGGTCGGTGCGAAAGGCGTGGCGCTTCGCTGCAAGATCTTCAGGAGATCGAGCAGCATTCGGTTGTAGTTCTTGCTGGTCGACCGCAGCACGGCACGTCGGACCAGCCACGACTCGATGTATCCGTAGGCCTCGGCGCGATCGGCCTCATCTGTCCGACGATCCAGATAGAGAACCACCGGCGACAGGACCGTGGTGTCCAGCGTCTCGGCTGTCTCGAGGAGTCGGTCGTGGACGTCGTCGCCGGAGCGATCCACGATGCCTCGGTAGAGGTCGCTGCACTCGGCGATTTCCTGTGTGAGCGCGACGAGATCGTCGCGCGACATGCCCACGGACACATCCTTGAACCGGTTGAACAGGCCGGTGGCCGACACCTCGTCGCCCGTTCGCATGGTGAGGTAGTGGGCAAAGAAGGCGTCGACACGCGTCCTGATCAAGCGGCCCTGTCTGACCTCTTCCTGCCAGAACGGCGCCTCCAAGCGACGCCAGTGATCGTCGAAGATCTGCTCGACGTCCGCACCTGCGCGTTCCAACTGTTGGAACAGTGAGTTCTTGACGAGGTCGCTGGGCAGCAGCGGCGTGCCGCGGTCGTTGAGGCTTTCGAAGATCACCTGCGCGTTGTCGTTGGCGGTGAGTTCGATGACGACCAGTTGCAGACCGATCCGCAGTGCGTCGACGAGCGACTTGATCGCCGCGCGGTCCGACTCGTTCTCGGTGAGCCAGGTCAGTGTCTCCTCGTAGAAGAACTGGTAGGCGTCGGCGAGACGTGAATCGGGCTCATCGTCCGGCTGGGTGTGGTCGACGATCGACGCGAAGACCTCGCGGTCGCGGAGGGTGGGCCACACCTTGTACGGGGCGAAGGCCTCCGTCGAGAGCTGATCTTCATTGGTGACCAGTTTGTTCAGGGCTTTGATGAAGACGCGTTCGACCTGGGCGGTGGTGAAAGCGTCACGGATCGCGCAGAGAGCGATCTGCAGGGTCGTGATGCGCTGTTGTCCATCGATGACCTGCAGCACGCTGATGTCGGCGGCGTCCTTGTCCGTGGAATCGAGGACCACCGCGCCGAGGAAGTGTGGTTCTGATGAGGTGTCGGTCGACATGGACTCGGCCATGGCGACGATGTCGGCCCACAGCGGTTCCCAGTTGCGAACCCGGTTCCACACGTACGGTCGTTGGAAGACGGGTACGACCAGGCATTGCTCGCCCTCGAACAGTTCGCGGACAAGCTTCCCCTCGGCCTTCATGGTGGTGAACCTCGTCAGTGTCAGTTGATCTAATACTTTGAAGTTCAAACCTAGCGGACGGCGACGACAGGGGACACGGGACAATGCAGACACTCGGTGATTCGGTTCTGGGCGAGATCACTCGAGTCGGTCCGCTGACATCCGTTGAACTGGCCGAACGCCTTTCGCAGACCGTGACCGCGGTGCAGAAGGTTCTCCTCGACAACGACCAGGTATTCGTTCAACCGCCGGAAGGTGCCGACGAATGGCGTGTCGTCTCATCGGATGATCTTGCTTCGCGGTTGGGTATGAATCGACCGTTGCGGCCCTGGCAGGTGGAGGCCTTTCAGAAGTGGCTCGCTGCCGGCCGGTCCGGCGTCATCGAGGCAGTTACCGGCGCGGGAAAGACAGACGTCGGCATCGCGGCCATTGCCGAGGCGCGGCGTCGGGGAGTGCCCGCGTTGGTCCTGGCCCCGGACCACGACCTCGTCGACCATTGGCGCAGCACTCTCGAGGGGGCGTTTCCCGGTGTGGCGATCGGTGCACCCGATGGCTCGAAGGCGCTCGCGATTCGCGAGCAGATCGTCGTCACCACAGTTGCAGGACTGGGCAAGCGGCACCTGACGGCTTTCCGAGACGCTGGGTTGCTCGTCGTCGACGAGATCCAACGCCTTGGCGTCGCCGACTACACCGACGTCGTCTTCCCGCGTCAGGAGATCACCGAAAAACTAGGCCTGACTGCGTCCTACGAATGGTCGAATCCACAGGCCGCCCGGATTTTGCGACCGTACTTCGGCGTGCTGATCGAAGGCTGCGACTACCGACGTGCGGTGGACGAGGGGATCCTCGGCGAGCCGTTGGTGCTGACGGTCGGTGTCCGTTTCTCGGTTCCTGAGCGGGAGGAGTACGACGGGCTCACCGCGCGCATCGACCGGGCCGAACGCAAACTCCGCGACACCGGCGTCGATCTCAGCGGTGGCGTGTACGAGACCGCGCGTGAAATCGACTCCGGTTCGCTCGTCGGTGAGATCAGTTTCCTGGCGCGTGAGTACCTGGAGGCTGTGGACGCCCGCAGGTGGGTTCTATCGGAATGCAAGTCGAAGGTGGCGGCTGTCGAAGTGATCGCCCGCGGCGTTGTAGACGCACGCAGAACCACCGTCTTCACAGCGTCGCACGAGATGTCGGCGGCAATTGCCAAGGCCGCCCGTAACTCTGGCGTTGTCACCGACGCAGTCCCGGAGAACGGCGACGTTGCATTCACGCTTGGTCGTTACGCGAGTGGCTCGGTGGATGTCTTGGCCACTTCTCGCTTGCTCGATGAGGGTGTTGCCGTGCCGATATCGCAGGTGGGCGTCGTGACGGCCGCTGCCCGTAGTCGTGCACAGATGCTGCAGCGGATGGGTCGCGTGGTTCATCCGGCGGATTGGGCCGGGCCAACCGCGATGGTCGTGGTCTATGTGAACGCGACGATCGAGGACCCCGATGTGGGTTCGACCGCGGACACGTATCTCGACGAGCTGTTCACGGTGGCAGCCGAGCGCGATGACCTCGATCCGCGTGACGCTGCGCGGCGGCTGAGTGAGTGGCTTGCCTTGAGCTCTAAGCCAAGCGGTGACGCGGAGGCGGATGAGCCGACCACTGTGGTCGCGCCCGCTGTATGGAATCCGCGGGACGCGATCTTCGATATCTTCGAGGAACACGAAGGGATCGTGACCTGGCGTGAGCTGCGTGAGCTCTTGCCGGATCTCGAGGTTGAACAAGCCCTCATGCAGGGCTTCGACGACATCACCTGGATGCGGATCGGTGACGAGACGGTCGGTCTCGCCGGTCGAGATTCGGACGCCGTGGACGATCGGGTTATTGCACTTGACGCATTGGCCCAGACCTTCAATGTCGCCGGGGCGGAGTCGTTGCAGCAAGCGGGGATTCAGGACCTGCTGATTGATCGCGATCTGGCTTTCAGTTCGTTGACTGGTGAGCGCATATCCGAGCTGTGGGTGGCGCTTGGTGGTCGGGTAGCCGAGTTCGAACAGACTGAGCAAGAAAGAGATTCGGCACCGGACGAAGCTGTCCAAGTGCGCGTGGACGCGTCTGATTCGGATACTTTGGAGCCGCAGGCTCCCATCGGGCCGGCCCTACGTGCCGTGATCGAACAGGTCGAAGCCCAGGGCTGGACGGCGCGGACATCCGACGAGCATTCGCGCGGAACACTCATCGTCAGCAATTCTCAGGGGCAGAGCAGGGTGGTCCGCGTGCACAGCGGAGCCGGAGGAAGCTGGCGGATCAGCACGCAGGACCAGCACTTGTGGCAGGGGAGTGGGGAACACGACGCGGTGGTCTTCCTCGATCAGAGCGAAACGCCACCCGCTTTCTACATTGCGCCTGTGGGTCCATACTCGAAGCGAGTGAAGCATGTCATCGATGCGCGGGCAAAGAGCAATCCCCGGGAACGTCACGACGCCCATATCAACATCGAAGCATGGGTCGTCAAGGATGGACTCGGACGCTGGAATCTCCTGAAGTTGTCGGAACCCGAGACCATCTCCACCAGTCCGGAGAAGCCGAGCGGTGTGCCGACACCCGCAGAGGTGGCTGCCCGCACCGCAGCGGCTCGGACGGCCTCCACCACAACGATTCCCGTTGAGCCGGAGGCAGAGTCGGATGTCGATCTCACTCAATCGGATACCGTGGCTCCGCAGGACGAACAGGTGCCGGTAGCAACGACACCGGGCTTGGTATGGGCCGAAGGCCGGCTGCGTGTGGTCCTCGACTACGAGGGGTGTCGTGTGGTCGGTTTCTTCGACCCCGAGTCATCGGAGTTGGAGATCGTTCGGGCTCAGGGTGCGGCATCGTTGTCGGGCAAGAAGTATCGCAATCCGGCGGTCGCGGCGGGGACCGTCAAGTCAACGATTTCCAACAAGACGGTATTCGGTGTCGGATTCAATGACTGGGTGGTTGATGAGAATACACGGGAGACGTTGGCGGGGTATCTGACTGAGGCGGCGGGGTAGGGTGGACTCTGGGCAGTCAGGCCTCATGCCATCGTCGATACCGCAAGCGGGGCCCCATTCGCTCACTGCCCTTGGTCAAGTTGCAAGACTGGCAAAGGAGTTGGATGTTCGTGATGTCGTTCAGGCCTCCGTGCGCCAAGGGAACGACATGATCGAAGTGCTCCTTCGCGAGTGAGTCCAGGACCCATGAGAGGTCGCCACCGTAAGCAGGCTGATCCGTCCCGGTGTTTCCGGAGGGTTCGTCTCAAGGGAGAATGAAACCTATGGCAGCGGCAGGATCGAAGCGGTACTCGGCTGAGCTGAAGC